>JACZJQ010000159.1 GCA_014860455.1 Bryobacteraceae bacterium | reverse complement strand
GTTACTGGCCGGGGATGGGGGCGGGCGTGGAGGCGCACTGGCGGGAATCACCCCGGAGATGCGGTGTCTTCGTTCGCGGTTCCGGATGGCAAAGGAGGGTTCAGGGGTCTCTTGCATCAACTTTGGTGGCCCGGGCGGTTTGGTGGCCTGGGCAGGGCATCCGTGCTCCCGGCGGTGCGCGGTTTTCGGGGGAGTGGCCGTCGCCAGGAAAGAAGGGGGCGTGTAACGGGGACCTGCCCTGGGGACGCCTTATCCAGCACGATGACCAAACGTATTCTCCTCATGTTCTGCCTGGCGCTTGCGCTGGCGATGGTTTGTTCCGCCGCCGATGTCGCAGGCAAATGGGTTGCTCAGATCCCTGGCCGCGACGGTGAGTTGCGCGAATCCACCTTTGAATTCAAGGCCGATGGGGCGACGCTGACCGGGACGATGTCCGGGCGCGGCGAACCGGCGCCGATCGCCGATGGCAAGATCGACGGCGACAAGATCTCGTTCACCGTCACCCGCGAGTTCGGCGGAAACACGATGAAATGGACGTTCACCGGGACCGTCGCCGGCGACGAGATGAAGATGAAGCGCGAGGGCGGACAGGGCGAACCGCGCGAGTTCGTCGCCAAGCGGGCGAAGTAGGCACGGCGCGGACAGGCCGGTTGGCAGGCCGCGGCAGACCGTGCAGCGTCGCCTGAGCGAAGCCTCCGATGCAATGCAGCGAGACCGGTTGAACAAGCGAATTGTTGCGATCAAGAAAGCATGAACGCCACGGTTCGGGTGGTTGGTCTTGCGGCATAAGGCAAAGCGGGGGCTTCGAGATCGGTGGGCGGATGCCGGCGGCGGGTGGCGTCAGGACGGGTTTGGCGGAGCTGACGGCGTTCGGCGGTTGACCGTGAATCCTGGCAGAGCGTGCCCTCGCGAACAGGACGGGAGTGGCATGGGAGCGAGAGGCAGGGATGACGAGTCCTACTCGCCGAGTCCTACTCGCCCCGGGATTGCTGGTACCAGTCGAGGGTGAGGCGAAGGCCTTCCTCGAAGGTGAACTTGGGGTTGTGGCCGAGGTCGCGGACGGCGGCCTGGGTGTCTGCCAGTGAGTCCTTCACATCGCCTGCTCTTGGCGGGCCGTATTCGGGCTGGATGTCCAGGCCACGCATTTCGCAGAGCATTCGCCAGGTTTGGTTCAGGGTGTAGCTGTGGCCGTTGCCGGCGTTGTAGACGTTGCCGGTGACAGTGGCGGCGGGGGCGAGCGAGGCCTTCATGCAGAGGGCGGCTACGTCCTCGACAAAGGTGAAGTCACGCGACTGTTCGCCGTCGCCGAAGATGGTGGGGGCCTTCCGGTCGATCAGGCAATTGAGAAAGATCGACAGGACTCCGGAATAGGGCGACGTCGGATCCTGGCGCGGCCCGAAGACGTTGAAGAAGCGCAGCGAGACGGTTTCCAGCCCGTAGCAGTGGGAAAACACGGAGCAATAATACTCGCCGGCCAGCTTTTGCATGGCATAGGGCGACAGCGGCTGCGGCCGCATCCGCTCGGTTTTCGGCAGCACCTCGGTATCGCCATAGGCCGACGAAGACGCCGCATAGACGACGCGGCCGGTCTTGCGCGCCACGCAGGCCTGCAACAGGTTGAACGTGGCATTGATGTTGGATTCGTGCGACGGCACGGGGTCGCTGATCGAACGCGGAACCGAGGGGATGGCCGCCAGATGGTAGACAGGCGCGCCAGGTTCGAGGAACTTCTCGAACGCTCCTGGGCTGCGCAGGTCGGCCACGCACAGGTCCACCTGATCCAGTCCTGCGAGGTTATCGCGTTTGCCGGAGGTGAGATTGTCGATCACGCGGACGTGGTAGCCGTCCGCGACAAGCGAACGGACAAGGGTGGACCCGATAAACCCGGCGCCCCCCGTAACGATGGCAAGACTCATAGTTTCTCGATGATGGATTCCAGGTGGCGCAGGCTCTCAGAAGCGATGCGCTCGGCGCCGGGGGCGAAGTCGAAGGCCTCGAGCGAGATCCAGCCCTGGTACTTAAGTCGCTTCAAGGTGGCCAGCACCGGGGCGAAATCATAGTCGCCGGTGCCGCAGTGGCCGCCGTCGGTCTCGTTCACATGGACGTGGCGGATGACGCCGAAGTGCTTTTCGACAAGCTCGGCGTGAGGCGTGGTCTCCTCCACCGCATTATGGGTGTCGAACATCGTCTGGATGGCGGGACTGCCGATGCGGGCAACGATCGAGGCGGCTTCGTCGAGCGACAGCACGACGTCGGTCTGGTTGGGCGGCAGCGCCTCGACCAGCAGTTTCACGCCGCGCTGTTCGGCCTGGCCAGCCACGCCGGCCAGCCCGTCGACATAGCGTTTGGTGGCCTCCTCGCGGGTGGCACCGCCGGTGGTTCCGCGCTGCAGAGGCGAGCCGAACACCATGACGCCGTTGGGGCCGAGATCGGCGCAGAGGTCGATGAGGTGCAGGATATGATCCCAGGACCGGGAGCGGAGATCGTCATCCGGCGTGGTGACATGCAGGCCCTTGGGCGACACCATCAGCCAGTGCAGGCCGACAAAGGTCAGCCCCTCGTCGCCGATGATGCGGCGGTATTCGGCGCGGGCATCGGCGGGGATGGTGGCGGGGTCCTCGGCCAGTGTGAACGGGGCGATCTCGATGCCGGTATAGCCTGTTTCCCGGATGTGTCTGGCCGCCTTGTCGAAGTCCCACCCCTGATAGACCTCGTTACAAATGGAGTGGCGGAATCGGTAACCCATTGGCTCTCATGATAACCGCATGGCATGGCCCGTAACAATCGAAAAGGATTCGGCGCGATTGCTAGAATCGTGAGGACGCATGGCGGGCGACAAGCTCATCTCGATCCTGATTCCGGCCTACAACGAGGAAATCCACCTGGAGGCGCTGCTGGAGCGCGTGCTGGCGGCTCGGTTACCCGACGGGTTTGGCCGGGAAATCGTGCTGGTGGACGATGGTTCGACAGACGAAACGGGCGAGATTGCCGGCCGGTGGGCCAAGGCGCACCCGGGCACGGTGCGGGTCTTCCGGCATGAGCGCAATTTGGGCAAGGGCGCGGCCATCCGTCTGGCGGTGGAAAAGGCGGCCGGATCGGTCTCGATCATCCAGGACGCCGACCTCGAATACGACCCCGGCGACTACATGCGGCTGCTGAAACCGCTGATCGAACACAAAGCCGACGCCGTGTTCGGCTCGCGCTTCGGCTTCAGCGAGGAGCGGCGGGTGTTGCTGTACTGGCACACCGTCGCCAACCACTTCCTGACCGGGCTGTGCAACATAGTGTCGGACCTGAACCTGACCGACATGATGACGGGCTACAAAGCGTTCCGCACCTCGCTGATGCGCACCATTCCGCTGCGCAGCCAGGGATTCGGCATCGAGCCGGAAATCACGGTGAAACTGGCCCAGCGCGGGTCGCGGATCTATGAAGTCCCGGTCTCCTACCACGGCCGGGGTTATGCCGAGGGCAAGAAGATCCGGCTCGGAGACGCCCTGCAGACGCCATTCGTGATCCTGTGGTACGGGCTGCGGCGCGACGTCTACCTGAACCCCGGCGCGCGCATCCTGGACGTGCTGGCCGCGACGCCGCGCTTCAACGAATGGATGGCGTCGGTGGTGGCGCCCTATCTGGGCAAGCGCGTGCTGGAGATCGGCGCCGGCATCGGCAACCTGACGGCGCTGCTGAGCCGGGGCCGGAGAAAGTATACGGCCAGTGATCTCGATGGCGAACATGTCGAGCGGCTGGGCGTGCGGTTCGCATCGAACCCAAGGGTACGGACGCGCCGAGTGGACGCGGCCGATGCGGCCGGTTTCGCGCCGCTCAAATCGACGGTAGACAGCGTGGTCTGCCTGAACGTGCTTGAACATGTCGAGGACGACCGGGCGGGGTTCGCCAACCTGCATGACGTGCTGGCGCCCGGCGGGCGGGCGGTGGTGCTGGTTCCGCAGGGGATGGGGCTGTACGGCTCGTTGGACGAGGTGCTGGGTCATTGCCGGCGCTACACGCGCGAAGAGCTGGATGCGCGGATGCGGGAAGCGGGCTTCGACGTGGAGCGGGTGTTCGACTTCAACCGGCTGACGCGGATCGGATGGTGGGTGAACGGGCGGCTGTTGCGGCGGCGGTCGTTCGGGCGGTTTCAACTGGCCGTCTTTGACCGGTTTGTCTGGCTTTGGAAACGGCTGGAACGGGTGCTGCCATGGGGCGGGGTGTCGTTGATCGCGGTGGGACGCAAGCGCGGATAGCGGGGCGTTCAGGAGGGTCGAAGGGTCCGCTCCCTCACGGTCGCGGCTCCGCGCGGGTGAGGTTGAGGCTGGCCCGACCGTCGATGGGTCGAAGGCGTAGGCCGCGGCTGCGCGCGGGTGAGCCTAAGGCAATGCAATCGATGCGGAGTGGGCGCCTCGGACCCGCGACTCCGCGCGGGTGAGGGTGAGGCTGGGCGGCTAGGCTCGTTTGCGGGCCGAGATGACGGCGGACAGGCCGGGCCAAGGCGTGATGGAGTCCAGCAGGCGCCACAGCCAGACGGTCTTGTCAAACACCTTCAGCGAGAGCTTCGACAGCGAGCGACTGCCGAGGATCTTCGAGTTGATGAACCAGGGGATGCGGCCGAATTTGTTAATCGACTGGAAGGAGTCGACTTCAAGGCCGGCATCGGCGAGCATCTTTTCCAGGCCGGGACGCGAGAAGCGCCGCAACTGGCCCATCGACCTGTCCACCGAGCCGAAAAGACCCGGCCCCATGGGGCTGAGCAGGATGATGCGCCCGCCAGGGCGCAGCGCGGCCGAGACGGCGCGCAGGGTTTCATCGGGCCGTTCGAGCCCTTCGAGCACGTTCAACATCACCACGCTGTCGAACTCCGATTTCCAGGGGAAACTGGCCGGTTCGGAGGCCGACACCGGCGCGACTTCGACGTTGGGCGTGCGCAGGAATCGGTTTTCGAGGGCGTGGAGGTAGAACGGGTCCGACTCGGCGGCCACGTAGCGGTTGCGTTTGCCCATCAGGCGGCCGGAGAATGCGCCAGTGGAGGCGCCGATTTCGAGCACGTCGTCGCCGAGCAGCGGACGGATGATGTTGACGAGCCAGGAGATGTAGGCCGGGGTGCGGGTGAGGTTGACGAGCGTACCCTTGCCGTAGGGTTCGACGTAAAGGTCGTCGATGATCCAGAAGTGGAGGATGACGAACAGCGCCTTGACGCCGTCCCACCAGCCGATCTTCTTGCCTTCCTCATACGTCCGGCCGTGGTAGGAGATCGGCACCTCGTAGATGCGCAGCTTGCGCTTGGCGCACTTCATGGTGATCTCGGGCTCGAAGCCGAAGCGGTCGGATCGGATGGGGATGGATTTGAGCAGGTCGGAGCGGAAGACCTTGTAGCAGGTCTCCATGTCGGTGACATGGATGTTGGTGAAGACGTTGGACGCGAGCGTGAGGAACTGGTTGATCATGGTGTGCCAGAACGGCAGCACTCGGCGGCTTTCGCCGGCCAGGTAGCGCGAGCCGAACACGGCGTCGGCGCGGCCTTCCAGCAGCGGCTTCATGAGGATGGGATATTCGTTGGCGTCGTATTCGAGATCGGCGTCCTGGATGAGGCAGAAATCGCCCTGGGCGTGGCCGATGGCGGTGCGGACGGCGGCGCCTTTGCCCTTGTTTACCGGGTGGCGGAAGAGACGGATGGATGGTTCGGCGGCGGCGATGCGCTGGAGTATCTCGGAGGTGCCGTCGGTGGAGAAGTCGTCGACGATGATCAGTTCGCGGTCGAGGCCCTCGGGCAGGGGGGCGGAGAGCACAGCGCGCAAGCTTTTTTCAACAATGGCGCGCTCGTTGAAGACCGGGATGAGAATACTGAGCAGCAATGAATTCACGATTATACCGAAGCCGTGGGGCGGCACAGGTGGAATCCTGTTGAAAACTATGTCCCGCGGGCAGGCGGCGGACTATTCCGGAGGGGGCGAGGGAGAAGGGATTTGCCGGAGGGTAGGACTTGCGTCCTAAGGCGGTTTCCTCAGCATTCTACTGGTTTACGAGGGTTGTCTTGGAACTGAAGTGGGGTGACTCTGGAACTAGTACGAACGTACTTGGAGGGCTACCATGAGAAGCGCCGGGAAGAGGTTGCTCATACTGGTGAGCAGGCTTGGGCGCCTGCGGAACTCGCAGGGGCAGGATCTGGTGGAGTACGCGATGTTGGCGGGGTTCGTGGCAGTAGCTGGGGGTGCGTTGATTCCGTGGGGTACGACCGGACCGATTTCGTCCATATTCTCGAAGCTCAACGTCTATCTGGTGCAGTTGGGCGGGGCCTGATCGGCTAACGCGCGCCAAGGCCGAGGACTAGACAGACGAGGTTGTAGGCGACCAAGACAGCATAGAAGGTTGTGGCCATCTTGAGCAGGCGGCCGCGGTTGGACCACCAGCAATACAATCCGAGCATGAGGGCAAGCGCCTTCACGGCGGCCACTCCAAGGATGGGGTTGGCCGCGAGGTTTATTGCCAGCACGACGATGGGGTTGGCTTCCTTCACTCCGGCGAGCAGGAAGGCGGTCGTGGTGAGCAGGTCGAGCAACTGAAGATAGGCGTAATTGAGCAGGACGGAGGTCATCGCCGCCGGAGGCAACAGCGCTCTGAAACCGAGCGATGCGCCCTGGGCCGAAGCCGCAAGGTCGCGTTCATCCTCGAAGGCCGCCTGTTTGGAAAGGGCGCGAGGCATCGAGATGTTGCGGAGCGGTCCGAGTACGCTAGCCATGTCCTGATTACACCCGGTTGGGGACAGAACCGAAAGGGCCAAGCGTCCCATTTTGGGTGAAGAAGTGGCCCAGTACCGACTCGCGGGTGGGAGGGCATCAGTCGAGTTGGAAGCTCTCGCTGCGGTGCGGGATTAGCGTCTCGATACCATAGATCGACTTGATGGACTGGGCCAAGGCCTGGGACTGGCGGGGTTCGCCATGGACCAGGAAAACCTTCTTCAGCTTCGGGGCGATCGGCTTCATCCAGGCCAGCAGTTCTGACTGGTCGGCGTGGCCGCTGAGTTCGTTCAACTTGACAACCTCGGCGCGGAGGCGCATGGGTTCGCCGAAGATGGCGACCTCCTGCCGTTTGTCAACGATCTTGCGGCCGAGGGTGTGTTCGGCCTGGAAGCCGGTGATAAGGATGGTGTTGCGCGGGTTTTCGACGTTGTTCTTGAGGTGGTGGAGGATGCGGCCGAATTCGCACATGCCCGAGGCCGAGATGATGACGCAGGGCGAACGGAGATCGTTGAGGGCCTTTGACTCGCTCACCTCCTTGATGTAGCGCAACTGCTGGAACGAGAAGGGGTCGAGGCCGTTCCAGACAAAGCCGTTGGTCTCTTCGTCGTAGTGTTCGGAGCGGGACTGGAAGACCTTGGTGACGTTGACGGCGAGCGGACTGTCGACGAAGACGGGGATGCCGGGGATGCGGCCGGCGAGCATGAGTTGATGGAGGACGAGGACGAGCTGCTGGGTGCGGCCGACGGCGAAGGCGGGGCAGATGACGCGGCCGCCGCGGTTGGCGGTGCGGTTGATGACGTCGGCGAGTTTATCCTCGACACAGCAGGAGTCCTGGTGGAGGCGGTCGCCGTAGGTGGACTCCATGATGAGGTAGTCGGCGGGGGGCAGGTCCTGGGGGTCGCGGATGATGGGCAGGTTTTTGCGGCCGACGTCGCCGGAGAAGACGAGTGAGCGGCGCTTGCCGTGATCCTCGATGTCCATATAGATGGCGGTGGATCCGAGCATATGGCCGGCGTCGTAGGTACGGCAGTTGAAGCCGGGGCCGGGCTGGAACTCTTCGCCGAGTTGGATGCCCTTCATCATCGGCAGGGTGGCCTCGGCATCGGCGATGGAGTAGAGCGGTTCGGCGATTTCGGTGGGATCGTCTTCGCCGAGGGCGCGGCGGCGGCTCTTGCGCTTGGCCAGGAAGAGGGCATCCTTTTCCTGGATGTGGGCGGAGTCTGGCAGCATGGCCGTGCAGAGGTCGATGGTGGCAGGGGTGGTGTAGATTGAGCCGTCAAAGCCGTTTTTTACGAGGGTAGGCAGGTTGCCGGAATGGTCGATGTGGGCGTGGGAGAGGATGACGCCGTCGACCGAGGAGCCTGGCCAGGGAAACGTCGCGTTCCGGGTGCGGGCCTCGAAGCGGCGGCCCTGAAACATGCCGCAGTCGAGAAGGTAGCGGCGGCCCTGGATGCTGAGTTCGTGCATGGAGCCGGTGACGGTTTGGGCGGCGCCCCAGAAAGTGAGTTTCATCGCCCCGAGCTTAGCAGGACTTGGACCAGCAGGAAAACCTCGACGGCGAGGAAGCCGTACCAGGCCTTCCATTCCTTATTGCGGCGCCAGAGGTGGCCGCTGTATTTGAGGCTGGAACGGACCTTCGGCGGGCGGGGCAGCAGTAGGGGGACGCGGGCGGCGTAATCGGCGTAGGCGGGGAAGATATTGCCGAGATGTTCCTGTTCCTGCTCCATGACGGGGACGTAGATGAGGAAGAAGAGGGCGAAGACGGCGGCGACGATGACGGGTTGGGCGGCGGCGACGGCGCAGCCCAAGGCGATGAGGAAAGTCCCGAGGTAGAGCGGGTTGCGGGTCCAGGCGTAGGGACCGGAGCAGACCAGGGAAACATCCTTGCGCAGGTGGCCGGCGGCCCAGGTGCGCAGGGCGAGTCCGGCGGCGGCAAAAGGAAGGCCGGCCAGCAGGGACCACAATTCGGGGCTGGCCAGAAAGAGAAAGATAATGGCGAGAACGAAGCCGAAAGGCACGCGCAGACGCTGGACGCGGATGGCGTAAGACTTGGGGAAGATTCGTTTCAACGGCACGGCTCCAACAGGTCCATTAAAGCGCGAAAGACGGATGCGGGTGTGAGGGCGTGCATGGACGGGTGGATTTCAGAGCCGCGGGCGTAGGTGGTTTCGGCTTCGGGGGCGCGCAAGCAGCGGACTGTGGGGCCGTAGGGGCCGTTGCGGGAGGGGTCAGTGGGTCCGAACAAGGCGAGGGCGGGGCGCGAAAGGGAGGCGGCGAGATGGAGGGGTCCGCTGTCGAGACCGACGACGGCGGAGGCGAGGCGGGTGGCGTGGATGAGTCCGGCGACCGAGGAGATGTGGACGGCGGCGCCGGGGATAGTGGAGGCGTACTGGGCGGCGGCGGGGGGCCCGTTGAGGACGAGTTGGTAGGGGGATTCGGAGTGGATGAGGCGGGCGAGGGCAGACCAGTTCCCGGCGGGCCATTGTTTCGATTTCCAGCCGGCCAGAGGCGAGGCGAGGATGAAGGGGCCGGCAGGGAGATCGCCTTCGGCACGGCCGGGCGGGAGAGGGAATTCGACGGGCGCGGTGGATGCGCCGAGGTGGGCGGCGAGTTGGAGGTTTCGGTCGACGACGTGGGCGGCGGGGCAGTGGAAGCGGCGGGTATAGAAGACGCCCGCGGCGGCTTCGCGGAGTTGGGCGCGTTCGAATCCGATGCGCTCGGCGGCGCGGGCGGCGCGGGTGACGGCGGCGGATTTGATGAGGCCCTGGAAGTCGATGGCGAGGTCGAAGGCGATGGAACGGAGGCGTTGCCAGCCGTGGGCGACGGAAGAGTAACTGCGGCGGTCGATTTCGATCAGCGCATCGGCGAGGCCGCCGCCATCCAGGAGATCGCGCCAGCGGGGTTCGACGGCCCAGGATAGAGTGCAGCCAGGGAATGCGCGCTTGAGGGCGGCGGCGGCGGGCAGGGCGTGGATGATGTCGCCCATGGCGCCGAGCCGAACAACCAAGATGCGCGAGGCGGACATCTGGGAGGGAGTTTAGCTCATGCGGCCGAGCACGTGAGCGACAAAGGCCTGAGC
>JACZJQ010000002.1 GCA_014860455.1 Bryobacteraceae bacterium | reverse complement strand
CGATGTGGACGTCCTCTGTTTGACGGCGATGCACAAGGATCCGTCGAAGCGGTACGGGTCAGTGGAGGCGCTGATCCGGGACATCGACCGGTATTTGAAGGGCGAGCCGCTGGAGGCGCGTCCGGACACGGTGGGATACCGGATGGGGAAATTTGTCAGAAGGAACCGGAAGGCGGTGGCCGGGGCCGCGAGTGCGGCAGTGCTGATGGCGGCGATGGGCGTTTACTTCACGGTGAGGCTGGCGGAGGAGCGGAATGCGGCGCTGAGCGAAGCAGCCAAGGCGCAACGGATCCAGAGTTTCATGCTGAATCTGTTTCAAGGCGGGGACGAGGAGGCTGGTCCGGCGCACGATTTGCGGGTGGTGGCGCTGCTGGACCGTGGTATCCAGGAAGCCGGTGCACTGGGCCAGGACGGCGGGTTGCAGGCGGAGTTGTACGAAACGCTGGGCGAGATTTGCAGGAAGCTGGGGCAGTTTGACCGGGCCGACCAGTTGTTGAGCCAGGCGATGGCGCGGCGGAAGTCGATGCCGGGCGGCGAACAGGCGATGGCACGGATTCTAGTAGCGCAGGGGCTGCTGCGGGTGGAGCAGGCACGGCTGGAAGAAGCCGAGAGGCTGGTGAGGGAGGGGCTGGATCTGGCAGAGAGGAGTCTGCCGCCGGGGCATCCGGAGATAGCGACGGCGCTGGATGGGTTGGGCCGGGTGCTGGAAGAGAAGGGCGACTATGACGGGGCGATCAGGGTGCTGGAGCGGGCGGTTGAGTTGAGATCGGGACAGCAAGGCAGTGATGGCGCGCTGGCCGGGAGCCAGTACGAACTGGCAAATGTGTATTTCTACGCCGGACGGTACAAGGAATCAGAGGCGTTGAACAGGACTGTGTTGGAGCTGAACCGGCGTACGTTCGGCTCGGGGCATCCGAAGGTGGCCGAGGCGTTGATCAACCTGGGCGCGATTCAGCAGGACCTGGGCCATTACGGGGAGGCGGAGAAACTGCACCGGCAGGCGCTGGAGATCAACCGGAACTTCTATGGGGAGAATCACTTCCGGACGGCATCGAACCTGACGATGGTGGCGCGGGCGCTGGTGTTTCAGAAGAGGCTGGAAGAGGCGTCGGCGTTGCTGCGGCAGGCGGCGGGGATCCAGGAGAGGGTGTTTGGGGCGAACCATCCGCGGGTGGCGTCGGCGGTGAACGAACTGGGTAATATTGCGATTCAGAGGGGCGAGTACGCCGAGGCGAAGGCGGCGTTTGGGAAGATGTTTGAGATCTACAGGGCGGTGTATCCAGGCAAGCACTATCTGATCGGGACGGCGCTGTCGAACCTGGGCAGCGCGCATATGGCGGCCAAGGAGAACGAACGGGCCGAGAGGTTGTTCGCGCAGGCGCTGGAGATGTATGAAGCGACGCTGCCGCGGGAGCACGTGAACATCGCGATCGCCCGGATCAAGCATGGGCGGGTGCTGCTGAGGTTGAGGGAGTACGGGAAGGCGAAGCTGGAGAGTCTGGCGGGATATGAGGTGTTGTCGAAGCAGGCGAATCCGGCGATAAGCTACTTGAATTCGGCTAGATCGGACCTGGCGGAGATCCATGAGGCGCTGGGTGAGCGGGAGCAGTCAGCGGCGTTCAGGGCAGAGCTGGCCGCGGCTCAGGCGAAGTGAGGGCAACGCCGGCGGGGGCGGATTCACTTACAATGGCGTCGTGATCCTGAATCGACGGCAGTTTTTCGGGGCCATTCCGGCAGCTATGCCGATGGCGGCCGCGGCGCAAGAACGGGGCAAGACGCGGTTCTATGTGGTGGAGAGGTTTTTCCTGGAGAACGGGACGCAGCCGGGGCGGCTGGCTGAGTTCTTCTCGAAGTGGCTGATTCCGACAATGGGGAAGTACCACAAAGGCCCGGTGATCGTATTGGAGGCGATGGCGGCGCCGCATATCCCGCAGGTGGTGCTGATCATGGGGGTGGAGTCGTTCGAGCAGATGTGGTCGGTTTCGAAGTCGCTGTTCGCGGATAAGGAGTTCTACGCGGCGTTCGACGGGTGGGAATCGGGCGAGCCGGCGTATCAGTCACAGGAGAGCATGTTTCTGGAGGCGATGGATTATTCGCCGGAGATCGTGATGGGGGAAAAGCCGGCGGGTGCGCCGAGGGTTTTCGAATTGCGATCGTATCACTCGCCGACGGCGCGGCAGTGGAAGCTGTTGCATGAGCGGTTTGCGGGGCCGGAGATCAAGATCTTTCACCGGGTGGGGGTTCATCCGCTGTTCTATTCGTCGACGGTATTTGGGCGTGGGCGCCCGGATCTCACCTACCTGATTCCGTTCGACAGCCTGGCGGCGCGGGAGAAGGCGTGGACGGCGTTTGGAGCGGATCCGGAGTGGGTGAAGGTGCGGGCGGAGTCGATTGCCAAGGGCGGGCAGATTTCGGCGGTGAGCGATATTTCGTTGTACAAGGCGGCGGCGTATTCGCCGGTGAGATAGCCGGCTCGTGCGGGGTCAGATCTGTTCGCCGCAGGTGATGCGGTGGCCGTCGGGGGTGCGCATGGCGAACTCCCTCAAGCCCCAAGGTTTGTTGGCCGGCGTGGACAGCAAGTCAGCCCCTTTGGCGGAGAAATCCTTATACAATTCGTCGACGCCCACGACGTTCCAATAGGCGAAGTAGGAGTGGTTTGCCAGTTCGCTGGCAGCCCGGTCGTCAGGGCATTCGCCGAGCATGACGCGGAAGCAGTCGCGGCTCAGAAAGCTCCAGCCGGCAGCGTCAATCGGCTGCTTCGTGAATCCCAGCACATCGATCCAGTAGCGGGTGGAGAGCTGGAGATCACGGACCGCGAGGACACACCACGAGTTCACGATTTGAGGCAATGTCAAACCCTCCGCTGCCTGCAAAGATGCAGCAGCGCGGTGGTTCGCTGCGGCATTCACACCGTTTTTCGGCAGTCGTGCAGCCGGACATGAACACAGCAGGGCGCCGGGCGGCTCCAGTTGCGACCGTTCAGGGCGGAGAGGCCAGGCGGTTACCCTTTCCCGAACTCGGCGTCGGCACGTTCCTTTAGAGCCTTCATGTAGGCGATGGCGTAGGCGAACGCGGCGTAACGGCCGCCGACCATGCCGGGGACGTGGTCGGCAATGATGCAACCGCGGAAATCGACTTCACGGAGGGCGCGGACGATTTTGTACATGTCGAAGTAGCCGTCGTCGAGGAAGGTCTCGACGAAGTGGGGCATGGAGGCGTTGACGTTGCGCAGGTGGACCTTGAAGATCTTGTTCTGGCGGCCGAAGTAGCGGATGGTTTCGATGACGTCGCGGCCCATGAGTTTGCCGCCTTCGAGCCAGCAGCCGCAGCAGAGGCAGAGGCCGACGTTGGGGGAGTTGGCGATCTCGATGGCCTTGCGGTAGCCGTCGAAGCTGGAAAAGATGCAGCGGGGGACGCCGGCGAGTTCGGGTGCGGGCGGGTCGTCGGGGTGGATACCGATGCGGATGCCGAGTTCTTCGGCGACGGGGACGACCTCCTTGATGAAGTGGGTGTAGTTTTCCCAGATCTCGGCTTCGGAGAATTTGCGGCCGTGCGAGAGTGGCTCCTCGAAGACGGCGCCGGCCCAGTAGCCTTTGGGTTTCTTCGAGACGTCATAGGCGCGGGAGGAGGCGCCGCCGCGGGTGGATTCGCGGTCGGAACTCCAGATGCCGTTGCCCATGTGGGCATAGGTGGTGTAGAAGATGCCGGCCTGGGCGAGGTTGCGGAGGTACTGCTTGTACTCCTCGATTTTGCGGGTGCGGCCTTCGAGGTTGAGGGTGACCTCGGGCATGTTGTGGACGTTGGAGTTGCCGATGTTCCAGACCTTGAGGCCGGCGGCTTCGACGCGGCGTTTGAGGTCGATGTAGGTTTCGAGGGTGGAGCGG
>JACZJQ010000158.1 GCA_014860455.1 Bryobacteraceae bacterium | reverse complement strand
GCGTTAGAACTTGCGGAAGTTGACCTCCACGTTGGCCTTGACAGGAAGCGGTTCGCCGCCTTTCATGGCGGGCGTAAACTTCCACTGCTTGACGGCTGCGATTGCGTTCTCGAAAAACGCCGGGTCGCCGCGCAGCGGCTCCAACGATGTCACCGAACCGTCCTTGCCGATGACGATCGACAGCAGCACCAGCGTGTGCTGAATCTCGGGACTGACACCCTTCGGAAAGTCCGGCTGCACTCTGTGGATGGGAACCGGCGCCGAGACGCCTCCGCCGATGCGGTGAACCTCCCCCGTCGCTTCCGCGCGCCCGTCGCCGCCTCCTCCAACTCCAATTCCGCCGCCGATTCGGTAGTCATCCGGCGGCGATGTGGATGTGGAAGGTATACCGGTTGGTCTGGCTTGCGCCTGATCTTCGTTGCCCGACCTAGTGAAGTTGAGGTCAACCTCCGTGACAACCTCCACCGGCTCTCCGTTCAGCAACGTGGTGTTGAAGACCCACTGCTTTACTGCCTCAGTGGCCGCCTGAACAAGTAGCGGGTGGCCGCCCAACAAGGTAATGTTCTTCACCGTGCCGTCGGTGGCCAAGAGGACCGAGAACCGCACCGTGCCTTGAATCCGCGCTTGCTTCGCCAGCGCGGGATACTCCGGCCTCACCTCTCGCTTGAGCTTGGCGCGCTGGACATTGCCGCCAACCGAGATCCGCATCACCCCCGGCTCTGGCGCGGGAATCCGGATTATCTGAGGTTCTCCGGATGCGCGTTGGAGAGCGGTCTGCCAACGCGGATTCTCGGGATCAAGTGATTGGGCTCGTTTGAGGTACTTCACGGCCGTCTCAGTGCGAGACTTGAGTCGTGCGAGAATGGCAGCCTCCCGCTCGGGATCGTTGCCGGTGACGGTGGCTGAACGGCCGGCTGCGAGCATCTCTCCAGCTAGTCCGACGAGCCGCGGGTCCGTCGATGTTTCCAGTTCACTGACTGCCTTGGCGCGGAAAGCCTGAGCCTCAGGAATCGATGCCATGATGGCGCCGACCTCCGGCAGAGCCGAATAATAGAGCATCGCCAGTTGCCTTAGGATCTGTTCGTTATCCGGCGCCAGCCTGACGGCGTTTTGCAGCAGACTTTCAGCCTCGAACAAGGAGTTCAGAGCCCGTGCGACCGCGGCGGCATGGGACTGCACCATCGGGTCGGCCGGGTATTGCCCGGCGTGGCGTCTCCAAATCGTCTGGATACGCTGTTTGCCTTCCTCGTCGGCGGCCAGCGGACCAGGATTGAGTAGGGCCACTGAAGCGACGACCGATTGTGGCTGATTCGGAGCGTTCTCAACCAGCCACCACGCCTGTTGCCGGGCCTTCTCGATCAGGCCCGCAGCCCGGTACTGGTTCATTAGCACCCCGCGGGCCACCGCATTCATAGGCTCCTTGGCCAGCACACTCTCCATCTTGGCAATCGCTTCGAGGGCCTCGGGCGACGGACTCGCCTGCTGTGTCTGTCCGGCTTGCAGCATCGCCGTGACGTTCCGCTGGATCTCCGGTGTAGCAGGCGCCTGAAGCATCGCCGTCACTTGCCGTTGGATCTCCGGCCCAGCGGGCGTCTGGATCACTGGCGCGAGTTGCTCGCTCGGACCCACATGCCGCACCTCGGGCAGCGCCGACGCTGCCAGCACAACCAGCGGCACTGCCGCCGCCGCGATCATCAGAACCGCGCTCCGTCGCAGGCTCCGCACGCCTGCCGCATTGCTCGCCAGGATGCGTTCCACCCTGCGCCCGACCTTCGTTGACCTTGCCATCGCCGTTGCCTCCATCGAACCGAGTCTCTGACCTTGCATGGCGATGGCGAAATCCACCACCGCGCTCGCATACTGTTTCACGTCGCCGACCGCGGCCAGGGCCATCTCATCGACGGCCTCTTCGGCTTCGGCCGCCAGATGCCGCTCCAGCCACCACGCGGCCGGGTTCCACCAGTTCACGGCTTTGTTCACCGCGGCGAGACGGGCCGTGAGCCAGTCGCGGCGGGCGACATGCGCGGTCTCGTGCGCCAGCACGGCGAAGAGTTTCACCGGCGGCCACTCGCGCCAGTCCGCGGGCAGGATGATGACCGGTTCGCCAGCGCCGCACGTAAACGGCACCCTCACCGCGCCGCACTCCCTGATCTCCGGCAGCCTGCCGGTGTAGCCGACAGCCTGCGCCGCCTCGGCGAGAGAGTCAGGTTCCACCGTCGCCGCTTCCCGCACCAGTCGCCGCAATTTCACAGACGATGCCGCCTGCCGCGCGAGCAGCAGCGCCACGCCGGCCAGATACACGGCCAGCAGAATTGCTCCATAGTCCACAGGCTTCGGCTGCGGCTGCGGTGGGACCGACGTCACAACCGCGCCTTCCGGCACTTCCAGCGGCAGCGGTTCGATGACGACATCCGAGGCCGGCGCCGCACGTTCGATCCACACGGGGACACGCAGTTCCGGCGCCGTCAGTTGGAGCACAGGCAGCATCAGCATCCCTGCCGCCGCGGCGATCCACACCGCGTGGCGCACCGCCGCGCCCGCCTTTCGCATCGCCAGCGACGCCACGCCCGCCACGGCCACCAGCGCCAGTGCGCGGACCATCCATTGAGTGAAAAACAGCGGCAGGTTTTCCACGGCGGCTACCTCCGGTTCAGGCGCTCCAACTTGCGGGCCAGTTCCTTCAACTCCGCCGGGTTGATCACCTCCTGCTCCACCATGCCGGTGACCAGTTCCTCAATCGATCCGCCGCAGAAGCGATCGACGATCTGCCGAAGCGCGCGCACAGCCGCGTTGCGCGGCTTTTCGACGGCCGTGTAGACATAGGCCCGGCCTACTTCGACGTGCGTGATGTGGCCCTTCTCTTCCAAACGCCGGAGCAGCGTTCGCACGGTGGAATCGGCCAGCGGTTTATCGGCCGGAAGTCCTTCGCGCACGGCCTCGGCCGTCGAGCGGCCGTTGGCCCAGAGGAAGTCGAGCGCCAGTTTTTCGAGGTTGCTGGGGTCGCGGGAGGGTTCGGTTGGTTTGTTACGTGTCGTCACGCTACGAAATGTAACTCCATTGCGTAGCGGTGTCAATCCCCCAGCGCGAGTTTTTTTGCAAACCCGGTTTCGCGCCATCCGCACTACTGAGTCCTGCTAGTCTGAACTTATGCTGTTCACCGGTCTGGAACACACCGCTATCGCCTCGCGCGCGCCGAAGGACTTGGCGCAATGGTATGTGGACATCCTGGGTTTCCACATCAACTACGAATACGACGGCAACTACTTCGTCAAAGCCCCGAACGGCGCCATGATCGAGATCATCCCGTCGGTGGGCGACGCTCCCGAGACGGCGATGAAGACGCCGGGCCTTCGCCACCTGGCCGTGATGGTCTCCGACTTCGACCTGGCTCTTCAGGACCTCGTCGCCAAGGGCGTCAACATGGTGGGCGAACCGTTTGAGGTGAAGGGCAACCGGCTGGCGTTTTTCGCCGACCCTGAGGGCACACTTCTCCATCTGATCGCCCGCCAGCAGCCGCTTCCATAGAAGAGGATCTGATTGCTCCGGCGCGTCTTCACAGCATTCGAATCGCGCGACTTCCGCCTGATGTGGGCCGGCGCCTGCACGTCGAGCATCGGCACGTGGATGCAGAAACTGGCCCAGAGTTGGCTGGTGCTGCAACTGTCCGGCTCGGCGTTCATGCTGGGGCTGGACAGTTTTCTCGGCGAGATCCCCATCTTTCTGCTGGCGCTGGTCGCAGGCGTCGCCGCTGACCGTTTCGACCGCCGCCGGCTGCTCATCTATTCGCAACTGGTCCAGATGACCTGCGCGTTCACGCTGGCCTGGATGTTCGCGCTGGGCACGGTTGAGGTCTGGCACATCCTCACTCTGTCGTTTGTCGTCGGCACGGCGCAGGCCTTTGGCGCGCCGGCTTATCAATCGCTGTTGCCGTCGCTGGTGCCCCGCGAGCATCTGCCGAACGCCATCGCGATGAACTCGATCCAGTTCAACCTGGCGCGTGTGGTCGGCCCGGCGCTTGGAGGGCTGGCCCTGGCGAAGCTCGGCGCGTCCTGGTGTTTCGGACTCAACGGGCTGAGCTATCTGGCCGTCATCGCTTCGCTGCTGTTGATCACCGCCGGATTCGTCCCGACGCCCACCAAGGAGAGCGTCGGCGAGAGCATGAAACAGGGCCTGCGCTTCATCAGCAAGCAGGCCGGGGTGAAGATGCTGATCGCCGTGTCGTTCGCCTCCACCTCGCTGGGCATCTCGATCGTCACCTTCCTGCCGGTCTTTGCCAAAGACGTCTATGGCGGAGACGAAGCCACCTACACCTTGCTGTTGACCACCGAAGCCGGCGGCGCCATCTGCGGCGCGCTGCTGGTGGCGTTTCGCGGCAAGACGGTCCGGCTCTGGCGCGAGGCCATGTTCAGCCTCGCCGTGCTGGGCGCCTGCATGACGGGCTTCGCCCTTGTGCCGTCGATGGTGATGGGCCTTGTCTTCCTGTTCTTCGGCGGCATGGCGCTGATCTCCTGCTTCGCCATGATGAGTTCTTTGATTCAATTTGCGGCAACCGACGAGATGCGCGGGCGCGTCATGAGTATTTACAACATCGCCTTCCGCGGCGGCATGCCCATCGGCAGCCTGATCACCGGGAAACTGATTCAGGACTATGCCGCGCGTCCGGTCATCGCCGGCGAGGGGGCGATTTTGGTATGTATCGGTCTGGCGCTGGCGGCCTATAACCGCCGGATCCAGGCCGAGTAGACGGGGATGACTATGACGCCAAAACTACTTCCACTTGCCCTGCTCGCCTCACTCACGGCCAACGCGGCTCCGCCCGAGGCCTGGCTGAAAGTCCGCGACGCGCAGGACCGCGCCGCGCTTGATGCCATCGCCGCTGAGGCGAAAAAGACGGCCGACGCGAAGACTTCATCGGCCGACGCTCAATACCGGGCCGCGCTGGCGCAGTCGATGCGCAGCGAGGTGGCGATGGAGTTGCGAGACAAACGCGGAGCCGGATCGGCCGCCGAAGAGGGCATCGCGCTGGCTCGCCGCGCCGTCGCCATCGACGGCAAGAACGCCGAATACCACCGCATTCTCGGCACGCTTTGCGGCCAGATCATCCCAGCCAACGTCCTCATGGGGCTGCGCTACGGCCAGTGTGCGCTGGACGAAGTGTCGAAGGCCATCGAACTCGATCCGAAATCGTCGCTGGCCTGGCTCAGCCGCGGCGTCGGCAATTACTATCTGCCCGACAGCTTCGGCGGAGGCGCCACCAAGGCCGTCGACGACTTCAAAAAAGCCATCGCGCTGGACGCCCGCAACGCCGAGGCGCACCTTTGGCTCGGCATCGCGCTCCGCAAGTTGAACCGTAACGCCGAGGCCCGCAAGGCGCTGGAATCATCCGTGAAGCTGAACCCGCGCCGGTTGTGGGCTAAGCAACAATTGGAGAAGACGCCCGAGAAGTGAAGTACTCAGAAAGAGCCCTGGTCCTCGCCGCATTGACGGCGCTCACCCTGATAGGCTTTTTCTACTTTCCCGGCCACACCTGGCTGCAATCGGATTCGCAGATCTACATCCCGATCTTCGAACACCTCGACGATCCATCTGTCCTGGCCAATGATCCGGTCGCTATCCGTCCTCACGTCACCTGGACGATCTACGACGAAATCGCCCGCGCCATCCACGCGGTCACCGGCTTCGAGTACCGTGACATCCTTGCGGGTGAGCAGATCGTCTTCCGCTTCTTCGGACTGCTGGGCGTTTTTTTGGTCGCCCACTCCTGCGGCATCGGCACGGCCGGGTCGCTTTTTGTCGCGGCCATGTTCGGGCTTGGCGCAGTGGTCAACGGACCCACGGTGCTGACGTTTGAATACGAACCCGTGCCGCGCGGCTTCGCCGTCATGCTGCTGATGGCCGCCATTGGCTTCGGTGCGAAAGAGCACTGGAACCTGGCGGAGCTGTTCGCCGCCTTCGCCACGCTATATCACGCGCCCACCACCGCGCCGTTCTGGGCCTGCGCCCTGCTGTGGTGGCTGGTGCGGCGCGACGCCTTCGAGCGGTTGCGGCTACTGGTCTGGGCTTTGGTGGCGGCGGTGGTCCTGCTCATCTTCGCCATGCTGCAGCCGGGACTCACCGAAACCCAGCCTTTGTTCGGGCGCATCGAACCGGAACTGGAACGCCTACAGAAACTCCGTGGCGCCTATTGCTGGATCGGACTCTGGCCACCGGACTGGTTCTGGCAATACCCCTTGCTGTTGGGCATCGTCACGGCTGCATGGTTCCGATTGAAACACACGCTCTCGGCCAAGGTGAAGTGGTTTTCCATCTCGCTGCCGGTGTTCGGTTTCCTCATGGTCCCGCTCACCTGGCTGCTGCTGGACAAGTTGAAATGGATCCTCATCCCGCAGTATCAGCCCGCCCGAGCGGTGCTGTTCATCACCGCCTTCGCTGTCATTTTGAGCGCCATCGCCGGTTGGCGCGCAGCCGGCGAGAAGAAGTGGCCCGAGGCGATCGGTTGGATGTTTATCGTCGTTGCCATTCCACTCAACGGGCTGGTCCTTCAACTGGTGACGCAGTTCTACACTTCGCCGCTGGCCATCAAACGCCTGCTGCTCGCCCTCGCACTGGCCGCCGTGCTGGCAGCGTCAGCGGCATTCGCGCAACGCCGCCACGCTCTCGCCATCTGTCTTGCCGTGGCCGTGCCATTGCTCGCCATCCCCACTCTCGGCGAGACCCGCAACTACCCCGACCTCCACGCCAACCCGGAGCTTGATCAACTCATACACTGGGCCGCGCGATCCACGCCCAAAGACGCGGTCTTCCTCTTTGCCGACGCCCGCCGCGACCTTGCGCCCGGCATCTTCCGCGTAGGCGCGAAGCGCGCCCTCTATGTCGATTGGAAGGGTGGCGGCCAGGTGAATCTACTCCGCCAGTTCGCCCACGAATGGTGGCAGCGCTGGTCGGCGGTGAACGAATCGAAGCTCCCGCTCAAGCCCCTAGAAACCTACCGCTCGCTTGGCATCGACTATCTCGTCGTCACGCCCTCGAAGGCGCCCAAATGCGCCCCCGCCGTCTTTTCCAACTCCAGCTACACCGTGCTGGATCTACAGTGAGCCCGCGCGCGCGGGTAGCTTGATCGCGGCCTTGAACCTGAGCCGCAGCAGCCTTGGCTGCTTCGGGTCCGTGCCCGGCGCGAGAACGCTTTCGGCCACAGTCACCTCGCCCACGCCCTTGCCCAACCTCTCGGCCTCCGCCAGGATCTCCGCCGCGTCCTTGCGTGCGCTGAGGAGTCCGAACAGGTGCGCGTGGTCCCGCCGGTTCAGCACGAAGCGGAAGGATCGGGTCGCGGAGAACACGCGCGCATCGGGCAGGAAGTGCCAGGCGTCGACGTAGATCGGATTCGGGCCGCGATAGGGCGGCGTGGCGATCATGGCAAAGTTGGGCGCGTCGGGAGCGCACGAGTCTGAGATCGAGATCGTCCAGCCGCTGCTGTCCGGCGAAGGCAGAAGGCAGAACTTCAGTTCATCCTTGAGCGGGCGCGAATAGGATTCCCCGGCCCGCACCTCCCCGCCGAAGCTGAACGCCTGGCCTCGCGCCGCGGGTCCGGCCAGGATCAGGATCAGGGCCAGGCCGGCCAGCCCAAGCGACTTAGAAGTTGTCATCCCGCATGAGATTATAAGGCCGGTCCGCGGAACTCACCCCAGTCTTTCGACAACGGCTCCATGTCCGGACTTCTGAGCGAATCCCTTTGCATCTAGGCCATTTTCAGCCGGCAGAGCGGGATCTGCGCCGGCTTTCAACAGCACCTCGACAGTGGCCAGATCCCCGGCGTTGGCGGCGGCATGCAGCGCCGTGTATCCGCCGTGCTGCGTCGCATCGACGGGCGTTCCAGCGGCCAGCAGGAGCGCCACGATCCCGGCGTGACGGCCGGCAGCGGCCGCGTGGACCGGCAGGTTTGCCAGCGTGTTGGCGGATCGGGCCAGAGGATCGGCTCCTATCGCGATCAAATAGGCGGCTAATGACGCATGCCCGAAATGCGCGGCCAGGTGGAGTGCCGTCCATCCATCGGCCGAAGCGGCATTCAACAGAGAGGGTGAAGCGGCAAGCTCTGCCCTCAGGGCTTCGAAGTCACCGGACTGTGCAGCTTCCCAGATGGTCATTTGGCGGGCTTGAACAGTTCCGTGACGCGGCCCGATTCGACGCCCAGATGGTTCAGATAGAATGCCAGGACCTCGGGCGGGTACTTTGCTTTCAGTGCGTCGAAGGTGGCCTGCTGCCAGTTGCCTGCAAGCTGCGCCGAGAGGTCGGCGTCCTTCGAGAAAAAGCCGTCCTGATGCTCGATCCCGAGCGTGTCCAGCGCGGCGATGATCATGTCGAGATGCGAAACCAGAATGGCCTGCGCCAGATCGGCGGCCAGGTCGGCGTCCTGCTCGACGATACGCGACCACAGGCGCGGCGCGGCCTTTCGCAGGCTCTCCGTGTTGAGCTTTGTCAGGCGCGTACGCAGCTTCACGTGCTCGTAGATCTGGTAAGTTCTAAGGCGGCTGATCGAGATCCGCTTCAGAAGTTCGGCGAATGACTGTTCGCCCATGCCGGCAAAGACATCGCAGACTTGCATCAAAGACGAGCGTACCATGCGAACGTCGGCGCGGGCTTTCTACCAGGCAAGTGGGATAAACTAAAGTGTTTGGGCAGTCCAACCATGAGCAACATCATCGTACTGGGATCACAGTGGGGCGACGAGGGCAAGGGCAAGATCGTCGACCTGTTCGCAGAGAAATTCGACGTCGTGGCGCGCTACCAGGGCGGCCATAACGCCGGCCATACGGTCCAGGTCGGGCCGCAGAAGTTTGTCCTGAAGCTGATTCCCAGCGGCGTGCTCCATTCGGGCAAGCAGGTGGTGATCGGCAACGGCGTCGTCATCGACCCGCAGGCGCTTCTCGACGAAATCGAGATGCTCGAAAAGGCCGGCTTCGACCCTGTGTCGAAGATCTCCATCTCCAACCGTGCCCACATCATCTTCCCCTTCCACCGGCTCGTCGAAAAGGTCTCTGAAGGCCGCACCGACCGCGTCGCCATCGGCACCACCTCACGCGGCATCGGCCCTTGCTATGAGGACAAGATCGGCCGCCGCGGTCTGCGCATGGCCGACCTGCTTAACGAAAAGCTCTTCTACAGCCTGTTTGACGACCTCGCCGCCGACAAGCGCACCGTCGCCGAGGCCTTCGGCCTCGACGCCGCTATCGACTACGAAGGCATCCGCGAAGACTACCGCAATATGGCGGAAAAGATCCGCCCCATGGTCCGCGATACCGCCGCGCTGCTGAACGGGCTGATCGCCTCGGGCAAGCGCGTCCTGTTCGAGGGCGCTCAGGGAACCATGCTCGACATCGACCACGGCACCTATCCGTTCGTCACGTCGTCGAGCGCCGCGGCCGGCGGCGCCTGCACCGGCACCGGCGTCCCGCCAACAAAAATCAACGGTGTCATCGGCGTCTCGAAAGCCTACATCACACGCGTCGGCGGCGGCCCGTTCCCGTCGGAAGACACCGGCGAAGGCGGCAACATCATCCGCGAAGCCGGGCTCGAATACGGCTCTGTCACCGGACGGCCGCGCCGCTGCGGTTGGTTCGACGTCCCGCTGCTGCGCTACACCGCCATGGTCAACGGTTTCGATTCGCTCATCGTCACAAAGCTCGATGTCCTCGACGGACTCGGCGACCTCAAGGTCTGCACCGCCTACAACGTCGGCGGCGTCATCACCGACGAGATGCCCGCCGGCAACATGCTGCTTGAGAGCGTCGAGGCGGTGTACGAGACCGTGCCTGGATGGGATCAACCCACCAGCGGCGTAACCCGATACGACGATCTGCCCAAGGAAGCCCGCGACTACGTTGCGCTTCTCGAGGAGAAGACCGGCGTCGAAGTCGGCGCTGTATCTACCGGCCCCGAGCGCTCCGAAACCATCGTGCGCCCCGGCTCCAGGCTCGAAAAACTGCTCGGCTGAAGTCCTACTTCGCCACTCCTGCCAAGGCTGGAATCAGCGACAGCGCGATCAGGCCCAGCAGGACAATCATGTTCATCCGCTCGGCCTCGCCCCGCGCCACGCGGATCATCGATCTGACGCAGTGGCCGAGCATCAGCATCAGCACCGCTTTCATCCACACGAGCAGGAACGCCTCGCCCGGCTTCGCCGTGGACGATCCGGTCAGCAGTCCCAGCGTGCCGCCTCCAGCGCTCATGGCGGCATACATGGCCAGCGCGATCGCGCCCATGAACGGCAGGATCCAGCGTCCTCCATGCCTGTCAGCACGGCCCGTGATGCCGAAATGATGCGGAACCTGCCTGGGCACCCTGCCGTAGCTGGTTGCGATGAGCAGGCCCATCGCGATCAGTCCCAACAGGCTGAGAGCCTCAAGCGGCCAGCGGAGTGCTTCGAGGATTTCTAGATCGATGGACACGCATCGATTTTAGTCGATGGACGTCAACGCCGGGTAACCGAGAGCGACCGCCACGACGAGTTGCCGGCGGCGTCAAAGGCGCGAATCACAATCTGATTGGTCCCCTTCACCAGCGGGATGGCTTGGGTCTTGAACGATGGCAAACCCTCGGCCACTCCACCGGCCCCCATCGATGTCGACCATGTCACCGACGTCACCGCCGCGTTGTCGGTGGCGCTGCCCGTAATGACAATCGATGACGCCGAACTCTGTAACGATGTCCGCGCCGGTGAGGTGATCTGCAATGTCGGCGGTGTCGTGTCCGCCGGCGCAGGCCCCGGCGGCGGCCCCGGTTCGGGCGCCACCGGAGTGGTGGGTTCCTTCGGCTCGGCCGGCGTCTCTGGCGTCTCGGGCTCGGATGGCTCTGCCGGCGTATCGGGTTGCGTCTCCGGCGGGTCTGCGTAGATGGTCCGCAGCGCCGTGATGTCGCCCTGCTTCAGGTCCATGTGACGGTGGTAGAAAGCGTACATCACGTCGTTCGGATCGTCGCTGTGCCCAAGGCCGAGCGAATGCCCGAGTTCATGCAACACAACGGAAAACACATCGACATCGGCGCCGATCTTCCACGGTTCGTCGGCATCCAGATGCAAATCCCCGGCGATGGTCTCCGCGTTCGGAGGCGGATAAAACGCATGAGCCAGTACACGGCCCGGACCGTCAAACTTGAACCCGTCGCCATGATCGCCCACCGCAAAGAAGATGTCGATCGACTTCTTCTGATTTGCCCATGCCAGACCCCTGAACGTAATCGCCGCCGCCGCCGCCCACTTCTGCATCGCCCGGATCACTTCCGCGCGGGCTTGCGTCTCAGGCAGCGATCGCACCATCGACCCCATCCAGTAGCCGATCTCCACCGGATTGCGCCCCGCCCCGTCCCAGCCCTCGCCAAAGCTCTGAATCAGGCTCGCCGCCACGGGCAGCGCGCCGGCTCTTGCGCCGGCGCACGCCGTGACAGGTTCCCCACGAACAAGCTTCTCGGATGCCCTATATACCGATGCCACCGGATCGGTCCCGACCAGTGCGTAAATCGCCGATAGCGGGCCGCTCACCAGCATCTGGTGCGTCAACAAATCCGGGTTCTCAATTACCTTCACTCCAAACTGCGCCGCCACCTGCCGCCCGCGCTCCGGCTCCACGTCGTAGTGCAATTCAACAATGACGCTCTCATCGCGTGACGGGTCGTCCAGCACAATGCCCGGACCCACTTTGTGGCCCGCTTCCAGCATCCCCGCATAAATCACCCCAAGCCCTTCCAGGGCGCTCACCGATGGCGTCGAGATCAGATATGCGTCGTCGGGCACAAAGGCCACGATGCGCACGCCCTGCTGCTCGCACTTCTCGCGGAGCTCGTCGCTCAAACCGCCCTCGAAGCGCGCCAGCAAATGGGTCCTCTCGGAGGAGTCCACCGCCGAGCGCAGCCGCATTGCTCCGGGCTGCATGAGGTTCTCGGGAACTGGACCGGATTTCAGTCTGATTGGAGTCTGGGCAGACACGTCCAACATCAGCGCTGCCAGGAGAAACCACCTGGATGATTGCATGGTGGTCTCATCGGACGCCTGCCCGGAAAACGTGGATCAAGATTGCCGTCTAGGAGATATGAAGATCTGAATTAAGGTGTTAGATCATGAATGCGCCGCCGTTGACCTCAATGGTTTGCCCTACGACGTTCCTTGAAGCGCCTGAGCAGAGGAAAACAGCCACATCCGCCATATCCTCGTTTGTGGACAGCCGGCCCTGCGGCGTCGCCTTCGAGACGGCGTTCAGAATCTCGCGCGTCGAAAACCGCGCATGAAAGTCGTTGTCCACCGTCCCTGGGCTGATGGCATTCACCCGAATCCCCATCGGCGCAAGCTCCTTTGCCAGTCCCTTCGTGATGGCCGACACCGCCGCCTTCGCCGCCGCGTAAACCGTAGCTCCCGGACCGCCTCCGTTGCGCGCGGCGATCGAGGAAACGTTGACGATCGTTCCGCCGCCGCGCTCCGCCATCCCCGGCGCAACCAGTTGAGTGACGAAATACACGCTCTTGACGTTCAAACACATCACCGTATCGAAAAGCGCCGGCGTGAACTCGGCCAGTTTCGCCCGTTCGACGAGTGACCCGGCGTTGTTGATCAGAATGTCGATGCCGCCGGCAAAGGCTTCAAGCGAATCAAGAAACGCCGCGAGGCCCGCATCCGACGCCAGATCGCCAAACAGCAACTCAGCCTTGGCGCCCGCCGCTTCTACCGCCGCCAATGTCTGCCGTGCCCCGGCTTCCTCGAAACAATAGTGAATCAGCACCCGCTCGCAACCGATCTTGGCCAATGCGATCGCCGTCGCCGCGCCGATGCCGCGGCTGGCGCCGGTCACCAGCGCCGTCTTGCCCGTGAACTCAGTCATCGTCGTCCTCCATCAACAGTGCCACCGGACGCAGCGGCGCGCCCGTCGCTCCTTCAATCTTCAACGGCGCCGCGAAGAACGCAAACTCATTGGCCGGCTCGTCGAACAGCTCTTCAGCCAGCGCCTCAAGCATCAGGTTCTCAATGATATGGACGCCGCTGTCGACCAGCAGATGAACGTGAACCTCCATCCGCGGCGAGGGCAGGCGTTCAAACGCCACCGTGTCGCTGCCCGCGGCGAAGATGCCGCGCTCGCTCAGCCACCGCGCGCCAGCCAGCCCTACGCCAGGCAGAACCATGCCGTTAATGAACTTCCTCGGCTCGCGCCAGTACCGCCCCCATCCCGTGCGGATCAGGACCACGTCTCCGGGGTCGATGATCACGCCGCCGTCGAGTTCGGCATCCTCGAGATGATCCGGCAGGATCTCGAAGCCCGCCTCCAGCGCCTGGTCTCCAAACAGCCCGGCCACGTCCAGCAACACGCCCTTCCGGATCATGGGCGCGATCTGGTCAACCGAATGCACCGCGATGCCCGCGGTCTCGCTCTGCACCTCGGCCGCCTCGGCGCCGCCATGCAGAATGCCATCCCGCGAAAAGTGGCATAGCGCGTCGATATGCGTCCCTACATGCGTCCCCAGCGCGATGAACTCGGCCGACGACGATGCGCCGCCCTCCAGCACCGCGTCGCCATGCAACTTCGTCATCGCCTTTGCAAAGGGCGGGTGAGTGGGCCAATGCGGCATTCCTGGAAAGCAGGGTTGGGCCAGGTCAATGACCCGCGCCCGCATGAGCCGCCGCAGCAGAACCTGCATTCACCACCTCCGGCAGGAAATAGAACGAGATGCCCAGCATGACATAAACCGCCAGCAGCATCAGGCCTTCCAGCCAGTTCGATTCGCCGTCGCTGGCCGACTGCGCCGTGATGAACACCGCCAGCACCACGGCCATCACTTCGGCCGGCGTAAACACCAGGTCCATCGGATTCGGCCCGATGAAGTAGCTGGCAAGCACCAGCAGCGGCGCCACAAATAGGGCAATCTGAATGCTCGATCCGATGGCGATCGAGATGCTCAAATCCATCCGGTTCTTCATCGCTACCAGGATCGCCGTTGAATGCTCAGCCGCATTGCCGATCACAGCCACCACAATCACGCCGATGAAGATGCTCGTCATGCCGAAGGCGTGCGCCGCCTGCTCCACGCTGCCCACCATCGTCTCGCTCACCCAGGCGATGAAGAACGTCGCCACGCTCAACACGCCGATCGACTTTTTCAGGCCCCAGTGCGCATGCTGTTCGCCGGCTTCGACATCCTCGCTCGACGGCAGCCCGCGGAACAGTTCCTTATGCGTCACCAGCGTAAACACCAGGCTCGCCACATAGACGCCCAGCAGGACGATGGAGACCTCCAGGCTCAGGTCTTTTTCCCTCGGCCAGCCCTGCGGCCCGGCGATATGGTGGAACGACGCCGGAATCACCAGCGCGATCGCCGCCAGCGTCAACAGCGTCGATTGCGCCCTCGCCGCCGCGGCCTGGAACACCTGTGTCCTGTACTTCAACCCCCCGGCCAGCATTGCCAACCCTGCCACCAGCAGGATGTTGCCGATGATCGATCCCGTGAGCGACGCCTTCACCACTTCATGCAGGCCTTTGCGCAGTGCGGCGAAGGCGATGATCAACTCGGCCGCGTTGCCGAATGTGGCGTTCAACAGCCCGCCCACGCCCTCGCCCGTATGGCTGGCCAGGTGCTCTGTGGCATGGCCCAGCCATTTCGCCAGCGGCAGAATCGCCAGGCACGCGCAGACGAAGATGGCGACATGCGAATCGGGCGACAGGTGCGGCAGCAGCAGAGTCGCCGGGACAAACAGCAGCAGCCAGTCAAGTGACGGTTTCAGGAGCTTGGTCATAGGGTCTCGGGAACCGCTTCCGCGGCGCGGCAACGGCTTCGTCTCATTAGATTAGCGCGGCTGCGGGATCTCTTGTGGCAAACTCCGCCGGTTCTATTCCTGCGCTTCCGGTTTGTCGTTTGCGGCCTGCTCGATCAGCGAACTCACCGCTCTCGCGGCTTCCTCGTCTCGCCCATGGCCGAGCAGCCCGATTGCCGGCGATTCGACGATCCGATACCAGAGCGCCCGCCTCACGCCAAACTCTGGAATCGACTCCGTGATCCGCCGCCGCACGCTCCTGCAAATCTCCAGGAACTTCGCATACTCCGGCCCGTAGCTCCGCCCCAGGGTCTCGCGGATGCGTACCGCCAGCGCCGGACACGCGCCATTGGTCGACACCGCGATCGTCAGATCGCCTTGCCGGTGAATCGACGGGAACGTGAACCGGCAATGCGGCGGGTCGTCCAGGCAGTTCACCAGAATTCCGCGCGCCGTACAGTCGGCGAAGATGCGCGCGTTCTGCGAACGGTCCGGCCCGGCAGAGATCACCAGCGTCGCGCCTTCGATCAGCGCCGGATCATAGCTTTCCGACCTCGCCACCCGCGCCCCCGCCGCTTCCAGCGCGGCCGTCTTCGACTCCGCCTCGTGGCCGCTGCCAAAGACGGCGCAGCGCTGCGCCTCAAGCCGCAGCACGATCGGGTAGGGAGCGGAGTGCAGTTCGTCCATGTCTGTTTCGATCATCCGGGCGACAGGGGGCGGGTTGCAACTGCGGGACTGAACGTGATGCCATAGCCCTGTCATGAGACTCCTTCTGATCCTCGCCGCCACCAGCCTGTTTGCCGCCGGGCCCGTCGTCACCATCTCGAAGGAAAACCCCCGCTACTGGGCCCTCGACGGCCGCACTCAGCCGCTGATCGGCGGCTCTGTCGAGGACAATCTCTTTCAGATTCCCAACCTGCGAGAGCATCTCGATCTGCTGAAAGCCTCGGGCGGTAACTACATCCGCTGCACCATGAGTTCGCGCGACAAGGGCGACGCCTGGCCCTTTTACCCGGATCCCGCCACCGGCAAGTACGACCTCAACCGCTTCAATCCCGAATACTGGCGGCGGTTCGGCGAGTTGATGAAGCTCACCGCCGAACGCGGCATCGTCGTCCAGATCGAAGTCTGGGACCGCTTTGACTTCGCCGTCGCACCCTGGACGCTCAATCCCTTCAACCCCGTCAACAACGGCCAACTCACCGAGTCCAACTCCGGCCTCAAACCGGTCTACGAAAAGCACCCCGGCCAGCGCGAGACGCCGTTTTTCCGCTCCGTGCCCGCGCTCGACAACAGCCAGCCGCTCCTCAAATACCAGCAGGCTTTCGTCAACAAGTTGCTGGAGGAGTCGCTCGCCTACAGCCATGTGCTTTACTGCATGGACAACGAAACCAACGAGTCCGCCGAATGGGGCGCCTACTGGTCTCGCTTCATTCAGGCAGCCGCCTCGCGGCGAGGCAGGCAGGTACATACAACCGAGATGTGGGATCCGTGGGATCTGAACGACCCCATGCATCTGCGCACCTTCGACCACCCCGAACTCTACAGCTTCGTCGACGTCTCTCAGAACAACCACCAGAAGGGCCAGACCCATTGGGACAATCTGCAATCGGTCCGCGGCCGTCTCGCCCAACGTCCCCGCCCCATGAACGTCGTCAAGATCTACGGCGCCGATACCGGCCGCTACGGAACCGACCGCGATGGCGAAGAGCGGTTCTGGCGCGGCCTCATCGGCGGTCTGGCCACCTCCCGTTTCCACCGGCCCGACTCCGGCCTCGGCCTCTCCCCCAAGGCCCAGGCCCATCTGAAGAGCATGAGGATGCTGCTCTCCGCCGTCCATCTTCCCGCAGGTGAGCCGCGCCTCGATCTGCTGTCTGACCGCGAACCGAACGAAGCCTATCTCAATGCCGCTCCCGGACGCCATTATGTCGTCTACTTCACCAATGGAGGACAGGCCCGCCTGACGTTGAAGGACGAAAAGGGAAGTTGGACGCTCCGCTGGCTCGATATAGCCGGATCACGGTGGACCGAACCCCAGCCGGTAACGCCCGGCGAGATCCTTCTCACCGCGCCCTCGCCTGGTCACTGGACCGCGGTCGTGACCCCCGCTACTGCCGCCCGGTGACGGTCTTGAGCAGGACGTAGCTGATCCCGCCCACCAGCGCCGAGCAGGGAATCGTCAGAATCCACGCCCAAAGGATGTTGGTTGCCAACTGCCAGCGCACCGCCTTGGCCCGCTGGATCGATCCAACGCCGGCAATGGCGCCAGTGATCACGTGCGTTGTCGACACCGGGATCTTCAAATAGGTCGGAAACAGAATCGCAATCGCGCCCGCCGTCTCGGCGCAGAATCCGCCGCGCGGCTTCAACCGCGTCAGCCGACCGCCCATGGTGTGGACGATCCGCCATCCGCCGCTCATCGTGCCCAGCGCGATCGCGGCATGGGCCGACAGCACCACCCACCATTCGACGTGGAACACTTTCAGATAGCCCGCCGTCACCAGCACGCCCGTGATGATGCCCATCGTTTTCTGGGCGTCGTTGGCGCCGTGCGAGTAGCTGAACAGGCCCGAACTCACCAACTGCAAGAGCCGGAACCAGCGGTCCATCTTCTTCGGCGACGACTTCTGGAAAAGCCAGTACACCGCCAGCATCAGAGCGTAGGCCAGCAACATTCCAAGCAGTGGCGCCACCACGATGAAGCCGATCGTAATGATCCAGCCCTCGGCCACCAGGACGTCGCCCAGGTGCTCCCCTCCGCTCGTGATCACCACCTTCGCCAGCGCGGCCCCGGCGTAGCCGCCCATCAACGCGTGCGAGGAACTCGACGGAATTCCATACCACCAAGTGAACAGGTTCCAGGCAATGGCCCCTATCAGACCGCCCAGAATCACCATCTCTGTGACGTAGTCCAGGTTCACCATCCCCGACCCGACTGTCTTTGCCACCCCCGCGTCATGGAAGAACAAAAGCGGTATGGCGGCGATGAAGTTCCAGAAAGCAGCCCACAGCACCGCCTGGAACGGCGTCAGGACGCGCGTCGCCACAATCGTGGCCACCGAATTGGCCGCATCGTGGAATCCATTGATGAAATCGAAGATGAGCGCGGTGGTGACGATCACGATCACCAGGATCAGCGTTGAGTCCATCGTTTCCGCTCGCCTAACTGTTCTTGACAGCGACGCTTTGCAGCGCGTCGGTGACGTTCTCTGCGTTGTCTGTGGTCAATTCGAGGTACTCGTAGATCTCCTTCAGCTTGATGATCTTGATTGCGTCGGTTTCCTCGTTCAGCAGGTCGGCCATCGCCTTCCTCACCACTCTGTCGGCCACACCCTCCAGCCGGTTAATCTCGATGCAGTGTTCCATCGGGTTCTTCTTTTCGGCCAGCGCCTTGAACGCCTTCTCAAGCGTGATCGCGCACCCTTCGATCAACCCGGTGATCTCAACCACCCCCGGCGGGATAGGATCCACCCGGTAGGCCACAATCCGGTGCGCGGCCTCTTCCAGCGCATCCAGCACGTCGTCCAGGCTCGATGCCAGCAGGTGGATGTCTTCCGGATCGATCGGCGTGATGAAGGTCTGGTTCAGTTTGTTGTAGATCTCGTGAATGACCTCGTCGCCTTTGGCCTCCAAGGCGTGGATCGCCTCCACCGCCTCGGCCAGCGCCGAATTGCCGCACTGGACCTTCGAGTGCAGCAGCGTCGCCGCCTCAAGGATGATCTCAGTTTGTTGGAGGAAGAGATTGAAGAACTTTTCTTCTCTGGGCAGGAATATCATACAGCCTCTAAGAACCTTGTGGCAGTCATCCGCGGCCAAACTGCACACGGACCAACCTCTCTGATTATCCCCCGCCGGCACACATCGGGGTCAACAGCGATCTGGTTACGATTCAATGACGGCATCCTCTTCAATCATCGGGAACGGACCCCCGCCCGGCTCCTCTTCCACCCCGTCCAAGTCCAGATAACGGGTATCCAGCAACCGGCTCGTCTGCAAATTCCCCATCGCCGTCAGCAGCGTCTGCTTCAGGTAGGGGTAGTCGGTCTCCAGTTCCGCGAAAATATCTCTGATTGACCGTCTCACTGTGCCCGTCTTCAGCGAACAACCGCATGGAATCACCGGCGCGCCGGTCTCGCCCGCGTACGCTCGCGTCAAATCCTCGGTCACCTGCAGCAGCGGCCGGATCAGCCTGAACTCTCTTTTTTTCGACCACGTCACAGGCGGCAGCGCCCCCAGCTTGCCCGTGAACATCGCGTTTCGAAGGAACGCTTCGCAGAAATCGTCAGCCGTGTGCCCGAACGCGATCACATTCGCGCCAAGCTCCTTGGCCACCTCATACACCGCCCGCCGCCGGAACCGGCTGCATGTGTCGCAGCCGTGGTCGGGCTGCTCGGTGAGCAGGTTCAGGGAGGGCTTGTCGATTCGGTATGTCCAGGAAACCCCTCTCGCCGCCAGCCACTCCCCAAAAGGCTCGATCGGCGCCAGGAACTTGCCCTGATCGATCGTGAATGCGCAGACACTGAAATCGATCGGCGCTCTGTCCCGCAGCTTCAGCAGAACTTCCAGAAGCGTGAACGAATCCTTGCCCCCGGAGAAGCCAACCGCCACCCGGTCGCCCTCCCGGATCATTCGATAGCGGCCGATGGTTTCCCCAACTCGGCGCAGAATGGTCTTTTCCAGATCCAAACTCCTATTATAGAGGCGTGACTCCCGCCAGGCAGGCCGCCTACGACATCTTAATGACCGCCTGCCGGGGCAGTTCCATCGACCCGGCCCTCGAATCCCACCGCGCCCAACTCTCCCCGCCCGACGCCGCCCTGGCCACCGAACTCGCATACGGCGTCCTTCGCCGCCGCGCCCAGCTCGATTTCCTCATCATCCTTTCGTCCGGCAAACCCAAACTTCCCACCGATGCCGAGGTCCTCACCGCCCTCCGCCTTGGCGCCTACCAACTTCGTTTCCTCACCCGCATTCCAGCCCACGCCGCCGTCAGCGAAAGCGTCGAACTCGTCAAACGCCACGGCAAACGTTCCGCAGCCGGCCTGGTCAACGCCCTGCTCCGCAAACTCCCGCCGCTGCCCGAGCACTGGCCCGATGCGCCCACCCGCCTTTCCCTCCCCGATTGGATCCTCGCCCGCTGGACCGGAGCCTGGGGCCGGGAAGCCGCTGAGTCAGCCGCCCTCGCCGCCCTCCAACCTCCCGAAACCTACATCAGGCATTCAAGTTCGTCTGATCAGATTCAAATGCTCGAAGAGACGGAAGTTCCCGGCTGCTATCGTGTCTCCGGCCCTGTCCCGCCCGCCTGCCGCATCCAGGACATCGGCTCGCAATGGGTCGCCTCGCTGCTTGAAGTCCACCCGGGTCACGCCGTCCTCGACCTTTGCGCCGCACCCGGCAACAAGACCGCCCAACTTCTCGAGGCCTCGCCCCGCATTGCCGTCGCCTGCGATGCCAGCCCCCGCCGCCTCAAGGCCATGGCCCTGTCCGGCCACGCCGCCGGAGCCCGCCTCCTCCGCCTCGACGCCACCCAACCCCTCCCCTTCGGCCCCATCTTCGACCGCATCCTCGTCGACGCCCCCTGCTCCGGCACCGGCACCCTCGCCCGCAACCCCGACATCAAGTGGCGTCTGGCGCCCGATGACATCCTCCGCCACGCCGCCCGCCAGAAACAGATCCTGGCCAGCGCCCTCGCCTGTCTGAAACCCGGCGGCCGCCTCGTCTATTCCACCTGCTCCATCGAGCCCGAAGAGAACTCCGAAGTCATCGCCCACGTCGCCTCAGGCTATTCAATCCAATCCTTCACCCGTCTGCCCGGCCGCGATCCCGGCGACGGCTTCCAGGCTGCCGTGATAACCTGAGTGAACCGCCCGAAAATGCCCGAGATCTTACCTTCCATCCTCGCCGCGGACTTCACCCGGCTCGGCCAGCATATGGCTCAAGCCGAGGCCGGCGGAGTCAATATCTTCCATCTCGATGTGATGGACGGCCGATTTGCGCCCAATTTCTCCATCGGCATCCCCATCGTCGAGGCCGCACGCCGGGCCACGAAAGCCAAACTCGACGTCCACCTGATGATCGTCGAGCCGGACCGTTACGTCCAGACCTTCATTCGCGCCGGCGCCGATTGCGTCTCGGTCCAGCAGGAAGCCTGTACCCACCTTGATCGCACTTTGCGTCTCATTCAAAGCGAAGGCGCCCTGGCCGGCGTCGTCCTGAATCCCATGACGCCCGTCTCCACTCTCCATCACGCCCTCGACATCGCCGACTACGTCCTGCTGATGAGCGTCAACCCCGGCTTCGGCGGCCAGAAGTTCATCCCCTACGTCCTCGACAAGGCCCGTGCCTTGCGCGACCACAGGGAACGCCTAGGCTTGAAGTTCGCCATCGAAATCGATGGTGGCATAACCGTGGATAATATAAGTATAGTTGCTGAGGCGGGCGTCGACTGGTTCGTCGCCGGCTCCAGCGTTTTTGGAACTCCGGACCCGGCAGCCGCTGTAGTCGCAATGCGCAAGGCTGCCGCCTCGGCCGCCCTTCGCAATGCGTGAGCGCCCGGAGTACGTTGACGAGATCTTTGATGAGGTGACCGGTTTGACCAGACATATCATTCCCGGATACAAGACCCGCCGCGCCGTGGCCGCAATGGCCGTCCTGCTTGCCCTCGCCGTGGCCGGCTGCCGTGGCCGCAAGTACGACAACCCCATCACCAAGGACACCCAGCAGCCCGATAAAGTCCTGTTCGATAAGGGCATCCGCGATATCGAGAAGGGACGGTACGAAGTCGCCCGCCTCACTCTCAATACGCTCATCAATACCTACGACACCAGCGAATTCCTGGCCAAGGCCAAACTCGCAATTGCCGACTCCTGGATGCGTGAAGGCGGCTCCAACGGCTACGCCCAAGCCGAGGCCGAATACAAGGACTTCATCCTCTTCTACCCCACCATGGAAGAGGCCGCCGAAGCACAGATGAAGATCTGCGACATGCAGTACAAGCAGATGGTCAAGCCTGACCGCGACTCCGTGCATATGATCCGGGCCGAGGAAGAGTGCCGGCTCATCCTTACTCAGTTCCCCAACTCCCGCTTCGCCCCCATCGCCGCCCAGAAACTCCGCGATGTCCAGGAAACCATCAGCGAGGGCGAATACCGCGTCGGCGCCTTCTATCACCACAAGGGCAGTTACCACTCCGCTTCGAACCGTCTCGATAACCTTACCAAGCACTATCCCCTCTTCAGCAATGCCGACGACGCCCTGCTGCGGCTCGGCGACAGCTACGGCCGCATGGGCGCCCGCTTCCGGCCCCAATCCATTCAGGCCTACCAGAAACTGGTCCGCGAATACCCCCTGAGTCCCCTGGTCGAAGAAGCCAAGAAACGGCTCACTGGCATGGAAGCCGAGATTCCTGAAGCCGATCCCGTCGCCGTCGCCCGCATGAAATACGAGCAGGAAAACCAGATCTCCAAGGGCTTCTGGGGCCGCAACTTCGGCTTCTTTTCCATCCGCCCCGACATCACCATGGCGGCCAAATCAGGCCAGCCTACGATGACCACCCTGCGCCCGTCCATCCCTGCCACGGTCCCGATCCCCGGCGCCGCCGGTCAGCAGGGCGTCAGTGACGTCACCGCCGCCCCCGTGCTCGGCGCCGACACCTCCGCCCTCGACAACCAGCCCGATGCCAGGCTCAACCAGCCCGGCGCCCGGCCTGCTCAGCCCACGGAAGACCCCCAGCCCACACCCGACCCCAAGAAGGCGGACACCAAGAAACAGTCCAAGAAGAAGTAGACTCGCGATGACCACTCGAGTCCTGCTGGCCGACGACAGCCCGCATGCCCAACGCATGGGCGAACGCATCCTCCGCGAGGAGGGCTACGAGGTGGTCACGGTCACAGACGGCAGCGCCGCCTTGGCCAGTCTCGACGAGATCCAGCCCGATCTCATCCTGGTCGACGTTTTCCTGCCCGTCCATTCCGGCTACGACATCTGTCGTCTCATCCGCGCCTCTGAAGTCCATCGCCACGCCGGCGTCATCCTCATCGCCGGACTGCTCGAACCCGTCGATGAAGAGGAAGCCCGCCGCGCCGGAGCCGATTCGGTCCTCAAAAAACCCTTCGAAGCCTCCGTCGTTCTCGAAACCATCCGACCGCTCATCGACAAGTCCCGGTTCTCGCGCGGGTTGTTCGCCGACGAACCGTCCGTGGGCGAAACCGGACCCGCCCAACCTGTCCAGACCACCGGCCCTATCGCCCCGCCCCAGATCGACCCCGACAGAGTCCGCGCCGCCGTCACTGTGGCCCTGGACCGGTCGTTGCCCACCCTTGTCCAGGAGATCACCGAAAAGGTACTCATCGCCCTGGGCCACTAGCCCCGCCGCTCGCCCGGCGACCCAAAGGAATTTATGCCCGACAATTCATTCGATATCGTCAGCCTCGTCGAACTGCCCGAGGTCATGAACGCCGTCCAGCAGGCGATGAAGGAGATCATCACCCGCTACGATCTGAAGGACTCCAAGAGTTCCATCGAACTCAACGAGAAAGACCGCACCCTCGCACTCGACGCCCCCGACGAGTTCAAGCTCCGCGCCATCACCGAAATCCTCGAATCCAAGCTCGTCAAGCGCAAGGTGCCGCTCAAGGCCCTCACCTTCGGTACAATCCTGCCCGCCGCCGGCTCGCGCGTCCGCCAGGAAGTCACCCTCCAGAACGGGATTCCCATCGAGAAGGCCCGCGAAATCGTCAAGGCCATCAAGGAGACCAAGAAGAAGGTGCAGGCCTCGATCCAGGGCGATCTGGTCCGCGTCGCCGGACGCGACCGCGACTCGCTGCAGGACGTCATCGCCATGCTCAAGTCCGCCGACTTCGGCATCGACATGCAGTTCACCAACTACCGGTCCAACTAGCGCCGAGGACTCCCCGCCTTGGCCCGACGCCAGATCGAATCGCTGTTCCTCGACGGACCCGCCGGCCGTATCGAGGCCATCATCGAGGAACCCGCCGGCGCCGCGCCGTCCGAGGCCGTGCTCGTCTGCCACCCCCATCCCCTCGGCGGCGGGACTATGCACAACAAGGTGGTCTACCGCATGGCCCGCGCCCTACGGTCCCGCGGCGCCGTCGTCCTGCGCTTCAACTTCCGCGGCGTCCACCTCAGCCAGGGCGTCCACGACGACGGCCGAGGCGAGACCGAAGACGCCCGCGCCGCGCTCTCGTTTCTCACCGCCCGTTACCCCGGCCTGCCCTACACCCTGGCCGGTTTTTCGTTCGGCTCACGGGTCTCCGTCCGTTTGGCTTCGACGATTGACGGAGTTCCACCGCGCCGCCTCATCCTCGCCGGCTACCCCACCGTCTACCGCAACCATGAACTGCTCCAGTCGCTCCGCATCCCGCGCCTGTTCGTACACAGCACGAACGACGAGTTCGGCCCCAAAACAGAATTGCAGTCCCTCTACGACCGCCTCTGGCACCCCAAACAGCTCCTCTGGATCGAAGCAACAGACCATTTCTTCGCCGATGCTCTCGATGCCTTCGAACACGCGGTCTCCGGCCTCTAACTGAAATTTTACACTTGAAGTAAGAAAACCGGGAGGACCCCGGTTAACGCATCGTCTTCGCGGCCCGCCGCGATGCCCGGCTGCCGATCAACGACGCCACTTGGGTCAGCAACTCCGGCATATTCTCAGGACGTATCAAGTGCTGGGAACCCTGCTTCTTCGCCCCCTGATCCCTGCTGGCCGTGACGATCGCCGTCGCCGGGCGATATGCCTTCATCCTGGCGTGCTCGATCACCTTAAGCCCGGCCTCAGGCGATTCCATGCTCAGGTCACTCAGTACAAGCGCGTATTCCTCAGCATCCATTAGACCTACAGCCTCGGCCGCCGATGCCGCGGCATCCACCGCATAGCCGACCGCCTCCAGCACCGTCTGGAGCGTGAGCCGCGACTCCGGATTGTCATCGACAAGAAGGACTCGCGCAAATCCAGACTGCGCCGTATCTGAGTACCGCCTTCCATGCTCGCTCACGTTGTTCACTGTGCTGATCACGATTTTTACTGCCCTCGGATTCGGCCACAGACTGGGCCGCCGAGTTCAGTCTATCCCAAAAATCATAAATTGCAGCCAGCTAAAACCCTACTGCAGGTGCAGTAGGTAGGTGTTTTTATTGAACAAAGATTAATGGTGGCAATCGCCCGGCCCCGCCCGCCGCCTCCAGGCCGTCCCGAAAACCCGCTCGAAGATCGCATCCACGCTGCGCAACTGGCGCTCGACCGAGAAGGCGTTCGCAACTTGCTCGCTGGTCAAATGCTTCACCACTTCTTCGTGGTTTTCCATCACGTTACGGAAGTCGCCTTCATCGTGCCAGGCCTTCATGGCTTCGCTCTGGACGACCTTGTAGGCCTGCTCCCGCAGCATGCCGGCGGCGGCCAGGTCCAGCAGCAGTTGGCCGGAGAAAACCAGTCCCTTCGTGGACTCAAGGTTTCGCCTCATCCGCTCCGGATACACCCTCATCCCGTTCACCAGCCACAGCGTCTTAGCCAAAAGATAGTCGGTGAGGATGCACGAGTCCGGCAGGATCACCCGTTCCACAGACGAGTGTGAGATGTCGCGCTCATGCCACAGTGCGATGTTCTCAAACGCCGCCTGCACGTTAGACCTGACCACGCGAGCCAGCCCGCAGATCTGCTCGCTCACAATCGGGTTTCGCTTGTGCGGCATCGCCGAGGAACCCTTCTGCTGGCCCTCGGCAAACGGCTCTTCGGCTTCGCGAACTTCAGTCCTCTGCAAATGCCGTACTTCGAGCGCAATCTTCTCGCACAAGGCGCAAACCAGCGCCAGGGCGCTAACGAAAGCCGCATGACGGTCCCGTGCGACCACCTGGCTCGCGATCGGCGCCGCCTTAAGTTCGAGCTTCGCGCAGATGGCCTCTTCCTCGGCAGCCGTGATATGGCCCAGAGTGCCCACTGCACCCGACAGCTTGCCGTACCGCAGGTCCTCAGCGGCCGCGGCCAAACGAACTCTCGACCGTCTACACTCATCAAAATAAAGGGCCAACTTCAATCCGAAGGTGATCGGCTCGGCATGGACTCCATGCGTCCTGCCGATGGCGATCGCGTCCTTGAATTCGTAGGCCCGGCGCTTCAAGACCTCTTCGAGCTTCTCGATGGCCGGGATGATCAGTTCCGCCGATTCCTTCAATTGAAGGGCTTGGGCCGTGTCTACGACATCATTAGAAGTAAGACCGTAATGCAGCCACCGCGACGCCTCGCCTGCGCCCTTCTCCTTCATCGTCTCCGAGACCGCCGTGGTGAAAGCGATCACGTCATGCCGGACCTCTTTCTCAATCTCGTTGATCCGGTCTACCGTAAAGCCGGCGTTTGCCTTGAGCGACTGCGCCGCCTCAACCGGCACCCGGCCATGCTCGCTGAGAGCCTCCGAGGCGGCCAGTTCCACGTTCAGCCACTGCTGGTACTTGTTCTCATCCGACCAGATCTTGCCCATTGCCGGGCGGGTGTATCGAGCGATCATGTTTACATCCTACAAATGAAATAAATCAGTTTGAACTCTTGGCGTCGCCACGATCAACCGCGGCGAGGCGCTGCGTTCCTGCAGTGCCTGGACCGCCGAAATCTCGGCGATCGACGGATGGTTATTGTGTTCGCTGAGGTGACCCAGGATCAGAGTTTGCACCGAGGAAGTCAAATTACTACGAATATAGTCGCACGCCAAGTTATTGGAAAGATGACCTTTACGAGACAGAACACGCTGCTTTACCGCCCACGGGTACGGCCCGGCCTTGAGCATATCCAGGTCGTGATTCGACTCAAGTAGTAGAATGTGGCTGCCATCGATATGCCACTTCACGCTGTCGGGCATATAGCCCAAGTCGGTCGCCACGCTGAACTTCAGCCCCCCAGCCGTCACCGAGTAGCCCACCGGATCCACCGCGTCGTGTGGGATGGTGAAGCTCTGGATCGACATGTCGCCCAGTTCGATCGCCGCACCGGCCTGGAATTCCTCCACCTGCGGTACGGCGCCGTTCCAGTCGATCAACGGGGCAGTTCGTTTGGTCAAAAAGACGGGGATCTTGAGGCCCCGGGCGATGGCCGGCAGCCCGAGAATATGGTCAGAGTGTTCGTGGGTGATGAAGACGGCGTCGAGTTTCGAGGGGTCCTCGCCGATGGAGGCCAGGCGCAGCAGGGTTTGTTTCCTGCTCAGGCCGGCGTCGATGAGAATGCGGGTCTTCTCCGTCCCAACGAAGACAGAGTTCCCTGCGCTCGAGCTGGCCAAAACACAAACCTTAAGAATGTTGCCGCCTCCCTTCTTCCCATTTTAGCGGCTCGCCCCCTCGATCAAAAGGGCAAACCGCCGTCCGCAAAAAGAAAGACCGGCCCCTGGGGGGCCGGCCTTGGTTCTGGTTGTATTGAGTAACGCCGGACTAGCGCCGGCGGCGGCTGCCGCGGTCACGGTCGCCACCCCGGTCGCGGTCCCTGTCCCTGGGCCTGTCATCCGGCGATGTTGGCGCGGCGGAGGAGGCGGAGACGGTGGCGGTGACGCCATCGCCCTGGCGGAGTTTGTCGCGCTGTTCGGCGAGAACGGCCCTGCGGCTCAGCTTGATCTTGTTGCCTTCGAGCGCCAGCACCTTCACCAGGATCTGGTCGCCTTCGTTCAACTCGTCGCGCACGGTGTTCACGCGCGCTTCCGAGATCTCGCTGATATGGAGCAGTCCGTCGGTGCCGGGGAAGATTTCCACGAACGCGCCGAAATCGGCGATGCGGACCACCTTGCCGAGATACGTTTTGCCGACTTCAGCCACTGCGGCGATGTCGGAAACGATTTTGAGCGCCTTCTTGGCCGATTCGCCGTCGGTGGCGAAGATGTTCACCGTGCCGTCGTCGTGGACGTCGATCTTGACGCCGGTCTGCTCGATGATCCCGCGGATCACCTTGCCGCCCGGTCCAATCACCTCGCGGATCTTATCGGTCGGGACGACGATGGTGTAGATGCGAGGCGCGAAGGGGGAGAGTTCCTCGCGCGATTGCGGCAGCGCCTCTTCCATCTTGTCGAGCAGGAAGATGCGGGCCTTGTGGGCCTGTTCGAGCGCTTCCTTCATGATGGAGACGCTGATGTTGGGGACCTTGATGTCCATCTGCAGGCCGGTGATGCCGGCGCGGGTACCGGCGACTTTGAAGTCCATGTCGCCGTAGTGGTCTTCAGCGCCGGCGATGTCGGTGAGGATTGCGTACTTGTCGCCCTCATTCACCAGACCCATGGCGATACCTGCGACCGGAGCCTTGAGTTTCACGCCGGCATCCATCAGCGCCAACGTGGCGCCGCATACGGTCGCCATCGAACTGGAACCGTTCGATTCCAGGATTTCGCTGACGATGCGGTAGGTGTAGGGGAAGTCGGCTTCCGAGGGCAGCATGGGCATGATCGAGCGCTCGGCCAGAGCGCCGTGGCCCACTTCGCGCCGGCCGGGGCCGCGCATGAAGCCCACTTCGCCGACGCTGAAGGCCGGGAAGTTGTAGTGCAGCATCAAGCGCTTGGAGGTTTGCGAAAGGTTGATGGTTTCGGTGCGCTGTTCGTCTTCCTTGGTGCCCAGCGTGGTGGTGACCAGCGCTTGGGTCTCGCCGCGGGTGAACAGGCCCGAGCCATGCGTGCGGGGCAGCAGGCCCACTTCGATGGTGATGTCGCGGATCTCGTCAAACGCCCGGCGGTCGGGCCGTTGGCGCAGGTCGAGCATTTCGGAGCGGAAGATGCGCTCGCGCAGAATCTCGAAGCAGGTCTTGGCTTCGCTCTGGTCGGCATCCTCGGTGAATAGGGCGAGCGCCTCGGCTTTGAGTGCCGCGATGAGGGCGTAGCTCTCGGTCTTGCCGTGTTTCTTGGTGTTCAGCGCGTCCGGCAGGCGGGCGCCGACAGCGGCCTCCACCTTCGCCATCACTTCAGCGTTGCGTTGCACCGGGGTGAATACGCGCTTCGTCTTGCCGGCCTTGGACTGGAGTTCGCGGATGCCGGCGGTGATCTTCTTGCAGCACTCGTGGCCGAACTCGATGGCGCCGAGGATCTCCTCTTCAGTGGCCTCCGAGGCGCCGGCTTCCACCATCACAATGCCGTTTTCAGTGCCGGCGACGACGATGTTGAGCTTCGACTTTTCCTGCTGCTCGTAGCTCGGCTCGATGACGTACTCGCCGTCGATCATGCCGATGCGGATGCCGCCCAGGATGTGATCAAACGGGATATCGCTCACCGCCAGCGCCGCCGATGCGCCGCAGATGGCCATCGTGGTGGGGTCGATTTCGGGCGACGCCGAAAGCACCAGGCCGACCACCTGCGTATCGCAGGAGTAGCCCTCGGGAAACAGCGGGCGGATGGGCCGGTCGATCATGCGCGCGCAGAGGATTTCGCGGTCGCTCATCCGGCCTTCGCGTTTCAGATAGCCGCCCGGGATGCGCCCGGCGGCGTAAAAGTACTCGCGGTAATCCACCGTGAGCGGAAAGAAGGGGACGTTCGGCCTGGGCTCGAGATTCGAGGTTGCCGTGGAGAGGACGCGTGCGTCCCCGCAACTGACCAGCACTGCGCCGTGCGCTTGCTTGGCCAGACGACCCGTTTCAAGGGTCAGGATTCGACCGCCAAGGTCGATTTCAACTGTATGTACCATTTTCTATTCTCCCCGGAATCCGCGAAGTCAATTCCCGCGGCCTTCCGATCTGTTTTATTCGTGGACAGAACGTGGGGACTGTTTTGAGGAGGCGCCCACTAGCAACATAGGAGCGTGTGGACTCGCGAGCCGCGGCGGGATTCGGGAGGATATATGCCAATAGGCCTTGCGGACGTAAGCCGCCTGAACAGGGGCTCGTGGTCCGAAGGCCTTAGACATTGCCTGGAGCCGGAATCCGCGCGAGAAAAGCGCGGCTCTCCGCCAAACTAGTGGCGGAGTCCGAGGCTCACGATCAGGGCTTTATACCGCTCGGGGCTGCGGCTCTTCAGGTAGTCCAGCAACTTGCGCCGCTGGGCGACCATGTTGAGCAGACCGCGCCGGGAATGGTGGTCCTTCTTGTGAGTCTTAAAATGTTCCGTCAGGTGGGCGATCTCTCGGGTCAGGATCGCGACTTGGACTTCAGGCGAACCGGTGTCGGTCTTGTGGACCCGGTAGGTATTGATAGCCTGAGCTTTAACTTCAGCGGCCAGTGGCATGCCGATTGACACACTCCTCGTATTTACGTTCGTTCTATCTGCCTCTTAGGGTAACACAGCCGCAAGATCCTGCATGAGGCGAGTCGCCGGGAGCCGCTGGCGTCGAGCGCGGATATGCTATAGAGTCTCCACATGAGACGCCGCGATTTTCTAGCCTCCACTGCTCTCGCGCTGCCCGCCGGCATGTCGCTCGCCGGCGCTGCCCGGAGGCCGCGCAACATTGTTTTCATCGCCGTCGACGACCTGCGGCCGCAATTGGGTTGCTACGGCCACGCACGGATCAAGTCGCCCAACATCGACGAACTGGCCGCAAGCGGCACGCGGTTCGACCGCGCCTACTGCCAGCAGGCGGTCTGTGCGCCAACCCGCGCCAGCCTTTTGACCGGCGCCCGGCCGGACTCGACTCGTGTCCACGACTTGCAGACGCCGCTGAACACCGTCCGCCCCGATCTGGTCAGCCTGCCGCATCACTTCAAACGCAACGGCTACCAGACCGTCTCGCTCGGCAAGATCTACCACCACATCAACGAGGACCCCAATGCCTGGACGTCGCCTCCCTGGCAGCCCAAAAGCGACTGGGCGGGCGGCTGGATGGCTTACCGGGATCCGATGTCGGCCGTCGCCGTGCGTCAGTCCTATGCCGCCTTGCGCCATACCTATGAAGAAGCTGTGCGCGCCGGAAAGAAACCGGTTGCGCCGCAGTTTGGCCGCGGCCCTGCCTACGAGGGGCCCGATGTCGCCGACAACGCCTACCCCGACGGCATGACCTGCGACAAGGCCATTGAGGAGCTCACACGTCTCAAGGACAAGCCCTTCTTCCTGGCCGCCGGATTCGTCAAGCCGCACCTGCCGTTCAACGCGCCGAAGCGCTACTGGGACCTGTACGCGCCCGAGGACATCGAACTGCCGTCAAGGATGGACTGGCCCGAAAACATGCCTAAACTGGCCGGCTCGGAGTGGGGCGAACTGCGGGCCTATACCGGCATCCCGGCCAAAGGCCCGGTGGATAACGCCACGATGCGCATGATGATCCATGGCTACTACGCCTGCGTCTCCTATATGGATGCGCAGGTCGGCCGCTTGCTCGGCGCTATGGACCGTCTGGGCCTGCGCGACAACACGGCCGTCATCCTTTGGGGCGACCATGGCTGGAAACTGGGCGACTATGGCGCCTGGTGCAAGCACACCAATATGGAGCTGGATACGCACGTGCCGATGATCCTGTCGGCGCCTGGCATGGGCAAGGCGGGGGCATCGTGTGGCGCTCTGGTGGAATACGTCGACATCTACCCCACGCTGGCCGAGGTCTGTGGCCTGACGGTGCCGGACCACTGCGAGGGTAAGAGCATGGTCCCGCTGCTGGCTGATCCGGATCGCAAATGGAAGGCGGCCGCGTTCAGCCAGTACCCGCGAGGCAAGAACATCATGGGCTATTCGATGCGGACCGGGCAGTGGCGCTATACCGAGTGGATCGCTCAGGACACGGGCGAAATCATCGAACGCGAACTCTATGACCACCAGACCAGCGATACGGCCAGCTCGAACCTCGCCGGACTGGCCCAGCATGCGCCGCTCATTGGCGAGCTCTCCGCCATGCTCGACAAGGGACGCGGCTGGCGGAAGGTGCGCCAGGCCGTTTAGTATCTCAGTGCCGGGTCTAATCCCCCCGCCTTTCAGGCGGGCCGCTTTCAGCCACAGTGCTGCAGAATGGAGAGATGGCCGAGTATCGACGTAGCGCGCACGCGGTTTTCGACATCAAGTACCACGTGGTGTGGA
>JACZJQ010000157.1 GCA_014860455.1 Bryobacteraceae bacterium | reverse complement strand
GCGGTACTTATAGCTCAACAACTTGTTGGCGGCATCGTTGTTGGTGAATTTTTCGGCCTTGGCGTCCCAATCGAGGAGGCTGCGGGTGCGCAGGGCGATGTGGCCGAGGATGCAGGCCGATGTGGAGAGGTGGCCGATTTCGATGTCGCAGTGGCACTTCTGGCGGGACTTCATGCAATCGAGGAAGTTGCGGGCGTGCCAGGTGGTTTCGGCGAAACCGGAGCCAGCCTGGACTGGTTCCATGGCTACTACCTTCGACGGGCCGTAGCCGCGTTCGCGGCCGCGGTCGAGTGGGGTGCGCTGGCCGAAGAGGACCTCGGTGGTCTTTTCGGGGACGACTTCCCACTGGCCGCTCTTCAAGTACATGGTGCCTTTGGTGCCGCGGATTTCAAGTTCGCTGTTCTTGAGGTTCGTGGGGGCGCCGTTGGCGTTGTATTGAACGAAGACGACCATGGTCTTGCCAAAGTCCCACAGGACTTCGCAGGTGTCGGGGATCTCGCGGTTGTCGTTGACGGCGAAACGGCCGCCCATGGCGGTGACGGCGCGGGGAGTGGGTTCGCCGAGGGCCTGGCGGATGAAGTCCATGTAGTGGACGCCGAAGTTGGTGATCTGGCCGCCGGAGTAGTCGTAGAACCAGCGGAAATTATAGAAAGTGCGGTTGAGGTTCCAGGCGACTTTGGGTGCGGGTCCGAGCCAGGCATCCCAATCGGCTTCGTTGGGGGCGGGGCCGTCGGGGGCCATTCCGATGCCATTGGGGAATTCGTTCTGGACGTGGTAGCCCTTGGCGACGGTGACGTGGCCGAGCCCGCCGTTGCGGATGAATTCGGCGGCGTCGCGGAGGCTCTTCACGCTGCGGCGGTGGATACCGCACTGGGTGACGCGCTTGGTTTCGCGGGCGACATCAACCATGCGGCGGCCTTCGGCGATGGTGAGCGAGAGGGGTTTTTCGACGTAAACATCCTTGCCGGCGCGGCAGGCTTCGATGCACATGATGGCGTGCCAGTGGTCTGGGGTGGCGATGGCGACTGCGTCGATGGATTTGTCTTCGATGAGTCTGCGGTAGTCGCGGTATTTCTTCGGGGTGGCGCGGCTCTTTTTGATGGCGAAGTCCATGTAGTCGTCGCGGATGTCGCAGACGGCGACGGTCTGCTGGTCGCCATGTTCGAGGAAGGCGTCGTGGACCTGGTCGCCGCGGTTGCCGAGACCGATGTAGCCGACGTTGACGCGATCGTTGGCGCCGAGGATTTTCGAATAACTGGCTGCCGTGGCAGCGGCGGCGGAGAAGCCGCGCCTTGTGATTCCGCTCATGTGGATTCGCTCCTTCTGCGCCTCCATTCAATCACGTTTTCAGATCCGGCGCGGAGGCTGGGGCTTGTCACATCGCTGAAACCGGTTCCGCTATATGCTGGGATCAATGGCACTCAAGGTGGTTGCACTCATCGTCATGGCACTTGCCGGATATGGACAGACCCGGATTCCGGTGCACGCGCACCGGGGCGCGCGCGTGGAGATGCCCGAGAACACGATCCCGGCGTTTGAGCGCGCCATGGAAGTGGGGTCGGACATGATTGAACTGGACACGGCGGTGACGAAGGACAACGTGGTGGTGGTGTCGCACGATCCGATTGTGAATCGCAAGCTGTGCGCGGGACCGGAGGGCGAGGCGCGGATCCGGTTTCTGACGCTGGACGAGGTGAAGAAGTTCGACTGCGGGGCGAAGGCGAACGCGGAGTTTCCGCGGCAGAAGGCTGTGCCGGGTTCGATGGTCCCGACGCTGGACGAAGCGCTGGCGCTGCTCAAGAAAGGCAAGTCGGGGTACAACATCGAGGTGAAGTGCGACCCGAAGAAACCGGACCTGTATCCGGATTCGGCGAGCTACGCAAAGCTGGTGGTGGATGCGATCCGGCGGCATAAAGCGGAGAAGCGGGTGCAGGTGCAGAGCTTCGATTTCCGGATTGTGATCGAGGTGAAAAAGATCGCGCCGGAGTTGCGGCTGTGCGCGCTGTATGGGGGGATGCCGAAGGATTTGGTTGAGATCAGCAAGGAGGCGGGCGGGGTGACGTATGTCGCGCCGCACTACATGCTGGTGACCAAGGGGAACGTGGAGGCAGCGCACAAGGCGGGGCTGAAAGTGGTGCCGTGGACGGTGAATTCGGTGGAGGCGTGGGATAGGTTGATCGATGCAGGGGTGGATGAGATCATCACCGACGATCCGGAGGCGTTGATCGCGCATTTGAAGGCGAAAGGGCGGAGGTAGCTGGTTCAACTTCCGGGCAGCGCGTGATCCAGGCACAACTCACAAATCGGCGATCCAGCCGTGATAGAATCTGGCGGGTACGATGGACTTGTTCCCAGGCAACAAGCTTGGCCCCATAAAACCCTCGCGGCAATCGGCGAAAACGGCATGCCGGATAGATTCCTTATCTTCCTCCTCGCGGCTCTGATTGCAACCGCCCAGGTACACGCGCCGCCCCCTGTCAAAGGCCCCTGGATGGACAAAGCGCTCTCCCCGGACCGTCGCGCCGAACTGGTGGTCGAGCAGATGACGCTCGGCGAAAAGCTGCAGCTGGTTCACGGCATCGGAATGCTTGGCGGCCGTGAGCTTGACGCGGAGTCAAGGGAACTGCTGACGTCCCGAAGCAATGGAGGTGCGGGTTTCGTCCCTGGCATTCCGCGCCTCGGCCTGCCAGATCTAAACATGGCGGATTCCGCAGTAGGCGTGGGGCATGCGGCCGCGAGGAGCCGATACTCCACCGCCCTTCCTAACACGCTCGCCCTTGCCGCCAGTTGGGATCCGCAACTGGCCCGCGAATACGGTTCGCTTATCGGCCGGGAACTCCGCGACCAGGGATACAACATGTCTCTGGCCGGCGGAGTGAACCTGATGCGCGAGCCTCGCAACGGTCGCAACTTCGAATATCTCGGTGAGGATCCCATCCTCGCTGGAAGGATGGTCGGCCAGATTATCCGTGGAATTCAGTCCCAGAGGGTGATGGGCCACATTAAGCACCTCGCGTTGAACGATCAGGAAACGGGACGCCACATCGCGAACGTAAAGCTGGACAAGCGCAGCATGCGGGAGACGGATCTGCTGGCCTTCGAAATCGGAATCAAGGAGGGCGATCCGAGCGCGGTATTGTGTTCGTATAACCGAATCAATGGCGAGTACGCATGTGAAAACCGCTGGCTGCTGACCGATCTGCTAAAGAATACCTGGGGATTTAAGGGCTTCGTCATATCGGACTGGTTTGCCAACTACAGTGCAACCAAGGCGGCGCTCGCCGGCCTCGATCAGGAACTGCCAGGCCCCGGGTACTTTGGCAGCGAACTGCGTCAGGCCTTAGAGAGCGGAGCGGTTCCCATGGCACGTCTTGATGACATGGTTAAGCGCATCGTGCGCGCCGAATTCGCCGCAGGTATTGTGGACGATCCGCCGGTACATCGTGTAGTCGACGTCGTCCGCGGTTTCGAGGTGGCGCAGAAAGTCGCCGAACAGTCAATGGTCCTGCTGAAGAATTCGGGAAGCCTTCCGTTCAACTCTGCTGCATTGAAATCCATCGCGGTCATCGGAATGCACGCCGACGCAGGAGTTCTTTCCGGCTCCGGCTCCGGTCAAGTTGACCCGATGGGTGGCAACGCCGTCGCGACACCGCCGCCGGTGACGAACCCTGGTTCTCCCCAGACCGAGGGCGAAGCGATTTGGGGCAACGTCTGGGTGTGGCACCGTTCCAACCCGTTGAAGGCGATTCGCGCCCGTGCACCTGCTGCCAAAGTCCAGTTCCATGATGGGTCCGACAAAGCGGCCGCCGCCGCGCTCGCGAAGTCTTCCGATGTTGCGGTGGTATTTGCCGTGCAGCTTGCTGGCGAGGGATTCGACACCAGCCTCACTCTCCCCTACGATCAGGATGCGTTGATCAAGTCTGTCGCCGCGGCTAATCCACGCACGGTCGTGGTGCTCGAAAACGGAAATCCCGTCGCCATGCCGTGGATCAATGACGTGAGCGCGGTGCTCGAAGCCTGGTATCCCGGCATCCGCGGCGCGGAGGCAATCGCGGGAATTCTCTTCGGCGATATCAGTCCTTCGGGCAAACTCCCTGCTTCCTTCCCTCGCAACGAGTCCGACCTTCCTCGCGCCGCGATCGTTCCCGTCCCCGACGGTCGCCTCCCGAATCCGCTGGCGGGTATCGGCGGCAAGCTGGTGCCAGGAGCGCAGATCGAGCCCTTCGATATCGATTATTCAGAGAAGCTGGAGGTTGGCTACAAGTGGTTTGAGGCCCACGATAAGCAAGCCTTGTTCCCATTTGGCCACGGTCTCTCCTACACGAGCTTCGCTTATTCCGACGTCAAAGCCACGGCCGACGGAGTGACGTTTACGCTTCGCAATGTCGGAAAACGCGCCGGAACCGAAATCGCTCAGATTTACGCGGGCCTTCCCGCTGTAGCCGGCGAACCGCCTCGGCGTCTGGTGGGCTGGGAAAAAGTGACGCTCTCGCCCGGCGAAACGAAAACCCTCACAGTCAGGATCGACCGCCAGTTCCTCGCGATCTTCAATGAGGCCATGGACGCCTGGGAACTGATCCCGGGCGACTACAGGTTTTCAGTGGGTGGCTCGTCCGCGAATGCTACCCAATTCGCCACGGTGGCGATTCAATGACCGGCGTCGGCAAGAGAACCCGCCTAACGAAGCAGCGTCTGCCGATTGTTCCTCTTTGGTCGGCGATCGGGAAGATGACGCCAATCGGAAAACCGGCTGGTGCTTTCGCGCTCCAACATTATGCATGAGTTAAGTCCGGCAAATGCTCGTGGCGCGGCGCCGACGAGCGGCTGGGTGCTGGGCAGCGAGGTGCCGGACCGGGTTGCTCCTGATAGCGGCAAGCGGTGATCGATGCGATAATCGTATGACACGATAAGTATCGATGGAGGAAGCCATGGAGACCGTCACCATTTCACCGAAGTTTCAGGTTGTGATCCCGAAAGAGATCCGGACGCGGTTGAATTTGAAGGTGGGGCAGAAGGTCCAGGCGATGGTGTACGACGACCGGATCGTGCTGGTTCCGGTGCGGCCTGCGCGGCAGTTGAGGGGGTTCGTTCGGGGCATCGACACGAGCGTGGCGCGGGAGAAGGACCGGGTATGAATGTCGTCGATTCATCGGGCTGGCTCGAGTACTTCGCCGATGGAGAGAATGCGGAGTTCTTTGCCAAAGCCATCGAGAAGCCGGCGGAACTGGCGGTTCCGACGGTGAGCCTGTATGAGGTGTTCAAACGGGTCTTGCAGCAGCGGGGCGAAGGCGACGCGCTGCAGGCAGCGGCAGTGATGCGGCAAGGCCGGGTGATTGAACTTTCCGAGACGCTAGCGCTGGCGGCGGCGCGGATTTCGGCCGAGAGCGGACTGCCGATGGCCGACAGCATCATGCTGGCCAGTGCGAACGCAGCGGAGGCGACGCTGTGGACGCAGGACGCGGACTTCGAGCATGTGCCGGGCGTACGATACGTGCGAAAGAGGAGCGGCCGGAAG
>JACZJQ010000156.1 GCA_014860455.1 Bryobacteraceae bacterium | reverse complement strand
CCCTACAAGGCCTACACCCAGGAGGAAAACGCCCGCATCCTCAAGCTCTACGAATTCCTCCGCGTCGCCGACGTCTCCGACGGCATGGACATCGTCGGACTCACCGACGTCGGCACCGTCGACCAGGAGATCCGGGCCCTTTGGCGCGACACCCAGAACTTCACCCATCGCGTCGTCGGCATCGCCGTCACCGCCCGCTACGTCCCCACCAACAAGCGCGTCCACAAAATCGACCCCCCCGAAATCGGCCGCTGGTACACCCACATCACCCCAGAAACCTTCCAGCAGTACCTGTTCCCCGGCTCGGTCCTGGTCATCGACGCCGAAGGCGACGGCGAATCCCGCACCATCGGCTCCTCCAACATCCTCGGCTGGCAGAAGGCCGGCATGCGCGCCGTCATCACCTCCGGCGGGCTCGCCGACAGCGACGAAATCATCCACAACAAAGTCCCCGCCTACCACCGCCGCTTCGCCCGCGGCATCCGCCCGGGCCGCAATGAACTCGAATCGGTCAACCGCCCCGTCACCCTCGGCGGAGCCCTCGTCCGCCCCGGCGACGTCGTTGTCGCCGACGGCGACGGTGTCGTTGTCGTCCCCCGCGAACACGCCGAAGAAGTAGCCAAAGCCTCCATGCAGTTCCTCGACAACGTCCAACTGGAACGCTTCAAAAAAGCCAACCCCGGAGTCAAAATCCCCTAACCCGCCACACCCTCTCGGCCATCCCGCCCCGCGCCGCCGCGTGGCCTCCATCCATCACAATCTGTCAGAAACTCTGCTATACTTCTGACAGTATGGAGAACCTCACCACCGCCGTGACAAGCCACCTCAGCGGCGCGCCCGAAGGCATGCCCGTGACGGCAAAGGAACTCCTCCATCTCGGAACTCGCGCTGCAGTCGACCAGGCCCTCTCGCGTCTGGCCCGCCGCGGCAAACTGATCCGCGTCGGACGCGGGCTCTATGTTCCTCCCGTCCAGGGCCGTTTCGGCGTCCGCCCGCCCGAACCGGCAAAGGTCGTGCAGGCTCTCGCCCGGCACTGTGGCGAGAGTGTCGTTCCCCACGGCGCGGCCGCCGCCAACGAACTCGGCCTCACAACCCAACTGCCGGTCCGCGAAGTCTACCTCACCTCCGGACCCTCTCGAAAACTCAAGCTCGGTGCCCAAGTCGTCGAACTCCGCCACTCGCCAGCCTGGCAACTCGCCCTTCCGGGGCGTGCTTCCGGCGCCGCCATCCGTGCTCTCGCCTGGATTGGACCCGAACATGCCGCCGCCGCCATCGACACGCTTCGCCCCAAACTCTCCCCCTCTGAGCGCAACGCCCTCATCGGTCAGCGGCGTTTGATGCCAACCTGGTTGGCCCAGCAGGTCAGTAAACTCGCCTCCAATGCCTGACCCATTCTTCAAACTGCCCCCCTCCGACCGCCGCGAAGCCCTCGCCCTCGCCGCCGCCGCTACCGGCCGCCCCGTTCACCTGCTCGACAAGGACGTCTGGCTGGTCTGGCTTCTGGACCTCCTCTTCCGGTCTCCCTTCGGCAACCACCTCGTCTTCAAAGGCGGCTCGTCCCTCTCCAAGGGCTATCAAATCATCAGGCGGTTCTCCGAGGATGTCGACCTGACCTACGATATCCGCGTGCTGGCCCCGGAGCTTTCCGGCCCCGGACTCGACCCTCTGCCCGCTACCCGCAGTCAGCAGAAACGCTGGACCAGCCAGATCCGCACTTTACTGCCTGTCTGGATTCGTCAACATGTGCTTCCACTCATTTCGGAGGGGCTATCGGCTCACGGTTTGTCTGCATCGCTCTCAATCCAGCAGGACAAGGTCTTGCTCGAATACGCTCCACTGGCCTCGGGTTCGGGCTACGTGCGCCCGGTGGTGATGCTCGAATTCGGCGCCCGTTCAACCGGCGAGCCCTGGGAGTCACGGCCGGTTACTTGCGATGCCGCCCCGCTCCTGGGCGGTGTCGCGTTCCCGACGGCCATCGCCAGGGTGATGCGGCCGGAACGGACCTTCTGGGAGAAGGCCACCGCCGTCCACGTCTTCTGCGAGCAGGGCGATTTCCGTGGTGGTGAGCGCTTCGCTCGCCACTGGCATGACCTAATTCGGCTGGACCAGTCCGGCTTTGCCGCCGCGGCAATCGCTGACCGTGCGCTCGCCCTCGCTGTCGCCAGCCATAAGTCCATGTTCTTCCCCGAGAAGTGCGCCGCCGGCGAACTGCTCGACTACACCGCCGCCGTGTCCGGACATCTGCGGCTCGTTCCTGAAGACCACGCGCTGGAGAACCTCTGCCTCGATTATTCGAGAATGCTGGACGACGGGCTATTGCTCGACGATGCCGAAACGTTTGAGGGCTTGATCGACCAATGCCGCGCTCTGGAAGCCAGGATCAACCAGCCATCCTGACGGCATTTGCCTGCCCAGAAGCGCAACTCAGGCTCGATGGCTCCGCCACTTTCCGATCTTCCCGGAAGCGCCCTCCACAGACACAAAAACGCCGCCATCGCTGGCGGCTTCATGCTGTCTTTCGTCACTCCGCGTGGATCTATCGACAGCATCTCGACACTCCCGGCCATCACGTAAACTGGGTGGGGGTCGAGTATGAAGCGGGGGCGCCGAAGCCCACTACTCATGGAATCTTGGTGCGGATGAGAGGACTTGAACCTCCACGTCCTTGCGAACACTAGAACCTGAATCTAGCGCGTCTGCCAATTCCGCCACATCCGCACGATGCTTGGGACACCTCTATCTTCGCCTACCCGCCGCCCTCTGTCAACGCGCGCCCGCCCCTCAGTTCCAGCACCAGTTCCATCACCAGCTTCTCAATCTTGTCACGCGCCGCCCGGTACTCCCGCTCGCCCCCTCCAAACGGATCCCCC
>JACZJQ010000155.1 GCA_014860455.1 Bryobacteraceae bacterium | reverse complement strand
CGCCCCCCCCGCCCGAAGATCCGCTCTCCAACCGGCTCACAAGAGAGGTCTGCTCATCTCCACCCTGTGAACAAATGCCTCCCTCTTCGCCGGAACTTCCCGCGCACGTTTTCACACCCCGTTGCACGTTCCGGTACCGGGCGGATGACGCGGTGACGCCCGGAAGAAATATTTCTTTCGTTGCCGCGTTTACCGGTACAGGAACACAATGCACCTTTTCCTAGCCCCCTGCCAGAGGGCCGTGACCACAAGATATAGGGCAAGAACTCCAGCCCCCGCGCTCCAGAAGCCGTTTGGGGCGTTAATCTGACCGCTCGATAGGCGTTTTCTTGTGGTTCGCGCCCAAGTTGCAAAGGGGCCTTGTGTCCCCGTTTACCCCGTTTACCGTTTACCCGTTTACTCCCTTTAATTTCCAGGCCTCTTTCTTCTGGAGAATGTCCCGGACCCCTGGCCGTCCCCTTGGCCTTCGCTGACCCCTTCGCGTTCTGCCATGGAATTGCTTCTGTGGCACGCTTCCCACACAATTGAGCTTATGCCGCGATGCGCCATCCCCGTCATGATGTTACTGTCCGCGATCTGCTGGTCGGCCGAGGTAACCAAACTCCCGGTTCGAGTGACCTGGGGCCACAACTCCAGCTCCTCGAATACACTTCAAGTGCAGGTCCACGTCGATGGAGGGGCATCGATTCAGGGACTCGGCAGAACCGGCCCTACGGATGGTGCGAGGGACGGAGTGCGATTCGTTCTCGACGCGCCGCCGAGGACTGAGCCTAAGTTTCAGCGTCTCCAGATGATCTGGGCCGATCTACTGGCCGCGGCGGATGCCGATTCGGCGCGGCGTCTTGGGCAGGACGCTGCCATGGATCCTCAATCGCCCCGGCTGTATGTAGTGACACGAACAGACGGAACGGGCGGGTTCGCCGTCACTGTCGAGCAACTGAAGAGGGAACGGGCCATCTGGGTGCCTTCGCTGGATGTCTACATCACGTCAGGCGAGCCGTTCGTCGAATTCTCGGCACACAAGAAAGCCCTGGAGCCCTTCCAGGGCAGGCGCGTGCTTGAACAGATTCAGTCCTCGCCAGAGGCAAATTACGAGGAGTACACGGCTCTCTGGGAGGACATGGGCAATCCAGCATACAGGAACCCGCGGCAGACGGAACCTGGACATATCATTGCCCTGGCATGGGACAGTTCGATTCACAAGTTCGGGGTCGATCGCGGAGCGAGTGTCCGGAACGACTATGGAAATCCGGACCATTTTCAACTGTGGTTCGAGTTCGGCGACATCACCAAGGGCATCGTAGGCACGTGGAAGCGGCAGCGCCTGCACGATGGGTTGCCCTTGGTCACGACAGTATTCGAGCGCGAAGGAATCCGCTATGAAGTGGAGCAATTCGCCTTCCCGCTGGATGGGCCGCCAAAGGTGCGGCGCGGGGACATGAAGATGGTGCTGATGCAGCGGCTGCGGGTGTCGTCGCTGGATGGGAAGGCCAGGAGAGTGCCTGTCGCGCTGAGCCACCGACGGGCACTGCCGGACCAGTCGACATCGATCTTCGACGTTGAACGGAACGGATCCAGCATTCTGATAAAAGACCGCAGTATCGGTCAAACGCTGCTTGAAGTGGTTGGCGGCGATGGCGATCCCGTATGGTCCGGGGTACGCGACAAGCCCCAGACCATGAGGCGAATGAACCTGATGCTGCCTCTCGACATACCAGAGGGGGGCTATCGAGAGTTGGTGGTAAAGTTGCCCTCCCCGATACTGGATGAAGCAGGTACAGCCACGCTGGCGAAACTGAACTATAACGCGGCGCGGACGGAGACGCTGAAGTTCTGGGCCGGATGGGTGGGGAAAGGAGCACAGTTTGAAGTTCCGGAGAAGGTGGTCAACGATCTATTTCGTGCGAGCCTCTGGCATGCTCTGCGCCTGCCCCGCAGGCATGGCGCATCTGGCGACGTGCGGATCGATTTGCCCTACTCGAACTTCGCCTACGGTCAGACTGGCACGCCCTGGCCGGTGAACCAGGCGGTTTATGTCGATTACATGTTGTTCGGGCTCCGCGGCTACGAGGATGTGGCCGCGGAAGAACTGTACGCCCAATACAGCAATAATCAGGAACTCAATGGCCATGTGAACGGGTTTGCGAACTGGACCGTATACACGCCGGGCATGCTCTATGCGGCAGCGCAGAACTACTTCTTGTCGGGCGACCGTGCGACTCTCGATCGCGTACTCCCCCAATCGATGAAGGCGCTGGATTGGTGCTTGGAACAGGTCCGCGCGGCGGAGCGGCGCGAGGGGCCCGCAAGGGGTCTTGTGTCTGGACCGCTCAACGACGGGACAGGAGACGGCGTCTGGGCATTCAACCAGGCGTACATGTATGCAGGCCTGGAACTTTTCGGGAAGATGCTGGAGCAGATCGGCGATCCGCGCGGCGACGAAGCTCGATCCGCGGCGCGGCGATTGTTGGCGGCCGTGGACCGGGGATTCCGGACGGCCAGCGCGAACTCTCCGCTGGTTCAATTGCGCGACCATACATGGATCCCATATGTCCCGTGTGAAGCGGGCACGTTTGGACGACTTCTGAACGTCTGGTATCCGACCGACGTTGATACGGGCGCAGTCCATATGCTGCGGCTGAAGGTGGTGCCGCCGGGCAGCGATCTGGGCGATTGGCTATTGAACGATCACGAGGACAATCTCTTCTATCGCGGTTGGGGCATCGCGAACGAACCGGTTTACAATCAGCACGCCACAGCCTACCTCGCGCGCGACGACGTGAAGGCAGTCATCCGCACTTTTTACAGTTACATGGCGAGCGCGTTCAGCCACTCGACGCTGGAGCCGGTCGAGCACCGGTTCACGCAAGGCCAGTACTTCGGGCCGCCTTCGACGGATGGTGCGTGGTTTGAGTTGTACCGCAACATGCTGATCTTCGAGCGGGACGACGATTCGCTGCTGCTGGCGGGCTTCACGCCCCGGCGTTGGATGGACGACGGTAAGAAGATCGAGGTGCGGGGTGCGCCGACCAGGTTTGGACCGTTGTCGATGACACTGCAGAACAGGACTGCCGGCAAGCAATTGGAGGCCACCGTGGAGATGCCAGGGCGAACCCGCCCGTCGGCGCTCCTCGTCCGGTTCCGACACGCGCAGGGCAACCAGATTCGCAGCGTGACCGTGAACGGACGAAGCTGGACCGACTTTGATGCTGCGAAGGAGTGGGTGCGGATTCAGGCCCCCGCCGAAAGGAGCTACTCCATCGTTGTGCGCTATGCGAACCCGTCAGCCTTATAGCTGGCGAACCCGTCAGCCTGATACGACCACATCGCGATTTCATCGAAACCAGCAGACGGCTCTGCCACCTTGAGCACTATTTGCCCCCCTTTTCGCCTTCCGCCGCC
>JACZJQ010000154.1 GCA_014860455.1 Bryobacteraceae bacterium | reverse complement strand
GGTTTGGCAGGGGGGACCTGGCCGTCAGGGGGATCGGCGGCGGCGGACTGGGCGCTTGCCGTGCCGATGAATGCGGCGAGCGTGCCTGCGCCACGGAGGAGGTCGCGGCGGTCGATGCCCGGGTCGTCGATGGGTTCGACTTCGATCATTCCGTTCATCAAGGGCGGCAGTTGTTCCATGCAACTGTTTGTACACCAATTGCGTGGATTCGCAAAAGAGAAAGCGCGCCCGGGGGTGAATCCGGACGCGCTTTGCTAATAAGTGGGGCCGGCTGTTAGAACTTCAGGGTGAGTGCAAACTGCCAGGACCGTGACGGTTGCTGGCCGGTGATCTTGCCGAACGACGAATTGGTTGGCGCCGTATTGGGGTTGTTGAGGACAACCTCATTGCGGGCGTTGAAGGTGTCGGCGCGGAAGATCATCTGGAACCGTTCCGTGAGGCGGAAGGTCTTCTTGGCCGTGAGGTCAACGCGGCGCTGCGAATCCGACCGGATGTTGGAGTAGCGCAGGGGGGATGTGTTGATATTCGACGCCAGCACCGCGCCCGAGGCCTTGTTGAACACCGTTGTGTTGAACCAGTTGTCGGCATTGCGCTTGTCGGAAGGCAGAACGATGGTCGACGAATCGCCGATATAGAGCGCCTGGCCGAAGCCGAGCGGTGCGCCGCTCTGATACTGATAGACGCCGCCGAGCTGCCAGCCGCCGGCGAACAGCTCAAGCGCGCCTGGCATGTTGGCGCCGAAGCGGCGGCCCTTGCCGAACGGGAGTTCCCAGATGCCGCTGCCGGTCAGGCGGTGGAGCCGGTCGAGATCGGAGATGGACTCGTAGGGCATGGGGTCGGAGGAGTTGAGGAAGGAGTTGGCGGCCATGGACTTGGACCAGGTGTAAGCGCCCTGAATGGTGTAGCCCTTGGAGAAGCGCTTCTCGACGCGGTTTTGCATGGAGTGGTACCAGGAGTAGCCGACCGAATCGTCGAAGGCGACGCTGGAGAAGTGCGGGTAGGCGGAAAGCAGAGAACCCCTTGAGATGTTCTGCCCCGTAAAATTCGGGTGGAGCCCGTAGTAGGGGCTGGGGAAGTTCTGGCTGAGGTAGTTGATGGTGGCTGTATCGCGGTACGGCAGCGTGCTGAGGTACTTCTGAGGAGTGAAGCTCAACTGCCGCGAGATCGGGATCCTGTAGGCGCGATTGCCGACATAGGAGGATTCGATCATGATGCCGGAGGGCAGTTCGTACTGGAAGCCGGCCGACCAGCGGTGAGCAGGGGCCATCCTGCGATCGGCGGCGAAGAAGGAAGTGCCCTGCCCGAGGGTGGTCATCAGCCCATCACCGGCGCCAATAACCGGCAGCAAGCCGGTTGGAAGCGGATTGGTGAGGGTTGCACTGAAGGTCAAGCCGCTGTCGGAGGACGCCACGATGGGCGTGCTGCGGGAGAAGCCGGAGAGGATCGAATTCGTTTTGAGAATTCCGTTGGGCGCATAGAAGATGCCATAGCCGCCGCGGAACACTGTCTTCGAATTGAGCTGGTAGGCCAAGCCGATGCGGGGCGACAGTTGGACGCCTTGCCCGTTCCAGTACTCGCGTGAGTTGCCGCCAACGCCGGCGAAGGTGACGCCGCCTTTCACTTTGAAGTCGGCCACGGGAAGTTCGGCGGGCTTGTTCGCCTGCGCAGTGTACTTGGCGATCGCGGCTGCCTCGATGGGGTTGGAACTGACGCCATCGAACTGCGCGACCGAACGGTTGTAGCGTTCGGTGATGGGCGATTCGCGTTCGGCGCGGAGTCCGAGGTTCACGGTCAGCTTGCGGGTGACCTTCCAGTCATCCTGAACGTAGAGGGCGGTGTAGACGTCCTGCTCGGCATGGGTACCGGTGCGGGCCATTGTGCCGCCGGGGATGCCGGCTAGCAATGCGATGAACTCGGCGCCGACTGGCTGGGCGGCTGAGTTGTCGAGCGGGCCGCGGGCCCAGGCATTGGAGAAGCTGAGGTCGGGGGCTACGTCCTGCGGGTAGCGCGCTCGGAATTCGCGAAAGACCATGAAATCGAAGCCCATGCGGATATTGTGGTTGCCCCTCATCCAGGTGACGTTGGCGACGGCATTGTGGCTGATTGAAGAAGTTGTACCGTCACCGGACTCCCACGGGCTGATGGTGCTCAGCGAGCCGATGGCCATGCGCGGAATGGTTGCGAGGCTCTTGTCAACCAGGTTGACCAACCCGGAGGAGAAGCCGAGCGAAGAGAGATCGTATCCCTTGCTGACACGCCGTTCAGGGAAATCCTGGGCTGCGATGCCGTAGCGCAGATTCAAGACCATGGTGGAGGAGATCATGTGGACGTCGTCGATGGCGATGCCGCGGTTGTTGCGGTTGAGGATGATGCCGTTGACGTTGTCGTTGAAGTGGTGGTTTTTGTCCTCCTCCCACCAGTCGCGGTGGAACCGGACGAACATGCGGTTCTTCTCATTGAAGGCGTGATCGATGCGGCCGATCCACGTCCAGTAGTCTTCGCTCGCCGGCCTGGAGAAGAAGTGATTGTTGCGGCCGTCGGCGGTGCCCGGCTGATTGGGCATCGGGTAAAGAGCCAGAATGTTTTTCGCCACGGGATTGATGCGGCTGGACGGGAAGATGTTGCCTGGCAGGGGCTGGCGGCTGAAGCGGCCGCCTGGGGCGACCGCGATCGTCATCGGGTCGTAGAGTTGATAATTCGCTCCGATCTTCAATAGGCTTGACAGATCGCCGCCGCGCCAGTCCGCGCTCGGCACGGTTGTGGTCATGTCCACCGGCGAGCCAAACTTGTTGGCCTCATAGGTAAAGAACCAGAAGGTCTTGTTCTTGCCGTTGTAGACTCCGGGGATCACAACCGGCGCGCCCGCCGCGATGCCGTAACGGTTATCGCGATAGATGGGCAGTTTGTAGCCGGGTTTATTGGTGCGGTTCTGGAACATGGTTGGCGTATCGAACGCGGAATGGCGGAGCCACCACCAGGCTGAGCCATGGAGATCGTTGGTGCCGCCCTTGGTGCTGACATTGACCAAGGCGCCGGCAGTGCGGCCGATGGCGGCGTCGAACGAGGAGGTTTGGACCTTGAATTCGGACAGGGAAGCCTGGGGCGGGGAGAAGGCGACGCGGGGGCTGGTGCCGTCGGAGTAAACGTTGGCAACGCCGTCGATGGTGAAGGAGTTGCCGTAGTTTCCGCTACCGTCGGTTGAGAACTGCGACGGCGCATTGTTGAAAGCCGCCTTGCGCAAGCGCATGTCGGTGCCGTTGACGGTGCCGGGGGCAAGATGGACAAGGTCCATGGCGTTGCCGGCGAACAGGGGCAGATCCGTGATTCGACGTTCGTCGACGATCTGGCCCAGGGAGGCTTCGGCGGTCTGAAGAAGTGGCGACTCCGCCGTGACTTCAACCGACTGGGTGACCTCGCCAACGGTCATCTCGATGTCGAGCGGAACATTTTCGTTCACGCGGATCTGGATGTTCTTCCGCTCATACTTGCGGAAGCCCTGGATCTCGGCGGTGACGGTATACCGGCCGGGAATCAGAAACGGCAGGACATAGTTGCCTGCATCGTTTGTTTTGGTGGAAACGACAACACCCGTGGTGTCGCTCACGACCTTCACTTCGACGCCAGGAACGACTGCTCCGGATGTATCGAGCACTCGCCCCACGATGTTTCCTCTAGCGTCCTGCGATTGCGCCAAAACAGGCGCCGCCGCAAGAATCAGACAACCGACGACAAGACCGAAGTCTTTGATCGACATTGTGCTTGCTCCTTGAAATTGGCCAAATTGCGCTCCCACCGGCGCCTGGCCACAATTCGGACGTAGACGTCGGCAACTGAGAACACTATATCAGCGAAAAGTTCGTCCAAAGTAACAATCGACACTATCTTTAGTGACATGTATTCAGCCCTGGCGTTTTTTGGGTGGCCCGGAAGGAAGCGCCGGCTGCGCAGAGTCTCAGCGAGCGGACGCCTTTGCGGTGGGGCGCCGGGCGCTGAGGAATGGAAAAAGGCACGCCCGGCGGGAACCGGACGCGCCTTTTGCGCGATCGAAACGATGCGGGACGTTAGAACTTCAGCGTGAGCGAGAACTGCCAGGAACGCGGGGGCTCCTGGGCGGTGACGGTGCCGAAGGCGGTGTTCGTGGGCGCAGTGTTCGGGCTGCGAAGGACTACCTCGTTGCGGGCGTTAAATGTGTCGGCGCGGAAGATCATCCGGAACTGCTCGGTGATGCGGAAGGTCTTGTTGGCCGAGAGGTCAAGACGGCGCTGTGAATCGGTGCGGATGTTGGAGTAGCGCAGCGGCGAAGTGTTGAGGTTGGAGGCGAGGACGTCCTGGGAACGCTTGTTGAAGACGTCGGTGTTGAACCAGCGATCGGTGTTTCGTTTATCCGACGCCAGAACGATCTGAGAGGAGTCGCCAGTGAACAGCGCCTGGCCGAAGCCGAGGGGAGCGCCGCTCTGGAACTGGTAGACGCCGCTGATCTGCCAGCCGCCGGCGATGAACTCGAGCGCGCCGGGCATGTTGGCGCCGTACCTGCGGCCTTTGCCGAAGGGGAGTTCCCAGATGCCGCTGCCGGTGAGGCGGTGGAGGCGGTCGATGCCGGAGAGCGATTCGTAGGGCATGGGGTCGGCGGCGTTGTTGAACGACACCGCTTCCATGGCCTTGGACCAGGTATAGGCGCCCTGAATGGTGTAACCCTTGGAGAAGCGCTTTTCGACGCGATTTTGCAGCGAGTGGTACCAGCTATAGCCCACGGGATCCTCGATGGAGACGCTCGAGAAATGCGGGTATGGGGTGAGGAGCTGGCTGCGGGAGATGTTGGAGGAGGTGAAGTTGGGGTGCAAGCCGAAGAACGGGCTAGAGAAGTTCTGGCTCAGGAAGTTGATGGTGGCGGTGTCGCGGTAGGGCAGAGTGCTGAGATATTGCAGCGGGAGGGCGCTCATGGCGCGGGAGATATTCTGCCTGTAGGTCCGGTTGCCGACGTAGGACGACTCGATCATGATGCCGCCCGGAGCCTGGAACTGGAAGCCGCCGGAGAAGCGGTGGGAGGGCGACATTCTACGGTCGCCGTTGAAGGCGGAAGTGCCCTGGCCCAAGGTGGTCTGGAGGCCTTCCTCAGCGCCGCGGACCGGCAGCAGGCCGGTAGGCAGCGGGTTGGTGAGGTCGGAGGCCCACGTCAAGCCGCCGTCGGTGGAGGCGACGATGGGGGTGCCGCGGGTGAAGCCGCTGAGGATGGAGTTGGTGCGCAGGATTCCGCTGGGGGCATAGAAGATGCCGTAGCCGCCGCGGTAGACCAGCTTATCGTTGACCTGATAGGCGAGGCCGATGCGGGGCGACCAGGTGATGCCCTGGCTGTTCCAGTAGTTGCGGGAGTTGCCGCCGACGCCAGCGAAAGTGACGCCGCCTTTGACCTTCA
>JACZJQ010000153.1 GCA_014860455.1 Bryobacteraceae bacterium | reverse complement strand
GGCCAACGTGTTTCTGGCGGTTCCGCTGACGATGGTGGGCATTGGCGTGATCCGGCTTCACCTGCTGGCGCGGCCGCACATGTTCACGCTGCTGTTTGTCGCATTAGCTATGTGGTTGATTGAAAAAGACTTAGAGAAGCCGACGCATTGGATCTGGGCGCTTGTACCGTTGACGGCGCTGTGGGTGAACTTGCACGGCGGCTGGGTGGCATTGGTGGCGATTCTGGTCGTAGTTTCGATTGGGGCGGCGGCTGAGGCGTTGGCCGGGAGGCGTGATTGGCAAGTGGCGAAGCGGTATCTGTGGCTTGCCGCGGCCTGCGGGTTGGCGTCGCTGGCGAATCCTTATGGATTGGAGTTGCACCGCCACATGGGCGCCTACCTCGATTCGAAGTGGATTCACGACGCGGTGGAGGAGTTTCAGGCGCCGAAATTCCGCACGGAAGGTCAGAGGTTTTTTGAAGTGATCATGCTGGGCGCGATACTGGCGGCGGGCGTTCAGATTCGGCGGAAGCGGTTCATCATGCCGTTGCTGCTGCTGTTCTGGACGCATGCTTCGCTCACCAGCGTCCGTCATGCGCCGATCCTGGCGATTCTCGCGTTGCCGGTGCTGGCGGGCGGGTTGGCGTGGCTTTGGAACAGATACATGGGCGGCTTCGGCCGCGGGTCGGTTGCGGGGATTCTCAACTCCATCGGCCGCGACATGCAACCGTCCCTGGTGAAGCCGGGCGTATGGTCGGTTGTGCCGATCCTGTTCCTGCTGACGCCGCTGGCGCCGGTGCAATGGCCGTTGGATCTTCCGTCGGGCACGTTCCCGACCGAGTTTGTAGCGCGTCACGCAGCCATCATCGAGCCGGCGCGGCTGCTCACCCCCGACGAATGGGCGGACTATTTGCTGTACCGCAACTACCCCAGGCAGCGGGTGTTTCTCGACGGCCGGAGCGACTTCTACGGGGAGCGTTTGGGGCGCGAGTTTCTGCGCATGCTGACGGGCTATCACGACTGGGACAAGTTACTCAAAAAACACAAGATTGATGCCGTCATGGTGCCGCCGGGCACGGCCCTGGCGAGTTTGTTGAAATTGTCGCCTGAGTGGAGGCTTGTGGCCGACTCGGGTACGGAGAACCTTTTTGTGCTGAGAGGCAGCCGCCCCGAAAATGCCGCCAAGACCCTAATGGCCGGGACCGGAACTGCCGAAGATAACCGTGGAGAGTCTCAATGACGGCAACATTCGAGATTCCGGAGCCGGGGCTTGACCGCGGCGCGCGCATGGAAGGCCGGAGCGGCCCGAAGGCGGGCAGATGACGAGGAGGCCGAACGTATGGATCGCAAACTGCTGACAGTCTTGGGCGTCAGCCTAGTATTCGCGCTGGTGGTGAGCAGCATCTTCTACCAGTTGTCGTCACGGGCTGGCGGTCCTAAGAAGACCGAGGCCACCGATGTCAAGGACGTGGTGGTGGCCGCCAAGGTGCTGGACATCGGGACGACTGTGAAGGCGGAAGACATTAGGGTAGTGAAGATCGCCGCTTCGGCGTTTCCGAAGGGCGCATTCAGCAAGCCTGAGGATGTGGTGGACCGGCCGGTGATGAGCTCGATCCTGGTGGAAGAGCCGGTGGTGGATGGGCGGCTGGCGCAGAGGGGGTCAGGAGCGGGGCTGGCGCCGATCATCCCGGTGGGGATGCGGGCGGTGACGCTGAGAGTGAACGATGTGGTGGGCGTGGCCGGATTTGTGTTGCCGGGCATGAGAGTGGACGTGCTGATCACGGGCGATCCGCCGGGCACGTCGCAGAGGATCACCAGAACGGTGCTGCAGAACATCCTTGTGCTGTCGGCGGGCAAGAACATCCAGGTAGATGCGACAGGCAAGCCGGTGGACGCTCCGAGCGTAACGGTGCTGGCGACGCCGGCGCAGGCCGAAGTGCTGACGCTGGCCGGCAACACAGGCCGCATCCAACTGGTGCTCAGAAACGGCGGCGACCAGATCATTGAGAAGACGGGCGGGACGAACCTGACCCATCTCTACGGCGGCAAATTCAGGCCCGATGGAACCTTTGTGGACCGCGATAACCCGGACTTGCCAGACGAGAAACCAAGACCCAGGCCGCGGCCGCAGCCTGTAGTAGCATTCGCTCCGCCGCCGCCAGCAGCGCCTCCGGCGCCCGTGGTGGAGCAGATAATCACCATCCGCGGGACCGACCGGAAGGTCGAAACCGTGTCCATCAAGAACAACGAATAGGGGAAGGAAACCCATGCGATCCCAGAACCGCTGCATGAGTGCCGCACTGGCGGCCACTCTGGCGCTTGCCGCCTCGCCATGGTCAACGGCGCAGAACTCCTCCGACGAGATCCGTGTCACGCTCGGCAAGAGCATCGTCATCGACTACCCGGAGGATGTCTCCCGGATATCGACTTCGAACCCGGAAGTCGTCGACTACGTGCCCGTGTCCTCGCGTGAGATCCTGCTGCACGCCAAGGGCTTGGGTGCGGCGACGCTCGTCGTATGGGCGAAGTCGGGCCAGCGCAACTTCTACAACATCTCAGTGGAGCAGAATCTGGACCCGATCCGGAAGCTGATCAAGGACACCTTCCCGAACGAGGAGATCCGTGTGCAGGCTGCGCGAGACTCCATCACCATTTCCGGCCTGGCCTCCTCGGCGGCGGTGGCCGACCGGCTGAACGAGTTGATCAAACCGCTTGCGAAGAGTGTTGTCAACAACATGGCCATCAAGCCGGCGCCGGTGGACAAGCAGATCCTACTGAGAGTGAAGTTCGCCGAGATCAACCGCAACGCATCCAAGCAGTTCGGCTTCAACCTGATTTCCACTGGCGCGTTGAACACGCCCGGGGCCATATCGACGGGTCAGTTCAGCGCTCCGCGGCCGTCGGAACTGGCCGGAGTCATCGGAGGTAGGACCAGCGGCACGACTTCGGAATTTTCGCTGACCGATGCGTTGAATATCTTCGCCTTCCGCCCCGACCTCAACCTGGCGGCAACGATCAAAGCGCTGCAGCAGGAAGGCCTGCTCCAGATTCTTGCCGAGCCGAATCTGGTTGCGACCAACGGCAAGGAAGCCAGCTTCCTGGTCGGCGGCGAGTTTCCTGTACCAGTGCTGCAAGGCGGCGCAGGCGCCGGCGCGGTAACAATTCAGTTTCGTGAGTTCGGCATTCGTCTGAACTTCACCCCCAAGCTGACAGAGAACGGAACCCTCAAAATGCATGTCAAACCTGAGGTTTCCACCATCGACATGGCCAACGCGGTGACGGTGAGCGGGTTCACCATCCCGGCACTGGCAACGCGCCGCATCGAATCCGACATCGAACTCGGCCAGGGCCAGAGCTTCGTCATCGGCGGGCTGATCGACGACCGCACCAACGAGACCTTTGCCCGCATCCCCGGGCTGTCGAGCATTCCGCTTCTGGGAGAGCTGTTCAAGAGCCGCAACGAGAGCCGCACCAAGACCGAGCTTCTGGTGATGGTGACTCCGGAACTGATCGAGCCGATGGCCACCGGCGATCCGCGCCTGCGGCTCGGCATCCTCCACGACAAGATGCCTGCCATACTCCTGCCCGACGGCATGCCCGGGTCAACGTCCTCGAAATCGGAACCCGCGCACTTGAAGATCGAGCGAAAGGACCTGTCGAAGAAACCGGCCTCGAAGTCTAAGAAGTAGCTCCTCGATTGAGGACTCATTGAGGAGCCGCCAGAATGACTCAATCAAGCATGGGCCGAGAGCCGGCGCTGCCAGCGCTGCTGATCTCGCCGGACAAGGAGCTTGCCGCGGCGGCGCAGAAGGCAATCGCCGAGGCGAAGGTCTTCGAGATTGTCTCTGAGCTTCGCAGTTATCCTCCGGCGCAGACGGCGGAGATCAGGATCCGGCAGGCGCAGCCCGATGTGGTTCTAATCGACCTGGCATCGGACATGGAAGCAGCGCGGGGCCTGCTGCGGTCAATCGCCGCGATGAGGCCGCCGCTTCCGGCCGTCGGCCTGGGCATGTCCAACGACGCGACCCTGATCTTGGAGGGGCTTCGCGCCGGGGCCGGCGATTTCCTTCATGCGCCGTTCCAGCAGGAAGCCCAACAGGAAGCCGCGGTGCGGATCCGGCGCCTCCGTCAGGCGGAGGAGGCTCCGCATCAGGAGCAGGGACAGTTGATCGCTTTCTCGTCGACCAAACCGGGGTCCGGCTCCTCGACGCTGGCGATGCAGTCGGCGTTCACGCTCCGGCGGCTGACCGGCAAACGTGTGCTGCTGGTGGATTTCGATCTGATCTCCGGATCGGTGGCGTTTTCGCTGAAGCTCGCGCCGGTGTATTCGGTGCTGGACTGTCTGGCGCAGTCAGAGCGGCTGAATCCGGCTGTGTGGAGTTCGTTCGTCACAAATTGCCACGGCGTCGACATTCTGGCGGCGCCGGACTCGCCCACAACCGATGTGCCCGAATCGAGCCGGGTGCATGAGGTGATCGAGTACGCGCGGATGTTTTACGACTGGGTGCTCGTCGATCTGCCGACGGTTTTCCACCAATTGAGTCTGTTCATGATGTCGGAGGCCGACCAGGTCTACCTGGTTTCCACCTCGGAGCTTGCCAGCCTGCACCTCGGGCGGCGGGCTTCCGGGATGCTGGGGCAGTTGGGATTCGAGAAGGAGCGGGTGCGGATGGTTGTGAACCGGCTTTCAAAGAAGGAAGAGATAGCGCCAGCCGACATGGAGAAGATCTTCACATGCCCGGTTTATTCGGCTTTTCCGAACGACTATTTCGCCCTCCACAAGGTGGTGACGCGGGCCGAACCGCTGGGCACGGAGACCGAACTTGGCAGGGCGATGGAAAGATTTGGCGCCAAGGCTGCAAACCTTGCGGCGGCGGAGCGCAAGGGAGGCAGGTCGATGCTTGGCTCCAATCCGGCGCTTTCGGAGTCGTGATGGACTCAAGTTTTTCCCCTGACGGGCCGATGAATGTACAGATATGTGGTCTGGTCCCGGAAACCGGGGCGGAAGAAGAGATGAATCGATGATACCGACGATGGATCAAAGGCCGGCGCAGCAGCTCACCTGGGAGCAGCGGCTTCTGAAGAACGCCGGCAAGCCGAAGTCGTCGCTGAAGCCCGAGTATCAGGAGTTGAAGTTCACGCTTCACCGGAAGCTGCTGGACAAGATCAATCTTGAGGCGCTGGCGACCATCGACAACCAGCGTGTCCGCGGAGAAGTCCGGCAGGCGCTGGTCACCCTGATCGATTCCGAGCCGACGTTGCTCAGTTCGCTCGAGAAGCAGCAGATTTGCGACGAAGTTCTGGATGAGGTATTTGGCCTGGGGCCGCTAGAGCCGCTGCTTCAGGATCCGACGATCTCCGACATTCTGGTGAACGGATGCCGGCAGGTCTACGTGGAGAGGCGCGGCCTGCTGGAGTTGACCAGCGTCACGTTCCGCGACGACTCGCACCTGATCCGGATCATCGACAAGATTGTGAGCCAGGTGGGCCGGCGCATTGATGAGTCCACCCCGATGGTTGACGCCCGGCTTTCCGACGGCTCGCGCGTGAACGCCATCATCCCGCCACTTTCGCTGGACGGACCTCTGGTCTCTATCCGCCGTTTCTCGCAGGACAAGCTGATGCCGGCCGACCTGGTGGAAAAGAGGGCGCTGACGGCGGGCATGATGGAACTGCTTGAGGCGGCTGTCAAGGCGCACTTGAACATCATCATCATCGGCGGCACGGGCGCCGGCAAGACGACGCTGCTCAACGCATTGTCGTTCTTCATCAATTCGAAAGAGCGCATCATCACGATCGAGGACGCAGCCGAGTTGCAGCTCAAGCAGCCGCACGTGGCGCGCCTTGAGACTCGTCCACCGAACCTGGAAGGTCACGGCGCGGTGCGGCAGCGCGAGTTGCTGATGAACTGCCTGCGCATGAGGCCCGACCGCATCGTGGTGGGCGAGGTTCGCGGCGCCGAGGCGCTCGATATGTTGCAGGCGATGAACACGGGTCACGACGGATCTCTGACGACGATCCATGCCAACTCGCCACGGGACGGGATTTCGCGTCTTGAGGTCATGGTGTCGCTCGCGAACTCGAGCATGCAGCTGATCTCGATCCGCCAGCAGATTGCCAGTGCGGTGAACGTGCTGGTGCAGGCGGCCAGGCTCAGCGACGGATCGCGCCGCGTGACCAGCATCACGGAAGTGACGGGCATGGAAGGCGAGATCGTCACGCTACAGGACATTTTCGTCTTTGAGAAGCGCGGCCTGAACGCCGACGGCAAGGTGGTGGGACGGTTTGCAGCCACCGGAATCCGGCCGAAGTTCTACGAGAAACTGCTGGCGGCGGGCATCAAGCTGCGTCCGGACCTGTTCGACGAGGTGGTGGAGATCTGACGCCATGAACTTCGTGATCATATTCCTATTGTTTTGGGCCATGGCGGTGGGCGGCTACATGATCGTGCGGCGGTCGTTCCAGAGCGCCGACGCCGACAAGATCCGGGCGCGGCTGCTCGGCACCCAGCGCAACTCGAAGTCGAGGAAGAGCGGATCGGGAGCGGGCCCGGGCAACGCGCCGCTGCTGAGCGAGGAGGACACCTCGCGCGGCAAGGTAGTTCTGAGCCTGCTGAGGCGCTTCGATCTGCAGACCAAGCTCAAGACGCTGATCGAGCAGGCCGGGCTGAAATGGAATGTGGCGCGGCTGGTTCACATGTGCCTGGCGATGTTTCTGGGGGCATACTCGATTGGCTGGCTGCTGCTGCCTGCCAAGTTTCAGTTGCTGGCGTTTATCCCGGGTTTGATCGTGGGACTGCTGCCGATTCTGTATGTCCTTCGTAAACGTTCGGCAAGGTTGTGGAAGTTTGAGTCCCAGTTCCCGGAGAGTCTGGAGTTCATCGCCCGCTCTATGAGAGCCGGCCATGCGTTCTCGGTTTCGCTGGAGATGCTGCACCGGGAGTTCCAGGAGCCGCTTTCGGGCGAGTTCCGCCGGGCATTCGAGGAGCACAACCTCGGCCTGCCGCTCGACACCGCGCTACAGAAACTGGCCAAGCGGGTACCGCTGTTGGACGTGCACTTTTTCGTGTCGGCGGTGCTGCTGCAAAAGCGCACCGGCGGCAATCTGGCCGAGATTCTCGACAAACTGGCGACGGTGATCAGGGAGCGGTTCAAGTTGCGGGGCAAGATCAGGGCCATCAGCGCGCACGGCAAGATCACGGGCACGGCGCTGTCGATGATCCCGGTGGGCGTAGGCGCCATGATGTTCCTTGTCAACCGGGACTATGTGACGTTCTTTATCACCGACGAGGTCGGCAACTACATGGCGATGGCTGCGCTTGGGCTGCAGGTCCTCGGCTTTCTGACGATCAAGAAGATCGTGGCGATCGAGCTATGAGAGGGGAACGCGAATGACCTCAATCCTGCTGGCTGCGGTCCTGTTCCTCGCCATTACGGCGGTGGGCACGATCCTGGGTCTGAAGCTCTGGGCCAAGCCTAAGGAGGCGATCGAGCGTGTGACGGCCACGGGTGCGGGCATGGAGTTCGAAGAGGAGACGCCGGTTCATCCCAGTCTGGCGTTCCGCGAACTGCTGAACCGGTTGGGTGAGAAGCTGCCGACATCCCCGAAGGACGTCACAGTAATGCAGAAGCGGCTCATCCGGGCGGGCCTGAGGGGGCCAAACGCGCTGAAGATGCTGTACGGCTCGAAAGTCGCTTTGGGCATTGCTTTGCCGGCGGTGATGATGCTGGCGACAGTCGGCTCTTCGGCCGAGGTCTCGAACAAGACGATGGCGATTCTTGCGGCTGCCGGATTCGGATTTTTTGCGCCGAACGAATACGTTTCCTTGATGTCGAAGCGGCGGCAGAAGCAGATGGCCCGTGGGTTGCCGAACGCTCTGGACCTGATGGTGGTTTGCGTCGAGTCGGGCCTGGGGCTGGACCAGGCGATTCTGCAGGTGGCCAAGGAGCTCGAGCACGCCCACCCTGAGATCAGCGAGGAGTTTGCGCTGGTGAATCTGGAATTGAAGGCCGGCAAACGGCGTGCAGAGGCGCTCCGAAACCTGGCCGACCGGACCTCGGTCGATGACCTGAGGAAGTTGGTCGCTGTGCTGATACAAGCCGACCGGTTTGGCACTGGCGTGGCGCAGAGCCTGCGGGGTCATGCCGATTATATGCGCGTTCAGGCGCGGCAGGTTGCTGAGGAAAAGGCGGCGAAGCTTGGAGTGAAGCTTGTCTTCCCCATTTTTTTCTTCATTTTGCCCACGCTGTTCGTAGTGACGGTGGGCCCGGTTGCGGTCAAGATCATGCGGGAGTTGATCCCGATGATGCAGGGGATTTGAGGCTGCGGTCGAGGTTCCCTGAGGAAAAATCAACTCGATTGAGAATACGCGGGAAACACAAGGAGTCAAAACCATGGAAATGAATACACTCGTTCGTCTGGTCTGCACAGTGCTAGCAGTCGTCCTGCTGGGTGCGATCATTCTCCGGCGCAAAGGCCGCGACGTTGAAGACTAACGTCAGCAGAGGCGCCTGATCAGGAATCTGGCCGGGCGGGCGCCGCCCGGACCGTCCGGCCATGACCTGTCGTGTCTTAAGTGGGATTCGTTTTTGGTCAGGAGAGAGAGATGAGGACGAAAATGCTCAGTTGGAAACTTGCGGCCCCGGCGCTGCTGCTCACCACGGTCTGCTATGGGCAGTATTTCGGGCGCGTTGTTGCGCTTGGCGGCCACACTTCAGACCTTGCGCTGGATGAAGCGCGGGGTGTAGCCTACGTGGCGAATTTCACCGCCAACAGGATCGATGTGGTTTCGCTTTCCACTCAGAAGGTGACCAAGTCGATGAACGTCGCATCCCAGCCCAACGCGATATCGCTCAGCCCTAGCGGTCGGCATCTGGTGACGGCGCACTACGGCAACTTCGTGTCGCCGGAGTCGCCGCGCAACGCGCTTACCGTAATCGACCTGACCACAAACGGCCGCCAGACGTTCGCCCTGGCCGATCCGCCGCTGGGCGTCGCATTCGGCGCCGATGGCCGCGCGCTGGTTGTGACCACGGAGCAGTTCATATTGTTTGAGCCCTTCAGCGGATCCATGTCGGTGCTTGATACTGTTGCCGGCGTGACAGCGAAGACGTTGCCACAGCCGCCGGCGAATTTTCCGACCCAGATCGTCGCGGCGTCCGTCGCCGCCTCGGGCGACAAGCTGAAGATCGCCGGCGTCACCGACACGATTCTATTCAAATATGATGTCGTGCGCCGGGAGGTGCTGTCATACGGCTATGTTGCGGAGCCGAAGCTCGGCCCGAGGACGATCAGCGTTTCACAAACTGGGGACCGCTGGCTTGCGGGGTGGGCTATCTTCGACGACCGCGGCGCCTTGGCGCAGTTCGCCGACCCGTCCGGAATCCTGCACATCGGATCGCACGCCATCGACCACGAGCGCAACACCATTTATGCCCAGGTGACGCAGACCGACGAGGCGGGTGGCACCAACATTGAAGGCGGCATCCCTGAGTTGAAGGTGGTTGACGCCGACAACCTGCGCGTCAGAGATCGCCTACGCCTGCGCGAGAATCTATCGGGCAAGGCGGTTCTGTCCGCTGATGGCACCACCATGTACGCGCTTTCTGAGAGCGGCCTGACGATTCTGCCGGTCGGCGATCTGCACGGCCAGCCAATGGCGAAAGCGGCCCAGCAGGACGTCGTCTTCCGCGGCAGCGGTTGCGGCGGGGGTACCGTGACCCAATACGTTGACATCTACGATCCGGGCGGCAAGAGCGTTCCGTTCAGGATCAAGGCTTCGACGAGCGGCATCCGGTTAAGCCAGAGTTCGGGCAACACGCCGGCGACGATAGTGGTGACGGTGGATCCGAGCACGTTCCAGAACACGCTGGGAACCACGGTGGCGCAACTCGACATCACTTCGACCACGGCGGTGAACTTCATCGACCCGGTGCGCGTGCTAATCAACCTGCAGGATCCCGATCAGCGCGGAACGTCGTTCAATGTTCCGGGCAAACTGGTCGACCTGGTGAGCGATCCACAGCGCAACCGTTTCTTTATCCTCCGCCAGAGCACGAACGAAGTTTTGGTGTTTGACGGATCCACCTACGAACACACTGCAACGCTCCGGACAGGAAACACGCCCACCTCGATGGCGTTCACCTTTGACCGCCGATACCTGTTGGTGGGCAACGACAACTCCCAGTACGCCAACGTCTACGATCTGGAGACTCTGGATCCGAGTGAGCCGATCCGCTTCCCCTTCGGGCACTACCCCCGCTGGCTGGCGGCCTCGGGCAATGCCATCCTGGCGGCTACGCGCGTTGCAGGCCCGGTCCACAAAATCGACAACGTCGATTTCTGGACGCGGACGGCCACGGAATTGCCGACTCTGGGCGTTTACGAAAACACGATCGACATCAACACGGCGCTTGTGGCGGCTCCGAACGGGAACTCGATCATGGCGGCCCAGGCCGACGGCAACTTGCTGTTGTACAACGCGAGCGCCGATACATTCACCATTTCGCGCAAGGACGAAGATGAACTTGGCGGGGCGGTTGCGGCGTCGAACTTCGATCAGTTTGTCGTTGGCAACACGCTTTACAACGCATCCCTGGTTCCGATGGCGATCTTCGACACGACGATAGAGGCGTCTTCGGGGTTTGTTTTTGTTGATCAGACGGGCTTCCGGACGGGCACTCAATCTGGTGGCGGGACGGGTGTCATCCAGCGCGTCGACCTGAATACCGGCGCCGGCCTGAAGTCGACCCGACTGGCCGAAGCGCCTGTGGCGGGCAACGAGGGCGTGGCGTTCACGAGGTCGGCGGCGATGCTGCCGAACCGGAGCGCGATCATCAACCTGACGACTTCGGGCTTCACGGTTGTGCCGTGGAACTACGATGCTTCGGTGGCGATGCCGCAGATCGAATCCATCGTCAACGCCGCCGACGGCACCGAGGCGGTTGCGCCCGGTGGGCTGATCGTGGTGCGGGGCAGCAATCTGAGCGCGGTCAACGCCGTGTCGTCGGAGAAGCCGCTGGGTTCGGCGCTGGCCGAAAGCTGCCTTACAGTGAACGGCATGTCGGTTCCCATGCTGATGGTGTCGAGCACTCAGATCAACGCGCAACTGCCGTTCCAAGCAGAAGGCAACGTGACCATGCTGCTGCGGACGCCGGGCGGGGTGAGCGACAACTACAACCTGACGGTGCTGCCTACCGCGCCCAGCGTATTCCTGCAGGAACTGCAGCCTGATTACGCTGTGCCGATGGTGGTGCGGGCATCGAACGGCCAGGTGGTGACGCCGGCCAACCCGGTGCGCTGGGAAGAAGAGGTGGTCATCTACCTCACGGGTATGGGCATGACCTATCCGGAAGTTCCCGCCGGCCAGCCGGTTTCCGCGGAGACGCCAGTGGTGCCGCTGACGGAGCCGACAGTCACCCTCTCGGGCAGGCCTCTGCCGCTGATACACAGTCTCCTGACGCCGGGTCAGATCGGCGTAAACGAGATCCGTGTCTACATTCCGAAGAACACCCCTAAAGGCATGAGCCAGCCTCTGACGATAGAACAGGGTGGCTACTCGACAACAGTCCCGGTTCGCGTCGTGCAGTAGCACAGGCGCCGATCAGACAGGGTCAACGACAAATGGCGTTGGAGCGCGAAGGCGCTCCAACGGGCCAGACAGGAAAATTATGATCATTCGCAATTGGTCGCTCATGGTGCTGGCATTCGTGCTGTGCGCCGCGCCGGCGATGGCGCAGAAGTGGGAGGTTGGCGCAGGCGGAGGAGCCTCGTTCTACACCTCCAAGACGGTCTCCGGACCGGACGGGCAGGTGAACGCGAAGTTCAAGCCTGGCGCAGGGTTCACGGCCTACATGGGCCAGATCGGCGACCGGGTGGGCGGCGAGGTCCGATACACGATGATGTTCAACAGTATGGAGCTTTCGGGCGGCAGCGCCAGCACTTCAATGAGCGGGCGCAGCCAGTCGATCGGCTACAACCTATTGATCTACACCAATGGAAAAGACTCCAAGACGCGCGGGTACGTCCTGGCCGGGGGCGGCATTAAGCAGTACACCGGCACGGGCAACTACACAGGGTTGCCTCCGTTCATCCGCACGGCCGTATTAACCAACACCAGCGAGTGGAAGCCGATGGTGACGACGGGCGTCGGAGTCCGCGTGAAGGCGGGCGAGAATTCGCACTTCCGGGCCGAACTTCTGGTTCAGGGCACTGAGACTCCCACCCAGGTCATCACGCCGGTGATGGGCAGCCTTGGCGGGTGGTATTTCTCGTTCGCGCCGATGTTCTCTCTCAGCTACGTCTGGTAGATGGACGCCCCTCAATGGGATAATCGGAGGATGCGGTTGCTTGTGTTCTCCGACATCCACGGCGATGCCGGGGCGCTGGAACGGCTGATGGAGATCGAGGCCGACCATTATATTGCGGCCGGCGACCTTTGCACCTTCGCGCGAGGCCTGGATGCGATGTGCGCTATCCTGGCGCGGCGGGCCGGCAAAGTCTGGGTGTTGCCTGGAAACCACGAAAGCGCGCCGCAGATTGAGGCCGCTTGCGCGGCGCACGGGTTGAACCCACTTCACGAACGAAGTTTTGAGGCCGGCGGCTATCAGGTCGCCGGCCTCGGCTATTCCAACCCCACGCCGTTCAACACGCCGGGCGAGTATTCCGAGGCCGAGATTGCGTCGAAGCTTGAGATGTTCGACGGATTGGAACCGCTTGTCCTGATCTGCCACTGCCCGCCGCTGGGCACGGCTCTGGACGAAGCCGCGCCGGGGCGGCATCTGGGGTCGGCGAGCGTTGCGGCGTTTGTCGAGCGGGTGCAGCCCAGGTACTTCGTCAGCGGACACATCCATGAAGCGGCGGGGCGCAAGACGATGCTCGGGCGGACCGAAGGCTACAGCGCTGGCAAGCACGGTGTGCTGATCGAGCTTTAGGGTCAGCCCAGTTTTTCGAGGAACCGGGCGACGGCGTCGATGCCACGGAAGAAGTTCGGCAGGTGGAACTTCTCGTTCGGCGAATGGATGTTGTCATCGGGCAGGCCGAATCCCATGAGCACGCTGGGGATACCCATGTTTTCCAGGAACGTCCCGACGATCGGGATTGACCCTCCCGATCGCATGTAGACGGTTTTCCGCCCGAAGACCTCCTCCATGGCCGAGGCCGAGGCCTGGACGAAGCGGTTGGACGTATCGACTAGCGAGGGTCCGGCGTCGTGGAGCAGAACGAACTTCGCCTTCACGCCCTTGGGGCAGGCAGCCTCGATGGCGGTGGCGGCCTGGCCGACGGCCTCGTCGGGATCCTGATCGGCGACTAGGCGCATGCTGACCTTGGCGACGGCGCGGGCCGGGATGACGGTCTTTGCGCCTTCGCCGGTGAAGCCGCCCTTGATGCCGTGGACTTCGAACGTCGGGCGTGACCAGGTGCGTTCGAAGACCGAGAAGCCGGGTTCGCCGGTCAACGATGTGGAGCCGACTTCCTTTTCGAGGTATTCGGCCTCGTTGAAGGGCAGGGTGGCCCAGGCGGCCTGTTCGTCGGCCGAGGGCTTGACGACGCGGTCGTAGAAGCCGGGGACGAGGATTCGGCCGTCACGGTCCTTGAGGGCGGTGAGGATCTCGGCGATGGCCATCAGCGGATTGGGGGCGGCGCCACCGTAGACGCCGGAGTGGAGGTCCTGCCGGGGGCCTTCGACGTGGATCTCGCCATAGACGATGCCGCGCAGGCCGGTGCAGATGGTGGGCATCTCGGGGGCGAACATTTCGGTGTCGCAGATGACGACGACGTCGGCGGCGAGTCGGGCGGGTTTTTCGCCGACATAGGCCGTGATAGCTTCGCCGCCGGCTTCCTCTTCGCCTTCAAGAATGAATTTGACGTTGACGGGCAGGCGGCCGTCGCGCTCGATCATCCACTGGACGGCTTTGACGAGGATCCAGGTCTGGCCCTTATCGTCGGATGTGCCGCGGGCGAAGATGTCGTTGCCGCGGATTTCGGGTTCGAAGGGGGGCGACTTCCATTCGTCGAGCGGGTCAGTGGGCTGGACATCGTAGTGGCCGTAGAACAGGACGGTGGGTTTGCCGGGTGCGCCGAGCCATTCGGCGTAGACCATGGGGTGGCCCTGGCCGCGGCGGATGAGTTCGGTGCGCGTCATGCCGGCCTTGTCGAGGGCGGCGCGGACGTATTCGCCGGCGCGTTCGACATCCGCTTTGTGTTCGGGCAGGGAAGAGACGCTGGGGATGCGCAGCCACTCGATCAGTTCTTCGAGCGCCCTGTTCTTGAAGCCTTCGCTTGCCGGCATGAATCAAACCTCCTTGAGACCTTCGCGGCGGCAGAGCCGCAATCCTTTCTATCATGTCATCGCCTAAACTATCGCCAAAGTCACCGCATAAATCACCGCACCAGCAATCTAATCGCCTGGTCCACGAGAACAGCCCTTATCTGTTGCAGCACGCCCACAATCCGGTGGACTGGTATGCGTGGGGCGACGAAGCCTTTATAAAGGCGCGGGCCGAGGACAAGCCGATTTTCCTTTCGATCGGCTATTCGACGTGCCATTGGTGCCACGTGATGGAGCGCGAATCGTTTGAAAGCGAAGCGACGGCGCGGATTTTGAACGAGCATTTCGTTTCGGTGAAGCTCGACCGGGAGGAGCGGCCGGATATCGATCGGGTGTATATGGCCTTCGTGCAGGCGACGACGGGCAGCGGCGGGTGGCCGATGTCGGTGTTCCTGACGCCAGAGTTGAAGCCGTTTTATGGGGGGACGTATTTCCCGCCCGAGAACCGGTATGGGCGTCCAGGGTTCGGTTATCTGCTTGAGCAGATCGCCGAGGCGTGGCGGACACGGCGGACCGATCTCATGGAAACAGGCGTGCGGGCGGCGGCGCATCTGGAGTCGGCGGCGGCGGTGGAGCAGGGCGACCACGCGCTGGACACGTCGGCGCTGGAGCGCTCGTTCGCTTACTTCCGCCGGAGCTATGACTCGCGCTATGGCGGGTTTGGCCATGCGCCGAAGTTTCCGCGGCCGGCGGTGTTTCAGTTTTTGTTCAGGTATCACCGGCGCACGGGCGATGCCGAGGCGCTGGACATGGCGCTGCACACGCTGCGGGAGATGGCCAAGGGCGGCATGAACGACCATCTGGGCGGCGGGTTTCACCGCTATTCTGTGGACGAACGGTGGCATGTTCCGCATTTCGAGAAGATGCTCTACGACCAGGCGCAGCTTGCCGTGGCTTATCTGGAGGCGTTTCAGATTACGGGAGAGGCGGCGTATTCAGGCGTGGCGGCGCGGATTCTCGACTACGTCCGGCGCGAGTTGACGCATCCCGAAGGCGGGTTCTATTCGGCCGAGGATGCGGACTCGGCGGCCGATGCGGCGCGTCCGGAGGAGAAGAGCGAGGGTGCGTTTTACATCTGGTCCACGGCGGAGATCCGGGAGGCGCTGGGCGAGTCTGCGGCGACGTGGTTCATGGAGCGCTATGGGTGCCGGGACAACGGGAATGCTTTGGACGATCCGCATGGCGAGTTCACTCAGCGCAATATCCTGTTCGAGTCGGTGGAGGTGGAGGAGATCGCCAGGCGGTGCGGAGCGGGGCGAGCGGAGGTGGAGCAGGCGCTGGCCGTGGGGGCGGCGAAGTTGCTGGAGTTGCGCGGAAAGCGGCCGCGGCCGCACCTCGACGATAAGATCCTGGCGGGCTGGAACGGGATGATGATCTCGGCGTTCGCGCTGGCGGCGAGGGCGTTTCAATCGACGGACGCGGGGCTGGCGAAACAGTACCTGGAATCGGCCACGCGCGCGGCGGCGTTCATGCAGGCGAATCTGCGGGAGGCGGGGACGGGTTGCCTGTTGAGGCGGTGGAGGGATGGATCGGCGGCGGTGCCGGCGTTTCTAGATGACCATGCACTGGCGACGCTGGCCTTCATTGATTTGTACGAAGCCACGTTCGAGCCTGGCCATCTGGAGACGGCGCTGGACCTGGCGCGGAGGGCAGTAAGGCTGTTCGAGGACCGGGAGAACGGCGGATTTTACTCGACATCAGGGCGTTCGCCGGACGTGATCATCCGGATGAAGGACGACTACGACGGGGCGGAACCGGCGGGCAATTCGTCGCTGGTGATGGCGCTGCTGCGGCTGGCGAATTACACGCGTGACGCGCAGTTGCAGGAAGCGGCAGAGCGGGCGTTGCAGTCGTTCGCGTCGAGGCTGAACGACCAGGGTCCGGCGTTGCCGGCTTTGATGTCGGCGTGGATTCACTATTTGGAGCCGAAGATTCAGGTGGTGTTTTCGGCTGTGACGCGGGACGAGGCGTTTGACGCGCTTGCGGGGGCGGCGGCGAGGCGGTTTCTGCCGGAGGCGACGTTGCTGGCGGCCGTGGATGGGGGGGCGAGGGCGGCGCTGGCGAAGTGGATTCCGGAG
>JACZJQ010000152.1 GCA_014860455.1 Bryobacteraceae bacterium | reverse complement strand
ACTTTGATCTGAGAGCCGGATTGGGTGGGGCGGCCGTGCTCGGGGGCATGGAGGTAGATGCCGGAGTCGGTCCAGCCGCGGATGAAGAACTCGCCTTCGAGTTCGAAGTTCTCGTATTCGCGGGCGGAGCGGAGCCAGGCGGGGAAAGAGGCGAAATCGGCCACGCAGATGGCGCCTTCATTGACGTAGTAGAGAGAGTCTGTGCCATCGACGATGGTCCAGCCGGCGAGGGAGGAGCCGTCGAAGAGGGTGGTCCAGCCGTCTTGTTGAGCCTGGGCGGGTTGGAGGACCGGCAGGGCGGCGAGGGAGAAGATCTGGCGGCGCGAGGTGCTCATGGTAGTGGCCTTTGAGGATATGGTACAGCGGCGGGCAGGCGATTATTGGCCGGCGAGCTTGGCGCGGATGTCATCGAGGCGGGTTTTGGCGACGGCGTTATTGGGGTTGCGGGCGAGAAGGGCCAGGGAGAGGGACTGGGCCTCGGTCCAGGCGGCGGCGGATTCGGCAGGACGGCTGGCGGCTTTGAGCGCGTCGCCGTAAGCGGTGAGCAGGGTAGTGAGGCCGGACTGGTGCTGATCGTTTTGAGGGTCGCCGGCGAGGAGGCGGCGGCTGAGGGCGACGCCTTCGGCGAGGATGGGCAGGGCCTCGATGGGCTTGCCGGACCAAAGCAGAGCGTAGCCTTCGCCTTTCAGGATCATGATCTGGGTGCGGATGGAGGAGAGCGATTCGCGGTTGGCGCGGTCGAGTTTTGAGATGGCGGTGCGGGCGTCGCGGTAGCGGGCGACGGCTGGGGTGTAACGCTCGTGGGCCATGTCGACGTTGCCGAGTTTCATGAGGGTGATGGCGTCGGCGCGGGCGGCGCGAGCCTGCATTTCGGGGCTGATGTTGGGCCAGGTGAGCATATCGAGCCAGCCGGCACGGGCGGATTCGTAGGTGCGGATGGCTTGGGTTTCGTCGATGGTGACGCCGGTGCCGACGCCGGCGAGGCGGTCTGCGATGGACTCGCGGCGGGAGCAGAGTTCGGCCTGGATGGCGGTGTCGCGGGGGGCGGATTCGCGGGCGGCGAGCAGGATGGTTTCGGCGTGGCGGAGGTGTTTGAGGGCGTCCTGGGTGGCGCCGGCGAGGGAGACGACTTCGCCGAGGCTGCCGTGAAGGCGGGCGCGGGCGAGTTCGAGTTGAGGCGGGCCGTGGCCTCCGGGGATGGAGGTGAGAAGAGCGAGGCCTTGGCGGTAGGTTTCGATGGCGGCTGGGGGGTCGCCGATGTTGGGGACGTAGGGGTTGCCTTGAAGGTCGCCGAGGCGGCAGTAACCAGAGGCGACTTCGGCGAGCAGTTCAGCGTCGCCCTGGGCCTGGGAGGCGAGGCGTTTGTAGTGGTCGAGGGTCCTGGAGACGAGCAGGCGCTGGGCGTTGGTGGAGCCAGGGATCTGCTGGACAATGTCGTAGAGGTCGAAGAGGCTGAGGCGGGCGAGTTCGCGGGCCTGGGTGAAGCGGCGCTGGGCGAGGGCTCGTTCGTTTGAGGCGACACGGTACTGGTAGAGGGTGATGGCGAAAGCGGAGAGGAGAAGGACGAGCGCGGAGGCGGTGGCCGTGACGGGCAACCAGTGGCGGCGGACGAATTTCACGGCCCGGTAGAGGGGCGTCTGGGGGCTGGCAGAGACGGGCTTGCCGGCGAGAAAGGCGGCGATGTCGGCGTCGAGTTGTTCGACTGAGCGGTAACGGTTGGTGGCGCTCTTTTCGAGCGCCTTTTGGACGATGGCGTCGATGTCGCCGGAGAGGGCGCGGGCGAGGGCGGGGTCGGCAGCTTTGCGGCTGGGAGGAGGGGGCTCTTCGTTATTGATGGCGGAGAACCACTCGGCGGCGGTGCGCTGGGTGGAGGAGTAGGGGCTCAGGCCGGTGAGCAGTTCGTAGAGGATGACGCCGAGCGAGTAGACGTCGGACTGGGTGGAGATGGGGAGGCCTAGGGCTTGCTCCGGGCTGGCGTAGCGGGGGGTGAGCATGAGGCTCGTGTGCGAGGTCTGGTCGGCCTGGAGTTCGCGGTCGAGGAGTTTGGCGATGCCGAAGTCGAGGAGTTTGGGTTCGCCCTTGGCGGTGACGAGGATGTTCTGGGGCTTGAGGTCGCGGTGGACGATCAGTTGGGAGTGGGCGAAGCGGACGGCTTCACAGACCTTGCGGAACAGGGCGAGGCGGGCGTTGACGTCGAGGCGCATGGCGGAGCAATGGGCGTCGAGGGGCCGGCCGTCGATGAGTTCCATGACGAGGTAGGGCGGGCCGTCTGGTGAGATGCCGCCATCGAGGAGACGGGCGATGTAGGGGTGTTGGAGGGAGGCGAGGATCTGGCGTTCGGCGGCGAAGCGGCGGCGGGCGTCATCGGAGTCGAAGCCGCGGCGAAGGAGTTTGACGGCTGCGGCCATGGTGAACTGGCCGTCGGCGCGTTCGGCGATCCAGACGGCGCCCATGCCGCCGGCGGCCAGGGGTTTGAGCAGGCGCCAGGGGCCGAGCAGGGAGCCTTGGAGCGAAGAGACGGAGGGCGAAGGGGAACTGGGGTCGAGGAGGAAGGCTGGCGGATCGATGGGCTTTTCGAAGCGGCGATCGGCTTCTGGGGATACGCCAAGGAGCTTGAGAACGGCATCGAGGATGCGGGGTTCGCCGGCGCATTGTTGTTCGAGGAAGGGGCGGCGGTTGGCGGGCGGCAGGCTCATGGCCTGGTGGAAGAGTTCCTCGACGCGGAGCCAGCGTGGATCGCTCATTGCTGTCTGGGATGGGCGTCCTGGGAGGATTCGAGTTGCAGTTGCAGCCAACTTTTGGCGAACGACCAGTCGCGTTCGACTGTGGCGCGGCCGACGCCGAGGGCCTCGGCGATTTCGGATTCGGTGAGGCCGACGAAGAATTTGAGTTCGACGACGCGGGCTTTGCGGGCATCGACGTCTTCGAGGCGGTGGAGGGCCTGGTCGATGGCGATGATATCGGTGTCGGGGTGGGAGGCGGCGGAGAAGTCTTTGAGGGTGGTCTTGGCGGCGCCGCCGCCACGGCGTTCGGCAAGGCGGGCGCGGGCATGGTCGACGAGGATGCGGCGCATGACGGTGGCGGCGAGGGCGAAGAAGTGGCCGCGGTCCTTGATTTCGATATCGGACTGGCCGAAGAGGCGGACGTAGAGCTCGTGGACGAGGGCGGTGGCCTGAAGGGTATGGTCCTGGCGTTCGCGGGCGAGGGCGCGGCGGGCGAGGATGCGCAGTTCGTCGTAGAACTGTTCGATGAGGATATCGCGGGCGCTGGAATCGCCGGTATTCCAGCGGCGGAGCAGTTCGACGGTCTTGTCCGGGGCCTTCATGATGGAGCTTTGCGAAATGGCGGGAGCAAGCAGGGAAGCCCCAGCCATATTGGTTGGAGGATATCACGAAGCCGGGCCGGCGAATGCCGCGGCGTGCGGCGGAAAGGAAAAGGAGAGGCATTGTGGGCGCGGGTGTGGTAAGGTTTGATCGCATGAGGGTGCTGCAGCCGGTTTTATGGTCGAAAGGAACGTTCCTGACGCCGCAGCATTTGCAGGCGCAGGACCGGTTCATCGAGAGTGTCTTGCAGTTCCGGGTGGAGTCGCTGAACTTCCGGCCGTGGGGTTTCACGAGTCTGAAGCTGGACCATGAGGCCCTGGACGGGGGGATGGCGGGGGTGAAGCAGGCGTCGGGGCTCTTTCCCGACGGCACACCGTTTGAGATTCCCGAATCCGATGAGGCGCCAAAGGCGCGGCCGCTGGCGGAGTTTTTCGCGCAGGGGCAAACATCGGTGGATGTGTTTCTGTCGATCCCTGAATACCGGCAGAACACGCTGAACGTGACGGCGCCGGGGACGACGGCGGATGCGCGCTACGTGGCCGAGATCAAGACGTGGCGGGACGAGAACAACGGCGTGGTGGAGCGGCCGGTGCAGGTGGCGCGGCGCAATCTGCGGGTGGTGGTGGAAGGCGAGAACCGTCAGGGCCAGGTGTTGTTGCGGATGGCCCGGATCAGGAAGACCGAAGCCGAGACGTTTGAGTTTGACCCGGCGGCGGTGCCGGCGATTCTGAACGTGAAGGCGAGCGACGCGCTGACGCGGATGTCACGCAGGCTGCTGGAGATCCTGTCGGCGAAGAGTTCGATGCTGGCGGCGCTGAGGCGGCAGAAGAACCAGAGCCTGGCGGAGTTCACGACGGGCGACATCGCCAACTTCTGGCTGCTGTATTCGGTGAACCAGCATCTGCCGCTGGTGCGGCACATTTACGAATCGCGGGGCGGGCATCCGGAAGAACTTTGGAACACCATGGCGTCACTGGCGTCGGTGCTGACGACGTTCTCGTTGGAGGTGCAACCGAAGGATCTGCCGGTCTACGACCACGATGAACTGGGGGAACGGTTCGCGACGCTGGAAGAAAGGCTGCTGCACCTGCTGGAGACCGTGGTGCCGAGCAATTTCATCTCGCTGCCGCTGAAGCTGGTGCGGCCGTCGATCTACGCGGCGACACTGAACGAAGACCGTTACCTGCGGAACACCAGGATGTATCTGGCGGTTTCGGCAGAGGTGGAAGAGGTGGAGCTGATCCAGAAGGGTCCGCACCTGATCAAGGTGTGTTCGGCGACGCATGTGGAGCATCTGGTGCGGCAGGCTCTGCCGGGCGTGCCGATGCTGCACCAGACATCGCCGCCGAGTTCGATTCCGTTGAAGTTGAACCACCAGTACTTCAGCTTGAGCCAGTCGGGCCTGGCGTGGGAGGCGATTGAGCGGGCGCGCAACATCGCCGCTTACGTACCGGGAGACTTCCCGAATCCGACCTTGGAACTGATTATCCTGCTGCCTACTTCTTGAGCATCAAGATTACGACGGTAATCAAGAGTCCGACAACAACCACGGCGAGCACCGCAAACAGGATAGGCATGGCCTTGCTCTTCTGCTGGGGGGCAGGGGCGGCGACGGCTGAAGGCGGCGGCGAGGAGGTGTAGCTGGGAGCGGAGGAGGAACCGGCTTCCTTGGGCGGGCCCTGGATGATGCGAGTGAAATCGCCGGGGCCGGAGGGGGCGGCGGGGCCGGAATCAAATTCGCCGTAATTGGGTTTGGG
>JACZJQ010000151.1 GCA_014860455.1 Bryobacteraceae bacterium | reverse complement strand
ACCCATCGCCATGCGTCTGACTCCCGTGTTGTTCCTCTCCACTTCCTTCCTGCTCTCTTTTACCCTCCCCGCACAAGAGAAGTTCGTACCAGTTCAGGGCGGGGAACTCCCTGGCCGGCCCGGCGTCCGCGTCGAAAACTTCGAAATCGCCGACGCTCCCCTCACCAACGCACAATACGCCGAGTTTATCCGCTCCACCGGCCACCGCGCCCCCGAGCACTTCACCGCCAACGCCCCGCCCGCCGGTTTCGAAAACCACCCCGTCATCTTCGTCAACCGTTACGACGTCTATGCCTACCTCCAATGGCGATCGAATAAGGAAGGCCGCATCTACCGCCTCCCCATGTCCGCCGAACACGAATACGCCGCCAAGGCCGGCCGCGACAACCTCAAATTCGTCTGGGGCGACTCCGCCCCCACCGGCCAGGCCAACTTCGACGACACCGGCAACCGCGACTTCAGCGACTGGAAACGCTACCTCAAACCCGTCAAGTCCTACCAGCCCAACCCCTGGGGCCTCCACGACATGTCCGGCAACGTCTGGCAGATGGTCGGCAACGAATACGAACTCGCCGGCCGCCAGTGGATCTTCCGCCTCACCCACCCCATGGAAAAGGACTCCGGCGTCGCCGGCGGCTCCTGGGCTCGCAGCGCGGCCTATCTGCCAGTGAACTCGCGCAGCAGCACCAGCGCCGGCATCCGCCACCCTGACCTCGGCTTCCGCCTCGTCCGCGAACCCCTCGGCTCCACCCACTTTAAACGCCAACCCCGCCGCCTCGTCGCCCTGCCCACCCAGGGCGGCATCTTCCTCTCCTGGCAGATGCTCCCCGGCGATCCCCCCGCCTACCACGTCTACCGCTCGCCCCGCCTCGACGCGGCCGGCATCCGGATCACTTCGTCGCCCATCACCGGCGCCACCAGCTTCATCGACACCTCAGCCCCCGCCGGTCCCCGCCTCCATTACCGCATCCGCGCCGTCGCCCCTGACGGCAAGGAATCCGCCCCCTCCGAATGGGCCTCGGTCACTGCCGGCGCCGCGCAAACCAACGTCGCCGCCGTCTTCGACCCCAGCCCAGCCCAGGGTGCCTGCTCGCCCATGTTCGGCGACCTCGACGGCGACGGCAAACTCGACGTCCTGTTCCGCTGCAACAACGGCATCGCCGAAAACACCCGCGACCCCGGCCTCCCCGTCGAACTCGAAGCCTTCACCTCCTACGGCAAACAACTCTGGCGCCGCCCGCTGATCGACTACGACAACTGCTACGGCAATGCCAACAACTCGCCCGTCCTCATCTACGACTTCAACGGCGACGGCCGCGCCGAAGTCGCCGCCCGCATGCTCGTCAACGGCTCCATCGACCTCGCCATCCTCGACGGCCTCACAGGAAAACTCCTCCGCCGCACCCCTTGGCCCAAGATGGCCACCGACCATTCCGGCACCTCCACCCGCGTCCACATGTCTGTCGCCTATTTGGACGGCAAGCGCCCGTCGCTCATCACCCAGACCGGCCTCTACGAAAACGAACGCTTCCACGCCTGGGACCCGCTCACCCTCCGCCAGATCTGGGAGTTCAACAGCTACGGCGCCACCAACGGATCCGGCTCCCACCACATCGACATCGCCGACGTCGATGGCGACGGCCTCGACGAAGTCTTCGACGGAACCACCGTCCTCAATCCCAACGGAACGATGAAGTGGTCCATCTACCGCGCCCATCCCGACATCGTCGCCATCAAGCACATCCTGCCCGGCACCAAGGGCCGCCAGGTCTTCTATGTCGTCGAGACATCCACCCACGCCGGCGCCTATCTCGTCGATGCCGCCACCGGCAAGATCATCTGGAAAGTGAACCGCGAAGACGATCCCCGCTGGACCCACGCCCACATCGGCTGGGCCGCTGACATCTCGCCGGCGCACCCCGGCATGGAGATGCTCACCAACCGCGACGGTCACCTCGCCAAGGAAACCGTCGTCTTCGGCTCCGACGGCAAGATCCTCATGGAAGGCTTCCCGGCCCGCTTCCGGCCTGTCAACTGGACCGGCGGCCCGGCCCGAGACCTCGTCTCGCCCGATACGCGCGAACTCATGGCCTTCGACGGCACGCGCCTCACGCCTTCGGCCACCGCCGCGCCCTCCACCCAAGCCTGCAGCGTCATCATGACCGCCGATCTCCTCGGCGACTACCGCGACGAAATAGTCTGTTCGCGCACCTCCGAAAACGGCCGCCGCCAGATCGTCATCCTGACCAACCCCACGCCCAGCCGCAAGGAGATCACCCGCACGGCCTCGCGCGAATACCGCCTCTGGCTCGCCCGCAACATCGGCGCCGGCTATGGCTCCTACTTCGAATGGCAGCCGGAGTAAACGAGTTA
>JACZJQ010000150.1 GCA_014860455.1 Bryobacteraceae bacterium | reverse complement strand
GGTTGATAACGAATGCCACCAACGCCAGGACCAGCAACAAGTGCACGAGGCCTCCCATGGTGTATGAGGTGACCATTCCCAGCGCCCAAAGCACAAAAAGAACCACTACGATTGTCCAAAGCATTGTCTTACTCTCCTGTGGTTTGTCTAGTCTTCTACTTGTCTGTCTGGTGTGAGAATGGCGGCCCATGCGGGTCGAGCCGCCATTCACCGCTCCTACTTGGCGCGGCTCTACCAAACGAATCCATCAAAGATCTGGCACTATCGACAGCCGCTTCATCCGGTCTCCGCTTTGCCGGTCACTGCTGCTTGAACCGGACGGAGTACAGCATCTGCTGGAAGACGCTTTCGTAGCTCTGGAACTCGCGCTCCGGGGCGGTGAAGACGAAGAACAGCAGGCCCTCCTGCTTCGGCAGTGTGACCAGCCAGTTGGTCTCCCTGCCCCCGTTCTGAACGGGCGAGTCGTTTGACAGGAAGGTCGATAGCCCGCGCTCGCCGTTGATGTTGACAGTCCCTTGCCGGCGAACCACGCGCATGTTCCGGTTCGACTGTTGAAGCTCCACGATGAGCTGGTTCGTGGCCGCTTCGGGGGTCATTCCCGAGCCCGTATTCTGCCCGTAGCCGCCACCCTGCAACTGCTGGCGGGAGTTCTGCTCCCAATGCGGCTCATAGATGTTCACGACAACTCCATAGGCCAACGCTTGATTACCTTTGCCGTCGTTCACCATCCCGCCGCGGGGCGCGATAGTCAACGCGTCACCCTGCCCGTAGGCCTGCCAGTTGTCCGGGTGGTTGATGCGCAGCATGGCATTCTCGAAGGTTACGGATCGCTGTGAAGTGGCGTCCGGCTGGTTCGAGGTGTTCGGCTGCTGTTGGTTTTGGGTCTGGGATTGGGATTGAGATTGGAGTTGGTTGGGCCGCGGAGCGGGCAGCGACTGGACATAGCGCTTGATCTGCGCGAACTCCTGAGTCCCGCCAGTGACGCGCTTTGAGCCGAGTCTGGCCACTTCCTCGCTGACACTCTCGATGCGGCGGTCCGGGTTGGGGTGGTCGCTGAAGAACGCGACGCCGTTGCCGCCCTCGATCTTCTGGAAGAACTGGCCCATTGCCCGAGGGTCGAGTCCTGAATCGAATAGCACCTGCGTGCCCATCAGGTCGGCCTGCTTTTCAGCATCGCGAGAATACTTAAGCAGGATTGAATTCACGGTGAACCCAGCGCCGAGCTGCGCCAAAGCGGCCCCCGTGGAGTTGCTGCCCATCAAGCCTCCCAGAATGGCGAGTGGCATCTGCGCAGCTGACGCTTTGCTGGCTTGATTGGTGCCGTGGCGCAGCGCCACGTGCGCCGCTTCGTGCGCCATCACGCCGGCCAATTGGGATTCATTGTCGGCCGCCTCGATCACGCCGCGGTTGATGTAGATGTGCCCGCCGGGAAGGGCAAAGGCGTTGATCCCCCGGTCGTTGACCGTCTTAAACGTGTATGGAAACTTGAATCCTGGGGCGTTCACCACAAGCCGTTGCCCTAGCTGATTCAGGTAGTTGTCCACTCGCGAGTCGTTCAGCATGAGCACTTGCTGAGAGACTTCATTGGCAGCCTGCTGGCCCAATTCGACGTCCTGCTCCGCCGAGAACATGTTCCATCCGGGCTTCAGCGCCGTGCGGCCGGTCCCGGCTGCGACGGCCGGGGCGCTTGAACTGGCGGCAACGCGGTTCACATTTCTTGCCGTGGTATTGCCGGCACTTGCCGCGGTATTGCCGGCCAACGGCCGGAACTGAAATTGCTGGTTCGAATCGCCGTTGCTGTCGTAGATTTGAATAACAGCTCCGTCGCGGGTGGTGCCGTCTGGGATGTCCAGGACCTTGCCCAACCGCGAGACGATGAGCGCACTGCCGTTACTGGCCGTATTGAAGCGCCACTGCTGGCCTGCCCGGCCGTCATAGCGTGTAGCCCTGACAGGTGTGCTGTTGTTGGTTCCGGTGGCCTCTAGCGCATTTCCGTTCATCCCGTTTCGCAGGGAATAGTGGCCGCTGCCGGCAGCCCGGATATCCCAAACCTGGTTGTCGGTGCCCCTCGATGAGAACTGGATGACGCTGGTCTGGTTGTTCCGGTCCAGGTCGAGTACTTTGCCGGATTTCAGATTCGTGATCTGGTAACGGCCCGGGCCATTGAATCCGCCTTGTGACCATGCCTGATACGGAAAGCTCAACGCCAAGACGATTCCGGCCGCCAGCGCACCGCATCGCCCTATTCCTCGAATCGAATCACCTAGCTGTTGTGCACCAATCATATCGACCTCCCGGCTTGCTTCCACTTGGATGTGCTACCGCCCGTCACCGCCCGATGCGGTAACTCGACAATTCGCCCCACAATCCGACTGCCTGCAGGACCCATACAACAACGAACACCACCACCACGACGTTCAGAATCGTCTTGATGCTGGAAGCCATTGGGATGAACCGGTTGATCAACCACAGCGCCATGCCGACCACGACGAGCGTGATGACCAGATTTATCAAAGGCATCTTCGTATCCTCCTCACATGTGACAACACGCAATTCGTTGCCCAATCTCCAGGCCGGTCGGAAGCCTTGTGTTTCATTGCCTCGGCCTCCCGCGCGCCTATCATGAATTGACCATCCGGGGTCAATCGGCGTTCCGCCGTCACTGCGGCCGGCTGGCCGTTGCTATTGAAAAGGCGTGAGTCGCCAAGTCACTGCCGTCCCAGGAGACAACCGCGATCAGCCCCGGCTGCGTGGCCGGCTCAGGCAATGGGATCGAGGCGGACTTGCTGGAGCTGAGGCCGGGCCTCCTGGAGGGAATCACGCGTGGGTGTGCCGGAGAAAGACGCTCCAAGCGCCCAGAACAAGACCATGCTGGCAGAGAGAGTCAGGAGCACACATTTCTTGAAGCTCTCTGCTGTTCGTTGCCGCCTCACGCGCCACATTTCGAATCCACCAAAGGTGAGCGAGAGAGCAAGAACGCGCAACCCGGCGATCTGAAGATCCTGGTAATTGAAGTAGGCAAGGATCATACAATAGACAAGCCCGCCCACGAGACTGCCCACGAAGCCGTCGACGAAGCCCCTCAATGCGGGGGAGTGCAGCGCGGTCGAGAAGTACGGGACCTCCTGCATGGGAGTTGTGGAAACAACTAGGGACACCCCCGCCTCCGAGCCCGACACCGTTGGACTTCGCATGGCATCCGGGCATGTCTCCAACATCCTGTCCTCCTGCAATCGCGTTCAGATGCTTCAGCGCCTCGGCGTGTCGGAGCCGAGCGGCCGGCTGATCACTTCTGCGACCTCTTCGGCCCGGCCACGCAATTCGTCTCCCCGGTCCTTGACGTAGGCTTGCGCAGCGGCAGATTTGTCCTTCACCCAGCCTTTCCCTCTGTAGACTTTGTCGCCGATGAACCGGCGCGTCACCGCACCTGAGCGTGGAGCCAACAGCAGCGCCACAGCGACGCCCGCTCCCAGTCCGGTCAGGAAGAGCAGCAGCGAAGAGCCTATCCTGCCGTTGTTCCCGTTCACTTCGATTTGTTCCATGGTTGTCATCCGTTCCTCTGGTGGACTAAAGCAACTCAGAGGCCAAACCGCGCGGCGCATGCAGGGAGAACCGCCGCTTCCTCCCGGGTGCTTCTTCCGCTGTTGAGGCTGACCGTCCCCGGTCAAGTGACCGCATATGGTTAATCGCCGCCGCCTTTGCCACACCCGAACTGCCTTCCGCAAACAGCTGCGAGCGAATCGTCTCAACAAAAGCCGGCGATGGCGCGACTCGTGCACTAGCTAGGCT
>JACZJQ010000149.1 GCA_014860455.1 Bryobacteraceae bacterium | reverse complement strand
AGTCCGCCACTTCACCTTTGAAGTCCCCGACCTGCCCGCGCTCGACTTCACTCCGGGGCAGTGGGTCTCCATCTCCGAAATCGTCCGCGAGAAGAAGACAACCCGCGCCTACTCGCTCGCCTCCGCGCCCCACGGCAACCGTTTCGAACTCTGCCTCAACAGGGTCAAGGAGGGGCTCTTCTCGCCGTGGCTGTTCAAACTCACGCCTGGCGAATCGATCGCCATTAAGGGTCCGCTCGGCTCGTTCGTTCCCAAATCGCCCTTCGCCGAATCCGTCCTCATCGCCACCGGTACCGGCATCGCCCCGTTCCGATCCTTCCTCCAAGCGCCCGTCGTTCTTGATTCCCGCCATCCGGTGACGCTGTTGCTCGGCGCCCGTTACGAAGAGTCTTTGCTCTACCGCGCCGAATTTGAAGACCTCGAGCGCACCCGCCCCGGCTTCCGGTTCCTGCCCACCACCACACGCCCGTCGCCTTCTTGGCAGGGCTACACGGGCCGCGTCCAGGCCCATATCGACTCGATCATCGGCTCCCGCACCGACCTGGATGTCTACATTTGCGGCCTCCGCGCCATGGTCGACGAGGTGCGCAGCCTCCTCGCCGGCCGCGGTTTCGAGAAGGGCCGCGTCATCTACGAAAAATACGATTAGAATCAATACATGCAATCGAGCAAGGCCCGCTGGTTGACTCTGCTCGCCGCCGCTGCCATCTTCTTCGGCGTCACCGTCGCCATCGGGCTCGCAATCGTCCCCGAACCTCGCACTCCCACCGATCATCTCGTCATCGGTACCATCGGCACCCTCGTCGCCCTGGCAGCCGTCTTCGTCATGATCATCACCACCATCTATAAGGGCGGAGAGAACTTCGTCCGTCGCCGCCCGAAACCAAACGAACTCCGTTCGACGGAATCCGATGAAACACCTAATACCTGATAGAGATTAGGTTATATGCTACAATGGGGTCGCCATGGATACCCCACGCCCCTCTCCGGCTGAAGGCCTGAAGTCCGGCAGCACCCACCTCCGCGGACCCATCGCCGAGGAACTCCTCAACGATTCGACGTCTTTCTCCAAGCCAGCCGTCGGCCTGCTCAAGTTTCATGGCATCTACCAGCAGGACGACCGCGATCTCCGCAAAACCAGCCCGTCGAAGGTCTATAGCTCCATGGTCCGAGTCGGCGTCCCCGGCGGCCGCCTCACCGCAGAACAGTATCTCCACCTCGACTCGCTCGCCGACCGCGCCGGCGACGGCACCCTTCGCATCACCTCGCGCCAGGGCGTCCAGTACCACTACGTCGGCAAACGCGATCTCAAAGCCCACATCGCCGCCATCAACGTCGCCGGACTCGGCACCTGGGCCGCCTGCGGCGATGTCGTCCGGAACGTCACCGCCACGCCCGAACCCCTCGAAGGCCGCCCCGACCTGTCGCCGGCAGTTCGTTTGGTCGCTCGCGAGCTCAAGCCCAAGTCCCGCGCTTACATAGAGATATGGATGGACGGCGAAAGAGCCGCTTCGCTCGATGAGCCGGAAACCGAGTCCCTCTACGGCGACACCTACCTCCCTCGCAAGTTCAAAATCTGTTTCGTCCACGCCGGCGACAACACCGTCGATGTCTATGCCAACGACCTCGGCTTCGTCGCCCACGCCTCCGGCGATCAGGTGGGAGCCTACACCGTCCTCGCCGGCGGCGGCATGGGCCAGTCCAACGGCGTCAAGGACAGCTACCCCCGCCTCGCCGATGTCGTCTGCGACATCCAGCCAAACGAAATCCTCGAAGTCGCCAAGGCCGTGGTCACCATCCACCGCGACTTCGGCAACCGCTCCAACCGCAAACTCGCCCGCCTCAAGTACGTCATCCAGGATCGCGGCATCGACTGGTTCCGCCAGGAACTCGCCTCTCGCCTCGGCCGCCCTTTGACC
>JACZJQ010000148.1 GCA_014860455.1 Bryobacteraceae bacterium | reverse complement strand
GGCGGCAGGCGTGAAGGCGGCGGTGGCGGCGGTGGTCGCGGCGGCCGTGGCGGCGGTGGCGGCGGCAACCGCTGGTAGGCCGTTGATCTGAACTATGGGCGGGCCGGCTGAAAGGCCCGCCTCGTACGACCTTGGCTGCTGGGATCCGATTGTGGTTCCCGGGAAGGTATCGCCGGTTTACGCCCTGTGGCGAAGATCCGGCGAAGGAGGTAACTCTATGGCAGGACGCGGCGCGCAATCATTTCAAAAACGCCAGAAGGAAATGCAGCGCAAGGAAAAGCAGCAGGAGAAACTGGCAAAGAAGCAGATTAAGAAGCAGGAGCCAGGCCGGCTGGAGTCGTTCGACGAAATGCAGCCGCTGGATGGTCCTGTGATTCACGAGGACGACCGCGAGCCTTAGGCTCAACCGGCTCCCCACTTGGGCCAGGATTGAATCTCAACCCAGGGCACACATGGTTTCAGGGCACGATGGCTGGAGAAGCCGGAGTGCCCTTATATTTTTTCCGATCCCGTCGATGACGGGTCTACTCCGCAATCGCCTCCGCGACAATCCGCGCCACTTCCCTCACCGCCGGTTCGGCCAACATGCCTCGCGGGCAGAAATCCACCGCCTGCAAGGTGACATCTCCGGTCACAATCCCGGTCCAGCCCATCAGCGGCGGACTCGGACGCCGCCCTTTGACGCGGATCATAGTGACGCGCCCGGAGTAGGGTCCGGGGCGGTACGCGTTGCCGGCCTGCCGGCGGAGTTCAGGCAGCACAACGCTGTGCGGTGGAGACGAGTCCGCGCGGCTTCGCAGGCGCGCTGCCGTCTCGCGGTTCTGAGCATAGGCTTCAAATCGCTCGGCAAGGTATTTGCCCGCGCCGCCCGACCGCAGACGCCAGAGTGCCCGGAAGTGCGCCCCCACCCGCTCCGCGACCATCGCCCATTGGGCGGCAACCCGCTCCACGATTCCGCAGTGCTCCCCCCAATGACGATTCAGAGTGTCCAGGAGAATCAACGAATGAACCTGCCCGCCCTGCGCCTGCCGGCGGCGAGCCGTCTCGTAAGCCGTCACCCCCCCGAAACAGATGCCCGCCAGATGAATCGGCTCCGTGCCAAAGCGCTCGGCCAGCGCCGTGGCCGCACGGCCGGCGAAATCCTCGATCGTCCATTCCGAACCTGGGAAATCCTCCGGCGCCGGCGGTTCCACCGCAAACACGGGCCGGCCGTCGCCGAGCAAATGCGCCAACCGAGACATTCCAACCAGAATCCCGTCGTGGCCGGTGAAGCAGACCAAAGGGGTCTTCGAGCCCCCTGCGCGCAGCAGCACAATCGGGCCCGTGGGCGCCTGCGCAGTGCGGTGACGTTCAATGTCGGCGGCGATGGAAGCCACCGTGCCCTCGTCGAGAAATCCCTCGAATGCAACAGCGGCGCCTGTCGCTTCGGCCACCTCGGCCAACATGCGCGCGGCCAGCAGCGAGTCACCGCCAAGCGAGGAAAACGTGTCCAGAGTCCCGACGCGGTCGCGTTTCAGCGTCTGCTGCCAGATGGCGCAGATCTGCTCTTCGAGCGGAGTGGATGGAGCGCGGTACTCGGCTGCGGCGACTGAGTCGTCCATCGTCCCGAGGCCCAGTTTCGCCGCCAGCCCGATGCGCTGTGGCTTGCCTGTTGGACCCTTCGGGATCTCGTCCAGGATGCAAATCAGGTGCGGAACCTTGAATGCGGCAAGCCTGCCGGCGGCGAACCGGCGCAGGTCCGATTCAGTCGCCGCCGACCCGGTCGCCAGCACCACCGCCGCGCCGATTTCTTCCCCAAGTTGGGCGTGCGGCACGGCGAAACACAGCGCCTGCCTCACTTCAGCATGATCGAGCAGCACTTCGTCGATCTCGCGCGGCGATATCTTTTCACCCCCCCGGTTGATGAGTTCTTTCAGCCGGCCCGTCAGGACGAGATAGCCGCCGGCATCGATCCAGCCCTGGTCGCCGGTCCGGAACCAGCCATTCGTGAACGCCGTCTCGTTGGCCTGCGGATTGTCCAGATAACCGGGCGTCACATTCGCACCGCGGATCACCACCTCGCCCGTCGCGCCCTGTTCCAGTAGGTTGCCTTCGGCATCCATAATGGCCACATCCGGGCCGGCCGCCGGACCCACCGAGCCTGGCTTGCGCGCCTCCGGCGGCAACGGATTGCAGGCCATCTGGTGGGCGGCTTCGGTCATGCCGTAGGCTTCCACCACCGGCGCGCCAAATGCGGCTTCCAGTTCATGCAGCACCTGCGGCGGCAGCGCCGACGAAGAGGACCGGATGAACCGTAACGGGCGCTCGGCGATGACTGTGGCGTGCTCCCGCGCCTTGGCCAGGATGCCCATGTGCATGGTGGGTACCGCCGTGTACCAGGTGGGTGAAAACTCCTCCAGCCACTGGAAAAAACCGCTGCCGTAGACGCCGTCTGTGCAGACCACGCTGCCGCCCGCGCCCAGCGTCGACAACACCGCCGCCACCAGGCCGTGTATATGGAACAGCGGCATGATGTTCAGGCAGCGGTCCTCCGGCGTCAGCTTCAACGTGGCCGCGATATGGCGGGCCGACGCGCAGAGGTTGCGGTGCAGCAGCGGCACCAACTTCGGACGTGACGTCGTCCCGGAGGTGTGAAGCAGCAGGGCTGTGCCGTCAGGCGAGATGCCGCCAGGCTCCGGGGATTCCGCGAAAGGCTCGGCGTCGAAACGAGGAAATGCTTCCCGCGTGCCCATGCTGATCACCGGAAGGCCGGCCGCGGCGGCGGCCGTGCGGACTGCGGAGCCGGCACCCTGATCGGTCACCACGGCCCTTGCGCCCAGGTCGCGCAAATAGAATTCCAGTTCCTCCGCCTTGTATGCCGGATTCAGGGGCGCGCAGCCGCAGGTGGAAGCGATGGCAAGAAACGAAGTGGCTGCCCCCGGACCGTTGGCCGTGACCAGCGCAACACGGTCACCGGCAGTCAGACCAACCAAACTCAGCTGGGCGCGGGCGGCAGTGAGTGACTCGAATAGCCCGCGGTAGGTCAACACCGGCCGTCCCGGTGCCAGGATCGCAGGCGCCTCGGGCGTGATCGCGGCCTGGCGTTCGATCAATCCGGGAACCGTGTCTTCGATTCCCGTCGAGCCCGCCGGGCCGGAGCTTGAAAGAACAGCCATCTACGTTAGGGTACATCCTCCCGGACCACCCGCGGGCGTCGATTTCTGTTGACACCTGCATAGCAGAGTGATATCACTATGGTAGCGGATTGATCTCGGACGAGATTCCCGCGGAGGAAACAATGTTGAAGGAGAAATTGATTTCGGCGCCGAACGGCATCCTGGTGCTGCTGCTCGTGATTGCCATGCTGATTATTCCGGTTGTCATGATCGTCCTGGCGGCGAAAGAGGCTCAGGGCGGGCAGAAGCCGGTCATGGTGATTGTCTTCTGGGTGATGGTCTGGATCGCCGACATTGTGGCGATGGCCGGGTTCTTCACCGTCCAGCCCAACCAGGGCATTGTCTTGACTCTGTTCGGCAAGTATATGGGTACGGTGACCGAGCAAGGGCTTCGTTTCGCCAACCCGTTCTATGCCAAAAAGCACGTCTCGCTGCGAGTGAGAAACTTCGAAACCAGCAAGATGAAGGTGAACGATAAGGACGGCAACCCGGTGGAGATCGCCGCCGTCGTCGTCTGGAAGGTGGTCGACACAGCGGAAGCGATCTTCCATGTCGACAGCTACGAGAACTACGTCCACGTGCAGAGCGAGGCGGCGGTTCGCAACATGGCGACCGCCTATCCTTACGACACCCACGAGGAGCACGAGATCTCGCTGCGGGGCCACACCGCCGTGGTCGCCAAGCACTTGCAGTCAGAGATCCAGGAGCGGTTGGCCGTGGCCGGCGTGGACGTGATCGAGGCGCGCATCAGCTACCTGGCCTATGCGCCGGAGATCGCCTCGGCGATGCTCAGGCGGCAACAGGCGTCGGCCGTGATCGCCGCTCGGCAGAAGATCGTCGAGGGCGCGGTTGGCATGGTGGAGATGGCGCTGAAGGAGTTGGCCCAGAAGAATGTGGTCGAGTTCGATGAGGAGCGCAAGGCGGCCATGGTGTCGAACCTGCTCGTCGTCCTCTGTTCCGAGAGCCAGGTACACCCCGTCGTGAACACCGGCACCCTCTATCAATAGGAAAGGAGATCCACAGACCATGGCCGAGCGCAAGAGCTTCCTTCTCCGTATCGACGGGAAAGTGCTCGATGCGCTGCGGAGGTGGGCGGACGACGATCTGCGGAGCCTGAACGGCCAGATCGAGTTCGTCCTGCGCACGACACTCAAGGAACGTGGACGCCTTAAGGCGGGTTCGGAGGAACAGGCTGAGTCTCAGCCGCAGGAACCCGCCGATCAGTAAGTTCCCTCCCCAGACTTGACGATTGCAAGTCGCGCCCGGCGCCCGAAACGGCAGCCGGGCGTTCTTTCTTACGCCAGCAACTCCTGGGCCCGCACCAGTCTCTCGCGCACATTCACCCCGTTCGGGCAGGCCACCGTACAGGCCGAGCAATCCGCGCAGGACGTGGCCGCAGTGGGCAACTCCTGATAGCGTTGCCGCGCCAGCGCGAACTGGCCATAGCCGTCGGCATAGGTGAGGCAGCGCAGCGCCGCCGCCACCTCGACGCCCTTCTCGCAGACGCCCGAACACGCGCCACACATGCGGCAGTACAGCGGCGAGATCCGTTCCAGATGGGCCGAGAGCACGCCCTGGTCGGATTTCGAGAACGGCTCGGCCATGGCGCGGAGATTCTCGTCGAGTTCGTCGAAGTCGGTCATGCCGATGATGGCCGTGTCGACTGAATTGTTGCGCAGAGTCCATTTCAGCGACGACAGCATGGCGCCGTCGCGTTTCAGGCGGGCGGTGAGGGCGTTCGGTTCCTGTCCATACAGCCGGTCGCCGCGCTGGATGCGCGCGTATCCGCCCGCCATCACCTTCATGGCCACCACGCCCAGGCCCTTGGCGCGGGCGCGCTCGATGGCCTGGCCGACGTTGGGCTGCATGGTGAAGTTATAGGACGCCAGGGCGACGTCGGTCATGCCCCGTTCAACGACAAAGTCGAGCATTTCCGGCATGTTGAAGTGGAAGCTGACGCCCGCGAAACGGATCTTGCCGGCTTTCTTGGCTTCCTGCTGGGCTTCGAGCAACTCATCCTTCACGTCCGCCGAGGTGGACTTGCTGTGCAGGAACCAGATGTCCAGGTAGTCTGTGCCGATCTCGCGCAGGCTGGTGTCGAGGTCGCGCAGCGCGGCTTCCTTGGTCTGGCCGGGCGACTTCGAGGTGATCACCACCTTCTTGCGCCAGTTCTTCAACGCCGCGCCCACCATGCGCTCGTTCTGGCCGTTCTGATAGGACCGTGCCGTGTCGAAGTAGTTGATGCCGATTTCGGCGGCGCGTTCGATCACCGCCGGATCCGACGCCAGCATGCAGCCGAAGCCCAGCGATGTCACCTTCACGCCGGTCTTGCCCAGCGTGCGGTATTCCAGCTTCGGCGCGGCCGGAGCGGCACTCGTCTTCGCCGTCGCCAGTGCAGCCGCTGAACCAAAGAATCCGCGGCGGGAGGTTTTCAGACGATTCATGATGTCCTCACTTGGAAGGCATGCTTCCTGCCTTCGATTATAAGGACATCTTAGTCCGATTTGGCGTGATTTATGCGCCCGTCCCCGGCTGCGCGATCGGCCGGTCCGGGTTCACAGGCACCCACGACAGCGCGCCGATGATGCACAGCGCCGCGGCGGTCAGGAACGACGCGGTCCAGCCAAACTGGTCGGCGATATAAGGCGTCAGCGACGCCGTCACTGCGCCGCCGATCTGTCCGCCCATGTTCATCAGCCCCGATGCCGTGCCGGCCGACGACCCGGCGACATCGGCCGTCACCGCCCAGAATGCGCTCTGCGAAAGGTACAGCGCTCCGGCCCCGCCGGCCAATACGATGGAGGCTACCCGCGCGCTTTCCACCTGCGTCGCCAATGCCAGGAAGACCCCTGCCAAAGCCATGCCGAACAGCGCCTGTCCGCATCGCCCCACCCGCTTGCCGTACTTCTTCGTGAGTATATCGGCTACCCAGCCGCCCACCGACGACGCCGTCGCCATGGCGATAAACGGCAGCATCGAATACAGCGCGCTGGCCTTCAGGTCCAGCCCGCGCACCCGGCTCAGGTAGATGAAGAACCAGGTGAAAAAGATATAGGCGACGTAGCCGAACGCGAAGTAGCTGATCGACAGGAAGATGATGTTGCGGTCTTTCAGGATCGCGCCCAGCGGCAGGCCCTTGCTCTTTTCAATGTCCTTGGCTGCGGGCGGCAGGCCTTTGTTGATGTGGTCGAGTTCACGCTGCGAGATCCAGGGGTGAGCGCCCGGCGTGTCGCGGGCGAGCCACAGCCAGATGGCGCCGGCGATGAGTCCGATGATGGCGCAGACATAGAACGACCAGCGCCAGCCGTAGTTCAGCAGGACATAGGTAATCAGCGGCGGCGTGATGCCCGCCCCGGCCCCGACGCCCGCGAAGATCAACCCGTTGGCCAGGCCCCGCTCCTGCGACGGAATCCATGCGGCGACCAGACGGTTCGACGACGGATAAACCACCGCTTCGCCCAGCCCCAGCAGGAACCGCATGACAATCAGCAGGGTGATCGACCACGCCAGCGTGGTCGGCGTCCACGCGGTCAGGGTGGTGAAAACGCCCCACCAGACAACGCCCCACACGATCACCATCCGAGGTCCATACTTGTCGGCGAGGTACCCGCCAGGCGCCTGGAACAGCGCATAGCCAATGACGAAAGCGCTGAAAACATAACCCAGTTGGACGTTCGAGAGGTTGAAGTCCTTTTGGATCGCCTGCCCGGCGATGGACACATTGACGCGGTCCAGATAAGCGATGGCGCTCATCAGGAACATCCAGAAAATCAGCAGCCATCGCAGCCGGCCGTCGAACAGGTTTTTCACGGCTTGAGACTCCTCGAGGGAATGCCCCGCCCGTCCCTGTCGTGAGACTGCGGGAAGCCGCATTCTATCTCACAGCGCGGCGGAATTGACATGAAGATTGCGCAATCCGAAATTGAAAAACCCGCCCGGTTTCGAGCCGGGCGGGTTGCGGGCGAGAGATGAACAGGGATCAGGAAGCGAGCCGGAGCCGGACAACCCCGCCCAGTTTCTCCAGGGCGGCCAGTCTGTCTGCCCGGATCAGGCCTGTCCGGATCTTACCTACCAGAGCGTTGCCATCATCTTCGAATCCGGCCCGCTTCAGGGCTTCGATCGTTGCCGGTTCGGCATCGGCCAGCCAGACCTCGATGCGGATCTTGTCCGCCGCGCCGGCCTTGGCGACGGCTGCGGTAAGTGCGGGATCGATCTTGTTCAGCTTCTTCTCATCCACTTCGTTGCGCTTGTCCCTGACTTCGGACGTCAGCGTTACGGCTTGCGCCGCATCGCCGCGCGAGAACTCGGCCGCGGCCCGCCTGCCGCCAATCGCCATCGGCGCCGGAGCGTAGGCCATCGTCTTACCCACTGCCTGACCGAAGACGCCTTCATGGCTGACGCCATCGGGCATCTCGACGGGCACTTCGATGACGACGGGCTTACCGCCTTCGGTGACGCGGCTTTCGTCGACGGCGACAAACGCGGTGTACTGCGTCATCAGCCGGTAATCGACGCCGAGGCGCGTGATCTCGGCTTTGACATCAGCGGCCGGCGCGCCGCCCTGGTGCGACGCCCAATCGCGGCTCATCAGGTCTTCCACCTTCGACCGCGCCCAGAGCGTGGCCAGGGTGTCGTGCGCCGGTTCGTTGGCCGGGAAGTTGACGCGGACCTCGCGCGAAAACGGCTTGCCGCTCATGCGCCCGGTGAGGCGGATGACGCCCGATCCGGCTGCGTTGTAGCGGCCATGGATGACGACCGGCTTGGCGGAGAACAGATCCGGGATGCGCTTGGGATAGACGTCGCTGGCGCTCAGTTTGCCGAAATCGACGGCGACATCGGTCAGCAGCGGGTTGCGGACGCGCTCATGGAACCGCCGTGCGGCGGCCGAGCCGTCGTCGGCCAGGCTGACGTATTCAACTTCGCCACGGCCCTCTTCGGCCATCTTGTCGAGCAGGAAGCGGTTGACCGACGAACCGATGCCGAAGCTGAAGATGCGCGCGCCGGAGTTGCGCCGGATCTCGGACAGGATCTCCATGTCGTTGCCGACATAGCCGTCGGTCATGAAGCAGACGATGCGCACGGCGCCGCGGTCGCCCGACGGCGCCAGGGCCGCGCGGATCGCCTTCATCATTTCAGTCCCGCCTCCGCCGCGCCGGCTGCCGAGGAAGGCCTGGGCCTGGGCGAGGTTGGCCGCGGTGGCCGGGACAGGCTGCGGGAACAGCACATGCGTGTCGCCGGCAAAGGTGATCAGGTTGAACGTATCGCGCGGATAAAGCCCATCGAGCGCCAGCTTCATCGTCTCCTTGGCCTTGTCGAGCGGGAAACCGTGCATGGACCCGGACGTGTCGATCACAAAGACCAGTTCCTTGGGCGTGACGTCCTCATGCGTCACCCGTGCCGGCGGCTGCAGGATGAGCGAGAAGAACCCGCCGCGCGCATCGTGATGCGTCAGCACGGCATCCTTCACCGTGGCGCCGGCCACGTTGTAGCGCAGGACGAAGTCTTTGTTCGGGATCGTCCGTTCTGCCTTAAGGACCAGGTTGGCTCGGGCGCTCGACAGCCGCGTCACGGCGATCGCATGCGATGCCGATTTCGGCTCGTCGAACGCAACGCCGGCGTCGATCTTCAGTTCCAGAGACAGGTCGTGTCCGGCGCGGACTTCGGGTTTCGCATACTTGGGGTTCAACTGGACGTTCGACATGTGGGCGGGCATGTAGCGCGGCCCGACGGTCATCGGGAACGACCATTCGTAGACGCCGGTGTCGTACTTCACCGTCTCGACGTAGGAGATGGTCACCTTCACCGTCGCGCCCGGTTCAATATTGGCCATCGACTGCTGGAAGATATTGGGCCGGTTCTGTTCGAGCAGGGCGGCGACGTGGCCGCGGTTGCGCGCGTCTTCATAGACCTTGCGGGCTTCGTCGCGCGGCTTGATGAGGGCGCGGATCTTGCGGCCGTTGGTTTCGATCATCATGTCGTCGACCGCCGCCATCTGCGGCAGCGGGAAGACATAAATGGCTTCGATCTTGTTCGTCGAGGGGTTGCGGAACTCCTGCGTCAAGGTGACCCGCGCCAGCGGACCGGAAATCTCGCCGCGCACGGCGGTGTGTTTCAGCGGGCACTGTTCGCCGGTGGCCTTGCCGTACGGGTCTGTGATGACCAGCATGCCTTCGCCCGGCGAGGGCGGCTCGGCGGCGGAACGGCTACGGGGTGCGGGGGAAGCCGCCAGCATTGCGGCGGCGGTGATCAGAACTGCGGTTGATCGCATTGGCATCTCCTTCGACTGGGAAATGCCGCCGCCCGGCGATTCCTTTCACTCAATCGTGAAAGGAATTGAAATTCTTCCTAGTCGGCCCGCCTCGGTGACCGACCGCATGCGCATGACGGCCGGCGAACCGGGGCGGAAAGTGAGTTCCACTCTGTTGAGACCAGGCGAGTATGCCGGCAGATCAATGTATGTGGATTCACTCGCCGCCAATTCGACCGTGCGCCCTCCACTGCCCAGCAGGGTCCACGCGCCGGCTTCGTGGGCGGTGAGTTTAACCCGCAGCTTCGCCCTGCGAGCAACCCGTCCGCCCGGCTGAACGTCCTGCCAGTTGCCGTTTGCGTCCAGAGACTGAAGCGCGGCAGACGACCGCAAAGCCAACGCGTCGTCGCGTTCGGCGGCAACAGTCTTGGCCCGGGCCTGGACGGCGGCTTCGTTCCGGACCTGGGCATCCCTCGCGACGCGGCCTTCGGCCTGCGGCGGCGCGGCGGTGCGGAATTCGGCCACCTGAGCGGGCGCGGCACGGGCCTCGGATTCGGCGGCGCGGCCTCCGGCTTGAGATGAGCCAAGCACGGCTGGCGGGGGCGCTGCGGCGGCAGCGGCGGCGGGCCGCGAGGGTTCGACCGCCTGCGGCGCGGCCGCCTTATCCGCTATTTCCGCGATCTTGGCTTCATCGCGGCGGGCCATCAGGACCGGTTCGGATTTCTTGAGCGGCGATTCGGCTATCCCACGCTTCTCTGCAGGCGGCGAGGCAAATGTCTTGGCATCGGCCTTGTCGGCGATCTGTCTGGCTGGCGAGGGCGCGGGGGCAGCGGGTTCAGGCGCAGCTTTTTCCGGCTGGGCCTGCGCGACCTGGACCACTTCGGACGGCTTCGTCTGCGCGACCTGCGATTCGCGCGCCGGTTCGCGCAGCAGGATGACGCCGATCACCGTGCTGGCCGCCACCGCCGCCGGCACCGCCCAGCCCCACCACGGAATGCGCCTCTTCCCGGCCGCCACCGTCTCCGGCATCCGCACCACACGCGGCGATGCGGCAGCCATCGACCCTGTTGCAGTTTCCAACTCGGCCTCGACGCTTTGGCGCCCGGCCTCGCGGATCAAAAACTCGTCGCGCAGTTGTTCATCCGAAAGCGCCTCGGCCAGCGCCTCCTCGGCGAACAGTTCTTCAAACAGAGCCTGGTCTTCCAGTGCGGCATCGTAGAGCGCGGCCCGCTCCTCGGGGGTGATTTCGCCCGAAGACAGACGCGCCAGCAGCCGGTCAATCTCTTCGCGTCTCATTTCGGCGTCTCCCAAACCGCGCGCAGCCGGTCGATCAATTCCCGGCGGCAGCGCAGGTCCCACACATAGACAGTATTGAGCGAAGCCGCTCCGAGTTGAATCCGGATCTGCTCGAAGCCCTGCCCCGACATCTTCATCTTCAGAATCTCCCGGCAGCGCCCGCCCAGTTCTTCCAGCGCGTCCAGCAGCAAGCGGCGCCGTTCCCGCGTCAACAGCTCGTGCTCCGGATCGTCCGCCGAACGCAGGTTGGCGTCCTCCACCGGGATGGCAGATTCCTCGCCACGGCGCGCCGATTTACGGAAACCCGCCGCCATCTTGAACCGCAGGATGCGGAACGACAGCGGCACCAGTTCCTCGATCGCCTCCACTTCGCCGTACTTTTCGACAAGCAGCATCAGCGTCTCCTGCGCCAGGTCCTCGGCCTGGGGCCTCCCAATACGAGATGCCGCGAAAGCGACAATCCTTTCGCGGAGCTTCATCAAAACTGCTTCGCTTGCGGCCATGGCCGTTCAAATGCTTGTGGATATCAGGGTAAGCCGTTCGACGGTGCGTGGTAAAGTTGAGGGTACGATGAGGGCCGAGGCTGCACGTGAATCGTTGAAGAGCAAGGGCATCCGCCTGACGCGCCAGCGCCAGTTGCTGCTCGATCTCCTCGAGCGTTCAGGCAAGCACCTGGACGCCGAGGGCCTCTATCGTTTGGCCAACCAGCTCGACCCCAAGCTCAACCGTGTCACCGTTTACCGCACCCTGAAGCTCCTCAAAGAGGGCGGGCTGGTGGATGAGCTGGATTTAATGCACTTCGAGGGCGACCAGCATTACTACGAGACGCGCTCGAAACAGGAGCATGCCCACGTCATCTGCCTGCGCTGCGGCAAAGTGGAGGAGTTCTTCGGAGACCCCCTGCAGAAGCTCCGCCGGCAGGTGGAAGCGCACTTCGGCTTCCAGATCCTGATTGCCCGGACCGAAATCGGCGGCTACTGCGCCCACTGCCAAGTGATGCGCGAACAGGAGATGGCCGCCGCCGCCGAGGGCAAGTCGCAGTCCAAACCGGTCGCCTGATCCGCCCACCCGGCGATGTTACACTGAAGACGCGCCCATGAAGCATCTCCTCTTCTGGGACTTTCCCAGGACCTCGTGGCAATACGACGTCGTCGTGGCGCTGATACTGGCCTTCATCTTCCTCACACCCCGCGGTGTCTTCAAAGATCAGCCCAGAGCCATGAGCGTCGTCCGTGTCCCCGTCCATACCAGCGCGTCCACATTCTGGATCGATGCTGAACTGCTCACCGCCGCCACTGATGACGCCAGACTGAAACAGGCCGGCGAAATCATCACCAAAAAGACCGGAAAGGCCGCCAAGGTTCTTCGTCTGGAGACCATTCTGTCCAGCGACGACGAAACCCAAGGCTATATGGCGTTCGTCGATGGTCAGTAGAGACGGAAACTGATGATTCTGACCAACCACGTACGACTCGCGGCCCTGCTGCCTGGCGCGCTCATCCTGCTTGGCTCGGTGTACCCGCTCGCCGCAGGGGATCTGGCATCGACTCTGGCCCGGATGGACAAAGCCGCCATGGGCTTTGCCGGCCTCACCGCCGATATCAAGAGCGTGAGCCACACGTTCATCATTAAGGACACCACCGAGGAGTCGGGCCGCATGACCCTCCAGCGCCCCAGGCCCAGGGAAACAAGGATGCTGGTGGAGTTCACCAAACCGGAGCCCAGGGCGCTTTCGTTCGCCGGGCGCAAGGTTCAGGTTTTCTATCCGAAGATCAATACCGTCCAGGAGTACGATCTCGGCAAGCAGTCGTCGCTGATCGACCAGTTTCTGCTGCTCGGCTTCGGCTCGACAAGTTCGGAACTTCGGGCCGGCTACGACATCAAATATCTGGGCGAGAGCGAGGCCGGCGGCCAGATGGCTGACCGGATCGAGTTGACGCCCAAGTCCGCCGACGCCCGCGCTCACGTCAATCGCATCGTCCTCTGGCTCTCTCAGACCAACGGGCAACCGGCACAGATCCAGGTGTTCCAGCCGTCGAAAGACTACCGGCTGATCACCTATACACGAGTGGCGCTGAACCCGTCCCTGGGCAAGGACGCGGCCAGCCTGAAACTGCCCAAAGGCGTCAAACGGGAGACGCCGCAAAAGTAACGATGAGCAAGTCCTCCACCGCGTCCGCGCCCGGCAAATCCAACCGTTTGGCGTATCTGGATTGGGCCCGCGGAACGGCCGCCCTGGTGATGCTGCAGGGTCACGTCTTCCACAGCTTCATGCGTCCCGACCTGCGGCAGGAATCGCCGTATGTCCTCTCTCAATTCGTCGGCGGCATGACGCCGGCGATCTTCCTGTTCCTCACCGGCGTGACGCTGGCCTTCCTGATGGACTCGCGCGGCAAGGTGGGCCTCAGCCCGGCGCAGCGCGTGTGGGAGGCGTTCAAGCGCTCCCGTTACCTTTTCCTGCTGGCCTTCGCCTTCCGCATCCAGATGTGGCTGTTCGCCGCCGGCGGCAGCGCCTGGACCGACATCTTCAAGGTAGACATCCTGAACTCGATGGGCTTGGCCATCGCACTGATGGCGCCGCTGGCCATGTTCTCCACCCGTGACCGCATGCGACTCGGCTTCGTCACCGGACTCGCCGTCGCCTGCGCCGCGCCCATCATCTCCGGCCTCAACCTGGGCTGGGTGCATCCGTTCATCCGCGCCTATTTTGTCCCCGATCCCAACTTCTTCTCGTTCTTCCCCTGGGCGGCCTTTGTCGCTTTCGGCATCAGCGCCGGTTCGGTGATCCGCGTGGCCAAGGAAGAAGACATGGCGAAGGTGATGCAGTGGGCCAGCCTTTTCGGCATCGCGCTGATCGTCGGGGCGCGCTACTTCGCCAACCTGCCCTACTCGCTTTTCCCGAACTCCGACTTCTGGCTCAACAGCCCGGCGCTGATCCTGATCAAGCTCGGCGTGATGTATCTGCTGCTGTCGTTCGCCTTCATCTGGACCCGCTATGTGAACCCATCGGGCTGGAGTTTTGTCAGCCAGATCGGCACGACTTCGCTTGTCGTCTACTGGGTCCACACCGAGATCGTCTACGGCCGCTGGCTGTGGTTCTGGAAGGAATCGCTTACCGCCGGGCCGGTGCTGGCGATCGCCGTGGCCGTCATCCTGGCCATGATCCTGCTCTCGGTGTCTTGGACCGGCTACAAGGGCTCGCGCAGCCTGCCCGAATGGGCCAAGACGCGCTGGGGGCGTCTGCGGGCCGTGCCCGCGCCCGCCACGGCCGGCGACTGAACCCGCACTGCTGTCCGCAGCTTCATGTAACATCATGAGTCGGGAGGCCACATGGCGGAAAACCCGAATCTGGCCCGTGCCTGGGGCGCCATGGCCTGGGCCATTCTGATCCATGTCCTCGATGAGGCCTGGAACAACTTCCTCGTCGTCTACAATCCAACCGTCATCGCTCTCACCGATCGCTACCCGTGGCTGCCGCTGCCGGTCTTTCAGTTCGAATACTGGCTCGGCGGCCTGCTGCTGGCCGTCATCGGACTGTTCCTTCTGAAGCGGTTCGCGAGACGTGGGGGGCGCTGGATCGTGATCGCCGCGTACGTGCTGGCGGCGGCCATGGCAGTGAACGCTTTCTGGCATATAGCGCTGACGATCGCCGGCCGGACCCCCACCGGCATGGAATTCACCCGCCCCATGCCCGGTTTCTGGAGTTCTCCGCTGCTGCTGGCGGCATCGATCTGGCTTTGGCGCGAGGCGGGCCGGGCGAGGGCGGCGATGCGTGCGTAAGAGAGACAAGATAGTTGCTTCCCCGGAGCGTTCCCGGTCATCCTGAGACTAAGGGGATGCGAACGAGCGAACAGGACGAGGAGCGCGCCGTTGAGCGGCTGATCGCGCAGATCGACTCGATCGACGCCTGGCGCGACCGGGTCGGGCGGCGGATCGTGTGCCTGTTCCTGCTGACCTTCGCATTCGCCGTGGGCCTTCTGTTTTGGACCGTCAAACAAGTGCATGGCAACCCGCCGGGGACTCAGACGCCCCCGGGTCCGCAGGTCCCGGCCGTGCTTCGCCGCATGCTGTGAAGACCCCATTAATCGAAGGGCCGGCCCCGCCCGTATGGCCCGTCGTCATGGCCGGGTTCTGCTCGTTCCTCGATCTCTATTCCACTCAACCCATCCTGCCCCTGCTGGCCCGCGAACTCGGCGCGCACCAGGCCGAAGTCAGCCTGACGGTCACCGTCGCCACCGCCGGCGTGGCGCTATCCGCACCGTTTGCCGGCGCGCTGGCAGACCGGTTCGGCACCAAGCGGACCATCGTCGCCTCGGCCTGGCTGCTGGCCGTCTTCACCACGCTGGCGGTGCTGTCGCGCGGATTGTGGGACCTGCTCGTCTGGCGGTTCCTGCAAGGCGTCGTCACGCCGGGCATCTTCGCCGTCACCGTCGCTTACATCCAACGGCAGTGGGCCGGCCGTGGACCCGGCGCGGCCACCGCGGCCTATGTCGCCGGCACGGTAATCGGCGGCTTCACCGGCCGTGCGGTTTCGGGCTGGATCGCAGGACAGGCGGGCTGGCGGATGTCGTTCATTGTCCTGGCCGCGCTGAACGCGATCGGCGCCGCGGCGCTGGCAAAGTCGCTCAGGCCGGAGAAGCGCGGCCAGGCGAAAGCCGCCACGCTTGCCGGAGCGGCCCGACTGTTCCAGAACAGAGGGCTGATGGCGACCTGCGCGGTCGGCTTCTGCGTCCTGTTCTCAATGCATGCCGTGTTCACCTACATCCCGTTCCACCTCGCCGAACCGCCTTACCGGCTGGGTCCGGGTGCGCTGGGGTCGATCTTCGGCGTCTATCTGATCGGCGCGTTCGTCACCCCCTGGTTCGGCCGCCGTATCGACCGCTTCGGCCACCGCGCCGTGCTCTCTGTGGCCATGGGGATCTCCTCGGCCGGCGCGCTGATGACATTGGCCGGGCCGCTTGCGGTGGTGGTTGCCGGGCTGGCGCTGGCCTGTACGGGCGTCTTCGTCGCCCAGGCCTCGGCCAGCAGCCATATCGGCGTGGCGGCGCCGGCGAGCATGTCGATGGCCGTGGGGCTGTATGTCACCTTTTACTACCTCGGCGGCAGCGCCGGGGCGGCAGCGCCGGGATGGTTCTGGAGCCAGGGCGGCTGGACCGGTTGCGTGGCGCTGGTTGTGGCTGTTCAGGCGGCCACCGTGGCCGTGGCTTGGCGCGGTTGGCCGGCCAGACGATAAGGACAAGCCCGGCCGGACCGAACATATATACCCTGGTAGGTGTAGAGTGTATGAACGCCAGGATTCACTGGAGCGGTACACATCAACCACCGGTTAGGGAGGGTTTCTCATGAAGACAAAACTCGGCGTTTCGGCTTTGTCGCTTGTTGCGGCGTGCGGCCTCGGCGTGTTGCTCGGCTCGATGACCAACGAACGGCGTCCTGAAGTCGCCATGGCGAAGGAGCCTGTCGTCCAGGCGCCCATCCCGCCGGCCAACGACGGCAAACTGCGAATCATCATCTTCGGCGCTCACCCCGACGACTCCGAATACACCGGCGCCGGCGTGGCCGTGAAATGGGCCCGCGCCGGCCATCACGTGAAGTTTGTCTCCACCACCAACGGCGACATCGGCCATTGGGGCCAGGCCGGCGGACCGCTGGCCGTCCGCCGCATCAAGGAAGTGGAGGCAGTGGCCAAGAAGATGGGCGTGGCCGTCGAAGTGCTCGACAACCACGACGGCGAGATCATGCCGACCATGGAGAACCGGCGCACGTTCACCCGGCTCATCCGGCAATGGAACGCCGACATCGTCATCGGCCCCCGCACGAACGACTATCACCCCGACCACCGCTACACTGGCATCCTCTTGCAGGATTCGGCCTTCATGGTGGCCGTGCCGTTCTTCTGCCCCGAAGTGCCGGCGCTGCAGAAAAATCCGGTGTTCTTCTATAAGTCGGACCGCTTCCAGAAGCCGAACCCGTTCACGCCCGACGTGGCGGTGGGCATCGACGAAGTGATCGAGCCGACCCTCGACGCGCTGCTCGAAATGGTCTCGCAGATCCACGAAGGCGGCGCCAACGGCAGTGCGGACCTCTATCCGTCCGACCCGGCCGCGCGGAAGAAGCGCGACGCCCAGGTCCGGCAAAGCCTGGCGCGGCGGTATGCCGGCGGCGCAACCCAGTACCGCGACGTCCTGACAAAGTTCTACGGCGCCGAGAAGGCGAAACAGATCAAGTACGCCCAGGCGTTCGAGATCTGCGAGTACGGCCGCCGTCCGTCGATGGACGAACTCAAGAAGCTGTTCCCGTTCTAACGGGTCTGACCGATCCCGGGCTGGCTTCCATCTGGGGGCTGGCCCAGTTCCTTTTCACGTCCGGCCTTCTTGGGGAACCGTTCGGTCCAGGTGATGAGCGCGAACTGAGGCTACGTAGGCAGCTTGAAGATGAACCACGCGGCGAGGCTTGCTGAACTGAGCATCCACATGGTCACCGCAGCTATTTGCTGCTGCCCCAATGCTGTCGGCCAGGAATCCGGGACTCTGAAGGGCGTTGTCCGGGATTCAGCCGGCGCACCTATCAGGGGCGCCGAGATTGGTGTTCTTGGTGGCAAGTCAAATGAATCCGTCACAGACGTTGATGGCGCTTTTCAATTGGCCAGGGAACACGGCGCCATCCTGGTCGAGCATGAGCAGTACACTCCTCAGTTCCTCACTCCAGCCCAGCTTCAAGCATCGCAATACGAGATCCGGCTTAAGCCAAGATCCAGAAGTGAGTGGGTAATTCCCAGTTGCCGAGGGGCAAGTACATCAATAGCCAAGCCCATGCGCGATATCCGCTTTCGGCTGGTGCGGGGGCTCAAGTCCGACGTGGGCACCGATGTCGATTACAAGGTGACGCGAATCAGCGCTAAGAAGAGCGATGCCACTCTACGGATCTGGCATCATGGTGTTTTCTGGGGTGTGCCACGCGCGGGACTGTTCGAAGAGCCGGGCAGCGTTGCAGTGACGCGGGCGATCCGTCTCGATGAGATCAAGGGCTATGATGTGCGTGTGACGACCCCGAACAGGCGGGTGTCGAGGTGGGTCGGTGTGTTCCACACTTTCATGGTTTACGAAGGAGCCGATCCCGAGTCAGCGAAGAAGTTCGACGCGGTGATGGATACGATTTGCTGGCACTGAACGGTGAGCCAGTCGTAGCACGCAAAAGGTTGGAGGATATGCTTCAGCGAAACGTTGCCCCAAAGAATCCGGAAAATCTTGCGGAGGCCCTGGGCCTGACCGCCGCCGAGGCAGAGGAGTGGCAGGTGCAGCATGCCCTGCTCAAGAAGCTTCGCCAGGTGGTGGAGGCCGATTCGTTGACGCACGCCGAGGTGGCAAGGCGGAGCAAATCTTCGCGGACCCGCGTGACGGCGATTCTCAACGGGAACCTCGATGGCGTCTCGACCGATCTGCTGATCCGGCTGCTGTCGTCGATCGGGTATCGCGTTCGAGTCTCGGTTTCGCGCATCCGGCCCGCGGCTTAGCCACGGAATCCGGTGTTATGAGGTTGACGCCTCGTCCCGGCGAACGGTCATGCCGCCCGGCGTGGACCGATGCGGAGGTTGACTTCGAGACCCGCGTCCGATGCCATGTTGACCAGTGTGTCGAGCGAGAATCGGCTGATTTTGCCACGCGTCAAGTCCGAGATCCGGGGCTGAGTCACTTTCAGCCGCTCAGCCGCCGACGCCTGCGTCAGACCTTCCTTTTCGATGTACTTGCGCAGGCTGGTCATCAATTGAGTCCGCAACTCCAGGTTTCGTGTTTCCGCGGCTGAGAATCCAAGGTCGGCGAAGACGCTCCTCGATTCAGGCGTTTTCTTTGGCTGGCTTTCAAGCTTCATCAGAACCCTCCATTATCTGGCACGCCGCCGCGCCAGCATTTCCTTGTACCGCACCCTGCCCAGATCGATATCGGTTTTTCGAGTGGCCCTCGACTTCTTGTCGAAGCAGTGCAGCACATACACCGATTCCTCAAACTTCGCGACGTAGAAAACCCGGTACTCACCAGTCCCGCTTAATCTGATTTCCAGCACACCGGGACCGACGTCCGGCATTGGGCGGTAGTCGGCCGGCAGCTCGCCAGCCTGCACGAGTTTCAACTGATACCCGGCGTCAGCCCGGATCCCGGCTGGGGCATCCCGAAGCCGTTGCAGGCTGTCACCCATCCAGGCGATTGGCTTCAATTGCACCGCTTTGATTATACACAAACATATATAGAGGTCGAGCCGGCTGGTCCACTCAGCAAAGGCTGCGTCTGACGGAATCCTGCTTTCGGTCCGGCTGGAAGGTCCACAGCGGAGACGAGTCACAATAGAGAGCGAGAGGTCAAATGAAAGACTCGATTCGTGTTGCGGCGATTAATGTCGAGAGCAAGCCGGGCGAGACCTGGAGCAATCTGGAACTGATCGCGGAGTGGGCGGGCAAGGCCGCGTCGGAAGGCGTCGAACTGGCCCTATTTCCGGAGTTGTCGATCACCGGGTTTATCCCCAACCACCCCACAGGCGATCATGAGGCCTGGTTGCGCGAAGCCCTCACCGAGGTGCGGACGATGGCCGAACCCGTGGAAGGCGGAGAGGCGGTGCGCACATTGACCGCGATTGCTGTGCAGTCGAAGGTCTGGATCGCGGCAGGCATGATCGAGGACGCAGGCAACCTGCTGCACAACACGCAGGTGCTGGCCGGGCCGGACGGCAGCATCGCCTGGTGGCGAAAACTGCATATCCCGATGTTCGAGACGCCGTTCTACAACGGCGGCCACGGACTGGAGGCGACTGAGACGGTTCTGGGCCGGATCGGGGCGAACATCTGTTTCGACGCGCTGATCCCGGAATCGACGCGGCTGCTCGCGGTGGAAAACGTCGAGGTGGTTCTGTTCCCCTTTGCCGCCGACCCCGCGCCCGGCACGGCGGCGGCTTGGGCGGATTGGGCAGGCACGTCGCTGCGGGCGCGTTGCCAGGAGAACGGCGTCTTTGGCTTGGCCTGCAACTACGCCGGCGAGGTGGAGTTCTGCGGCGTGCGGCAGGCGTTTCCTGGCGGGTCAATGATCCTCGGGCCAGGCGGCGAGGTGATCGCGGAAAGGCGGCCGGGGACGGTTGACGCCGGGATGCTGATCGCTGACCTGAGCAGCGAAGTGCTGCTGAATGCCCGCGCCGCGCCGGAGTATCTGTACCGGTTCCGGCGGCCGGAGTTGTACGGTCCGCTGACGAACTAGGCGCGGAATCGGGCCGTTCGTTGTATCCTATTCCTCACCATGCAGAGCAAGGCAACAACGGTGAAAGAATATCTGGAAGAGCTGCCGGAAGACCGGCGGACGGCGATCAACAAGGTGAGGCAGGTGATCAAAAAGAATCTGCCGAAGGGGATGGCCGAAGGGATGCAGTACGGCATGATCGGCTATTTCATCCCGCACAAGATTTACCCGCCCGGCTACCACTGCGATCCCAAACAGCCGCTGCCGTTTGCAGGATTGGCGTCGCAGAAGGGCCACATGTCGTTCTACCTGTGCACGCTGTATCAGAACCCCGTGCTGGAGACGTGGTTCAGGGAGCGGGCGGCGGAGGCGGGCAAGAAACTGGACATGGGCAAGGGCTGCATCCGGTTCAAGAAACCGGAGGACCTGCCGCTGGAGATCCTGGCGGAGGCCGTGGGGCGGATGTCGGTCGAGCAAGTGGTGTCGAACTACGAGCAGCAACTCGAGCAGGCGCGGCAGGCTCGTCAGGCGAAAAAGAAAAAGTAGGCGCGCGCGTCATGCCGCCCGGGGCCCGTGGACGGGGACGGATTGAGACGTGGGCGGCAAGGACTCTTACCGCAAGTTTAAGTTCTAGTGGACCACCGCTTGCTGACGCGCGCGGCTCCGATCGGAGCCACGACCGCGAGGGAGTGGTTCCTGGCGCAGGAAAGATAGCATGCGGTCAGAGCCCTAAGCGCCGGGCTTGACGACGCTGGGCGGACCCGCGAGGTCGAGTTCGATGACCGTGGCGATGGGGTCTGGCGCGGCGGCGGGGACCTGGATGGTGAGCGAGGTTGAGGCCGCGCTGATCTTGAGCGCCTTGCCGCCGGCGAGCAGGCGGGCCTTGGCGCTGCCCGCGTTTGCCAGCGGGACGACGAGTTTGCCGTCCTTGGGCCATTCGAAGACATGGAGGTAGAGGCGGGCTTTGCCGCCGGGCAACTGCTTCAGCGTGGCGCGGCCCCAGTCGAGTTCCTCGAAGGGCGAGGCTGCGGTTGAATAGATCGACGCGCCGTTCACCTTCATCCAGGCGCCCATGGCTTCCAGGGCGCGGACGCTTTCAACCGGCACGCTGCCGTCGGCCTTGGGGCCGATGTTGAGCAGGTAGTTGCCGCCTTTGCTGGCGATGTCGATCAGGTTGCGGATGAGAATCTCATTGGACTTCCAGGCGTGGTCGTGGTCGCTGTAGCCCCAGGTGGTATTCATCGTCATGCAGGTTTCCCAATCGACGCCGGGCATGCCGATGGCCGGGATGTGCTGCTCGGGCGTGATGAAGTCGCCGTATTGCGGTTCCATGCGGGCCGAGATCGCCGAGGTGCCCATGCCGTTGAAGCCGGCCTCGGGGATGCGGAAGAGCCGGTTGTTCATGATGACGGCGGGTTGTTTGGCGCGGACTTTGGCGAGGAGGTCGAAGGCGCGCCAGGCCTGTTCGCCCTGGAAGTCAACGGCGCTGTAGTCCCACCAGAGGATATCGACTTTGCCGTAATTCGAGGTCAGTTCATCAACTTGTGAATGGAGGTAGGCGACGTACTTGGCGTGGTCGCGGGTTCCGGCGGGGTAGGGCTGGTCGCGCAAGGGGTGAGGCAGTTGCTTCGAGTGGGCGTATCCATATTGATCGTGATGCCAGTCGATGACGGAGTGGTAGAAGCCGACGCGCAGACCTTCGCCACGGATGGCGTCGACGATCTCCTTTGTGAGATCGCGGTTGAGGACGGAGCCGGCGTCGTAGTCGCTCACCTTTGAGTTGTGCAGGGCGAAGCCGTCATGATGCTTGGTGGTGAAGACGACGTAGCGGCAGCCGGCGAGTTTGGCGAGGCGAGCCCACTGGCGGGCGAAGTCGGGGGTGGGCTTGAAGAGCGGGATGGCGCGTTCGGCGTAGGTCTTGGTATCGGCCTTGACGCGGTTCTGGATCCACTCCATGCCGCCGCGGGTGGCGACCGGTTTTCCTTCCCATGTGCCGGCGAGGCCTGAGTACAGTCCCCAGTGGACGAACATGCCGAAGCGGGCTTCGCGCCACCATTTCATGCGGGCCTCTCGCTGGGCGGGCGTTTCGGGTGTGGCGGCCGGCTGGGCGGCGGCGAGGGAGGCGAAAAGAAGGAATGCGGAGAGAAGTCTTGTCGTCATGGTGTTCACAGTTTCACGGTCTGATGTTTGGCGACCCAGCCGGGGTCGAAGTCCACGCCGAAGCCGGGTCCGGTGGGAACTTTGATTTTGCCATTGACCACCTTGAGCGGGGAGGTCTTGCACTCGAAGCGGACGTGGGTGTTGAGTCCCTTGAACTCATGGTGTTCGCCGGCGTTGGGGACAGCGGAGACAAGGTGGATATTGTAAAGAAAGCCGAGGCCGCCGCCGGACATGTGCGGGATGATCTGCTTGCCGCAGGCGTGGGCCATGCGGGCGACCTGCATGGAGCGGATGAGACCGCCGAAGTAATAGTTGTCGGGCTGGACGATGTCGAGGCCGTCGTTGGCGAGCAGCCAGCGGAAGCCGTAGAAGCTGTAGTCCTGCTCGCCGTTGGAGACGGGGAGGGTGAGCGCGTCGGCGACCTGCTTGATCTCTTCGAGGTGGTCGAACATGACGGGCTCTTCGAAGTAACGGTATTTGTACTTTTCGAGGAGGCGGCCGACGCGGATGGCTTCGGGGACGGTGTAGAAGCTGTTGGAGTCGGCGTAGAGGGCGAAGTCGTCGCCGAAGGTCTTGCGGACGAGAGGGATCATCGCTTCGGTGCGTCCGGGCGGGCCCTGGGCGTACATGTCGGTGGTCATGAACATGAGGCCGCCGACCTTGATTTTGAGGGCGCGGGCGTCGTAGGCGGCGACAGCGTCCTTGATGAGGCGGATGGATTCGTCCACGGGCTTTTCGCGCCATTCGGTGGCGATGTAGACGGCGACCTCGGGGTTGTGGATGTCGCCGATCAACTGGCCGACGGGTTTGGAGGCGATGCGGCCGAGCATGTCGAGGATGGCGAACTCGATGGTGGCCAGCGGGAGTCCGAGTGCGATGCCGTTCAGCCGGAAGTTGAAGCCGAAGATGTAGACCTTTTCGAGGATGAGGTCGAGTTCGCGGGCGTCCTTGCCGATGAAGAAGGGCTGGAGGTTGCGCAGGAAGATGGGGAAGAAGGTGCTCATGCTGGAGTGAGCGACCGAGATGCCTTCGGCGCCGTCGCGGGAGCGGACGCGGCAAATGAAGTTGTTGCCGAGGCGGAGGAGTTCGACGGTGTCGATGACGACCGGGGATTTGAACAGCGCCTTCTTGAGGACAGGCTGGCGCATGGCGTCGTCGAGTTTACGGTAGCGGGCGGCGACGGCCGGAGCTGGGGCGGCGCTGGAGCGCGGGGCGGTTGCGGCGATTGCGGCGGCGGAGGCGATGAAGTTGCGGCGATTGGATTTCACGGGTCGGACTCCTGTTTGAGGCGACGCCGCGCGGCACTGCCGGCGCGGCGGGCCGGTAGCGAATTGAGACTATCACGAATTGGCCGCCGAGGATGCGTC
>JACZJQ010000147.1 GCA_014860455.1 Bryobacteraceae bacterium | reverse complement strand
GGAATTGGTGGGGCGGCTGGCTGAGATGGCGAAGGCGAGCGAGAGGAGACAGAGAGATGTTTGAACGAACCAGCATCAAGGCGGCTCCGGCGGAAAAACGGGCGAATGCGGCCGAAGGGGTGCATTCGCAACTGGTGAGCGGCCCAGCGTTTGCCGCGGCGATGATTCTGGCCGGCGCTGGTGCGGCGGCGACGGCGATGCTGGAGGCTGGTTGGCCGCTGGGCTTGACGCTGCCGGTGGCGATTTACTTCCTGTTTGCGCTGAAGGTGGCCAAGCAGTGGGAGAAGGTGGCGGTGTTGAGGCTGGGCAGGTACAGGGGATTGAGGGGTCCGGGCTTGTTTTTTATCGTGCCGGTGGTGGACACGCTTAGCGATTTCGTGGATCAGAGGGTGAGGGTGACCGATGTGCAGGCGGAGTCGACGCTGACCAGGGACGCGGTGCCGGTGTATGTCGACGCGATTGTGTTCTGGCTGGTATGGAATGCTGAGAAGGCGGTGCTGGAGGTGGAAGACTTCTACGACGCGATTACGATGAGCGCGCAGACGGCGTTAAGGGAGTCAATCGGACGCCATATGCTCACCGAGATGCTGACCGACAGGGATGCGCTGGGCCACGAATTGCAGCGGATACTGGACGAAAAGACCAATCCGTGGGGTATCACGGTGCAGAGCGTGGAGATCCGCGACGTGCAACTGCCTCAGGGACTTGAGGATGCAATGTCGCGTCAGGCGCAGGCCGAGCGGGAGCGCCAGGCGAGGATCATCTTGGGCACGGCGGAGACCGAGATCGCGGAGAAGTTTGCTCTTGCATCCGAGCAGTACGTTGGCAATCCCACGGCGCTGCACCTGCGGGCGATGAACATGCTGTACGAAGCCATCAAGGAGCGAGGGGCGATGGTGATCGTGCCATCGAGCGTGGTGGAAACAATGGGGTTGGGCGGGATGATGGGTGTGGCCGCGATGGCGGAAAAGAAAGAGGGATAACCGCGACGGCGAGTCAGCGTAACGCGAACCGGTCGCGGGCCGCGTAATCTTCCGCCCCGGCAACGGCGGGGTTGATCCACTCGATCAGCGCGGCATAGCCCAGGCTTTCTGGGTCGTGCCTGAGGTATTCGTGGACCACCTTCAGCACGATGAAGCCCTGCTTGAGTTGGAAGCTGAGCGTGGGATCGGGGACGAGTCCTGCGACAACCTGGCGGGTATATTGCTCCGGCGTGAGCGTCGCCGCATGGGCGTGGTATCCCCTCAGCCTCGCTCCGGCGCGGATTCTGAGCAGGCCAAGGCGCTCGACCAGTTCACGGCGTGCCTGGTAAAGAGCTTTGCCGATGCCGCAGCCTTGGCGCCCCGGATGGACCATCACCTCGGCGCCGTACAGGGTCCGGCCCTTGTCCGGATCGTGATTGGTGAACATGCCGTGTTCTGTGAAATCGCGCCAGTTCATGTCAGCCTCGTAATCGTCCCACCACACAATGAGGCTGGCCGCCATCGCCACAACCTCGCCCGAATCCTCATCCAACGCCACAAACTGGCCCTCCGGAAAAACGGCGAGGTGCGAGCGGATCTGGGCCTCGCCCCAGGGCGGCGTATCGGGGTAGACGGCGAGGCAGAGGTCGATGATGCCCTGGATGTCGGATTCGCGCGTGTTTCTGACCGTGAGCCTCAAAGCCGCACCACCTCCACTTGAGCTGCGATCTCGGCCGACCGCTGGCTGTCGTTCAGCGGCAGGACTGTACCCGTGGTGCGGGTATCAAGAATGGTCTTCATGTTGAGTTCACCGACGACCATCATTTCCAGGTTCGGGTTGCCTTCGGCAAGGATCCCGTCACGCGAGAACGAGAAATCGCTGGGCGTGAGGATGGCCGCGGCGCCGTAGTTGAGCGAAACGGCCGGCACCATGGGCAAAGACCCTACGGTGCACGAATGCACGACATACATCTGGTTCTCGATCGCTCTGGCCTGGGCGCAATAACGGACCCGAAGCCACCCCTGGCGGTCGTCGGTGCAACTGGGCACCACCAGAAGGTGCGCGCCTTTGCGCGCGGCGCCGCGGACAATCTCAGGAAATTCGACGTCGTAGCAGATGGCCACTGCCATGGGCCCGAAGTCGGTTTCAAACACCTTCAAGCGCGAACGCGGCGAGACGTGCCATTCCTCGTTCTCGAAGCGCGTCATGTGGAGCTTGCCCTGCACCTCCCATCCGCCGTGGGGATTGAAGACGAAGCTTTCGTTGTAGATCTTCTCGTTGCCCTCGTCCATCACCGGGATGGTGCCGGCGACGATATACACGTTCTCGCGCCGGGCAAGGCCGGACATAAGGTCGACGAAACGCGGGACCTGGGCGGCAAGGTCACGGATCTGATCGTCGATCGGACGTTTGGTATCCCCCAAAGTGAGCAGTTGGACGGTGAAATACTCTGGGAAGACCACCAATTGGCACTTGTAGTCGGCTGCGGTCTCCACCAGTGCATCCACCTGGTCGCGAAACTGCTCCCAGGTCTGGACCGGCCGTATGAAGTATTGCAGCGATGCGACCCGGATGCGTTCTTGGCCCATGTCTAATCTTAGTTAATCGACTGCCGTGGATGAGAGGGGAGCCCTGGATGCGGTGAAAGGCTAACGCGGCGTTCGAGACCGTCCGATAATCTGAGTAGAGTCAATTTTCGCAGTGGTCGGCGGGAAGTCGAGTTGGATGTCCGGCTCGACTGGTGGGAGTCGGAAATCCAGCCCATGAAAAGAATTCTCACGCGTCGATCCCGGCTTGCGCCGGACGGTAAGGCGCGGGCGTTCAAGGCGCTGGCTCTGGTCGTGTTCGCGACCGGGCCGGCATCGGCGCAGCAATACACCTTCGAAGAGTACAGCCTCAACCAGGGGTTGAAGAACGCGGCCATCAACGTGGTGACGCAGGATCGCTCCGGTTTCCTGTGGGTGGGCACCATGAGCGGCCTCTACCGCGGCGACGGCTACGAGTTCAAAGAGTTTGGAGAGGCCGAGGGGCTGCCTAGCGCGACGATCCAGTCAGTGAAGGAAGATGGCAAGGGGCGGCTGTGGGTGGCGACGCGGTATGGGGTGGCGATGCGGAAGGGGATGAGGTTTGAGCGGGTGGATTTGGGCAGGAGTGTGGAGATCTACGGCCGGAGCGCGATTGCCCTGGACCGGCAGGGCAGGGTGTATGTAGGGACGTCACAGGGGCTGTTCAGGGTGAATGAGGGCGAAGGCAGGGCGGGATTCGTGGTGGAGGCGTTGGGCGAAGCGGCGGTGGATGCGGTGTTTGTGGACCGTGAAGGGGCGGTTTGGACGAGCGAGGGGAGGAAGATCTGCCGGCGTACGGGGGCGAAACTGAGGTGCCTTGACGAAGCCGACGGCGTACCTGCGAGCCGGTGGGATGCATTTCTGGAGGACCGCAAGGGCAATTTGTGGGTGAGGAGTTCCGAGCGGCTGATTGAGTTGAAGCCAGGGGGGACGCGGTTTGAGGAGCGAGGCAAGGGGTTGCCGGTCTCGGGCTATTTCGGGGCGCTTTATGAAGACACGATGGGGCGGCTGCTGGCCCCGACCGATGGGG
>JACZJQ010000012.1 GCA_014860455.1 Bryobacteraceae bacterium | reverse complement strand
GGCTGGGGCTTGCCTATGCCCAAAACGTTCACGTCCGCAACAACACGGTTACCAACGTCACCCACGGCATCATGTGCGACACCGGGGGTCTCACCAATGCCATCATCTCCGGCAACATCTTCCACGGCGTCTCCGCCGCCGGTGGGACACGCGGATTCTACCTCGCCTACTACACATCCAAGGACGTCAATTTCGAGGGCAATCTCGTCTCCGGTTTTGACAATGGCGTGCTGTTCACCCTGCAGTCAGGCCGCTTCAGAAACTCGAAACAGGAGCATGTCCGGACGAGACTGCAGGACAACACCTTTCTCGATTGCCGCACGAATATCCTGGCGATGAACCTGGTCAACAGCCGGATTATCGGCAATCGCGCCAACGGCGGCGAGACGGCTTTTGTCGGCTGCCGCAATCTGGTGTTCGCCGACAATACGATGGAATCCGGAGGTTCCATGAAGGGCATTACCAATGCCTTCTATTCGACTCCCCAGGGCGCCGCCTTTGACACTCAGCCTCCAGGGTTCAACCGGTTCGTCAACCGGGTTCCGGCCAATGCGAATCGGCCGTGGTTTTGGCTGCCGGTGCAGATCGACGGTACCAACGCCGTCATCCCGGTCTACCGTTAGCCTCAGCGGACGGAATCGGCGTCTGCCTTGGCGCGGGTCAGTGCCCCTTTCCAATTACCGTGGTCGACCTCGAAGGTCCTTTTGAGCTCTTGAACGAACCTCGGGAGGGAAGTGGTGGTAGGAGAAGGATTCGAACCTTCGAAGGCGTAAGCCAGCAGATTTACAGTCTGCCCCCGTTGGCCACTTGGGTATCCTACCGGCCAGTTCTAATATGCTTCACCTTAATAACTTCGGCTCTTCGTGCTCTGGTGCTTTATTGTCTCCGTCGCCGCATTGTATACCGACTTTGTATACCGCGTCTATGACTTCAGCACCGTCGCCAGCCAAACGCCAGCCCGGGAAACGCACCGCCCGTCTCTCTAAAGACGGGTCGTGGCGCTCGTTCCCGAAGGTTCCGCACCTGCTGCAATACGTCCGCAGCGGCGCGTATTATGCAAAGGTCAAATTCCGGGGCAAGATCATTCGGCAAAGTCTCGAAACCGCGGGCGCAACTCACGTTCTCGGAGGAAAGGACGGGAGTGAGTTTGGAGGAGGTGACGAGGAAGGCGCTTCGGTAAGTAGAAAAGGCTTCTGAGAGATTACTGCATTTTGTTCGGGACTCTGGTCGTTCCCTCTGCCAGACTTCTGGTGGATGCACTTACCGACAAGGTTGCAGGGCCGGGCGTTTGGCGCGGAAGAACTGCGACAGATTCAAGTATTGATCGGCCAGAACGGCCAATGGAGTCGCTATCGGCTGAGCCGCGAACTGGCGTCTCTCTGGAACTGGCGAACACCCCAGGGGCAGCTCAAAGACATGGCTGCCCGAACCCTGCTGCTCAAATTGCAGGAGCAGGGCTGGATCCGGCTGCCTGAGCCTCGCATGAAATCGCCGACCCGTTCCGGACGGGCTCCCGCCGCGGCCAGGTTGGCCCTGGATGAAAGTCCGCTGGAGAGCGTCTTGACGGAGTTGGTTCCGCTACGGTTGGACGAGGTCAGCCGGGCCGACCGGCGTGAACCCCGGCGTCAGTTGGAAGCCGCGTTGCACCAGCACCATTACCTGGGCTATCGCAGCCGGGTGGGACAGAACCTGCAGTATTGGGTGTGCGACCGGCGGGATCGTCCTTTGGGATGTGTGGTGTTTGGGGCACCGGCCTGGCAATGCGCCGCGCGAGACCAGTGGATCGGCTGGAGCGCCACCGAGCGGGCTCGATCCCTGGGAGGGATCGTCAACAACACGCGTTTTCTGATCTTCCGTTGGGTCCGGGTGCCGGGGTTGGCCAGTCACATCCTCAGTCTGGTCAGCCGACGCATTGGGCAGGACTGGCAGGCCAAGTACGGGCAGCCGATCTGGCTGCTGGAAACGTTCGTGGACCGGCAGCGCTTTGCGGGCACCTGTTACCGGGCCGCCAATTGGATTGACCTGGGCCAGACCCAGGGCCGGGGGCGTCAAGGTCCCGCGGGCGTTTTATCCACCACGATCAAGGAGGTCTATGTCCGGCCCCTGCACCGAAATTTCCGCGGTCATCTCCGCGGTGTTTGAACCTCAATTAACCCTAACAGACTGCATGACTGTTCATCGACCTCCCACCCAATCCCAGAACCAAGCGCTGGAAACGCTCGTCAACGAAATCATGACCCAATCCCAGGCCCACGTGGCTGAACCCGATCTGATCCGTTGGCACGAGGACCTCCGCCAGCGCTTGGAGCAACTCCGGCAACATCCCGAACAGGGGTTGGGTTTCATCGAAGAGCACGTGCGTCAGGCCACCCTGGAACTCCAGCGTTTGCTGGTGCAAAAAGCCATGCAGGAGAAGGCCAGCACCGTGGATGAACACTGCCCGGACTGTCAGGGCCACTTGAATCACAAGACCCGGAACGTCAGTCGGGGGGTCGAGGCCTATTGTGGAAAGGTCCGACTGTTCCGCACTCACGGCTGGTGTCCCCGGTGCGAACAGTGGGTCTTTCCCGCCGACCGGGCCTTGGGCTTGCGCGAGGACTCGACGGCCTCGCCCTTGGTCCAGGAAATGTGTGCGCTGTTGGTGTCCAAGATGCCGGCCGAGCAAGCCGAGGCGATTTCCTTGCGCGTCACCGGCAGATCCTTGAGCCGAAGCACCCTGGCGCGCGAAGCACAGCGCCAGGGTGATACCGCCATCGAGGTGCGTCAGCGCCTGGTGGAGGCACCGGTCTATCTGAGACCCGATGCCAAAACCACAACCGCGGCGGCGGCGGAGTCCTCCCCGCCACCTTTCACTCTGGTCATTCAGATCGATGCCTGGAACATCCGGGAGCGTGACCACTGGCGCGAAACCCAAAGGATGCGGCAACGCAACGAGGAGCTCAATCGCTGGCACTGGGTTTACACCGCCACGTGCTTTCGACTCCATCAGCGTTGTTCCAAGGGTCGATCCAAAACCAAATTGCGGGCGGTCATCACCGAGCGCAGCTACGTGGCCACCCGCGGCGGCATCGAACCCTTGACGCAACAACTCTACTATGAGGCCCGAGCCCGAGGCCTGGGGCAGGCCCAAGGGGTGCTCGTCATCGCCGACGGTGCCGTCTGGATTTGGAATCTGGTTCAAGACCGCTTTCAGGAAGCCATTCAACGCCTGGACCTGTATCACGCCAACACCTACCTCTGGGCGGTCGCCAACGAACTGCATGGCGCGGGCTCCTCGGAAGCCCGCCGATGGGTCAAACCTTTGCTCAAACAGATCCGTAATGATCAAGTGGCCCGAGTAATCACCCAACTGGAGGACCTTCAGCCTCCCTTGAAGGCGGCAGCCGCCAAGGCGACCAAGGAAGCCATCGAATATTACGGCAACAATCGCCAGCGCATGAAATACAAGCAGGCGCGCAAAGATAACGAACCGGTCGGTTCCGGAGCCATCGAATCAACCTGCCGTCAGCTTCAATGCCGGATGAAACGCTGTGGTCAGTTCTGGAGCACCGCCGGTGACGAGGCGCTCCTTTGCCTGGAAATGTTCTGGCGCAATCAGCGTTGGGAACTGCTTTTCCCTCACGCCCGGCTCACCGCCGTGGCTAACAACTAACCCATTTCAAATCGCTGACACGTCCCTGACCGCCCACAGTGTCCGAAACCGTGAGCTGCACCC
>JACZJQ010000146.1 GCA_014860455.1 Bryobacteraceae bacterium | reverse complement strand
GGTATGCGGGGGTGGCGCTGATGGCGTCGGTGGGGATGAGCGAGGCGACGGTCTACACGCGGCCGCGGGTGGCGATCGTTGCGACAGGCGATGAGATTGTGGCCGATGGCGCGACGCCGATGGCGCATCAGATCCGGAATTCGAATTCGCATTCGCTGGCGGCGCAGGTGCGGCTGGCCGGGGGCGAGCCGGAGATCTTGCCGGTTGCGCCGGATGAGTTGGATGCCACGGCGGCACTGATCGAGCGGGGCCTGGAGGCGGACCTGCTGCTGCTGTCGGGCGGGGTGTCGGCGGGCAAGTACGATTTCGTCGAGAAGGCGCTGGCGAGGGTGGGGGCAGTTTTACTTCGACAGGGTGCTGATCCAGCCGGGCCAGCCGCTGGTGTTCGGGCGGGCGAAGGGGAGGTTCTTTTTTGGACTGCCGGGCAATCCGGCTTCGACAATGGCGTGTTTCGAGGTGTTCGCACGGGCGGCGGTGGAGTTGTTGGGCGGGATGGACGAAGCGGCGCTGCCGATGACGTTGGCGGTATTGACGGAGGATTTCAAGCACCGGGCAGGGCTGACGCGGTTTCTGCCGGCGGTGCTTAACGAGGGCGGAGTGACGCCGGTGCGATGGGCGGGGTCGGGCGACATTGCGGCGCAGGCGCGGGCGAACTGCCTGATGGTGGCCGATCCGGAGAGGCCGGAGTACAGGCGGGGCGAAACGATCCGGGTGCTGTTGCGGAGGTGAGTGACGTGAAGGCGAAAAAGCTGTCGCACTACGACGATGCCGGACGGGCCACGATGGTGGACGTGTCGGCGAAGAGCGAGACACGGCGGACGGCGAAGGCGCGGGCGTTTGTGAGGTTGTCAAAGACCGTGCTGAAGGCGTTGCCGGAGAATCCGAAGGGTGATCCCCTGGAGGTGGCGCGGGTGGCTGGGATCATGGCGGCGAAGCGGACGCACGACCTGATCCCGATGTGCCATCCGCTGGCGTTGACGCATGTGGATGTCGAGATGGCGGTTGGGAAGGAGGGCGTCGAAATTATGGCGTCGGTGGCAACGATGGGCAAGACGGGGGTGGAGATGGAGGCGCTGACGGCAGTGTCGGTGGCGGCGTTGACGGTCTATGACATGACCAAAGCGTTGGACAAGGGGATCACGATTGAGAACCTCTGCCTGGTTGAGAAGACAGGCGGCAAAAGCGGGGAGTGGCGGCGGGAAGAAGCCGGGAAGGCGGGGCGCAAGGGATGATGCGGGCAGCGGTGCTGACGATATCGGACAGCTCGTTCAGTGGCGAGCGGGAGGATGTGTCGGGTCCTGTGGTGCGGAGGCGGGTGGAGGGATTGGGGTGGACGGTTGTGGCTGCAATGGTGCTGCCGGATGAGGTGGAAGCGATCAAGGAAGCACTACGGGCACGGGCGGCATCGGGCGAGGTGGATGTGATCCTGACGACGGGGGGCACGGGGGTCTCGCCGCGCGATGTGACGCCGGAGGCGACGCGGGCGGTGATCGACAAGGAGATTCCGGGGCTGGCCGAGACGATGCGCATCGTGGGCAGGCAGAAGACGCCGCGGGCGGTTTTGTCGAGGGCGGTGGCGGGATTGGCGGGCAGGGTTTTGATCGTCAACCTGCCGGGATCGCCGAAGGGGGCGCTCGAATCGCTGGATGCAATTGTGGATTTGATCCCGCATATCGTGGATCTGGCGGCCGGGCGCACGGGACATCCCGAAGCGGGGCAACCGGCGTAGCGTTGGACGCGTCCATTAAACTGAAGTAGAGAGCCGATTCTTCATGCGATATCTAGTCCACCTGGCGCTTGTGGCGGCTTTCGCCGCCTTGACCTACGCCGTCGCGCAGTCGCCCGCCATCCCGATGGCCACGCCGCAGGCCAAGAAACCCGCCGGGCCCGTGATTCCGCCGCCGGTGGTGTCGCCGCAGGCCGCGCCAAAACCGGCTCCGCCGGCGATGGAGGAACAGGAGGACATGACTCCGACGTTCCGCGATTCCGTACAGGTGGTGTTGGTGCCGACAACGGTGGTGGACCGCCGCGGCGAGACCGTGAACGGGCTGATGCCGCAGGACTTCGTGCTCTACGACAACGACAAGCCGCAGAAGGTCAACAGAGATGTGACGATCCTGCCGCTGAGTTTTGTGATCGGCATTCAGAGGTCGTCGAACGTGGAGAAAATCCTGCCGATGATCAAGAAGACGGGCCCGGTGATCAGCAACCTGCTTGTCGGTCATGACGGCGAAGCGGCGGTGATGAGTTTCGACCATAGGGTGGAGGTGTTGCAGGACTTCACGCGCGACCTGGACAAGATCGACGCCGCGCTGGATAAACTCAAACCCGGTGGGACGAACAACCGCGTGGTGGATATGGTAAACCAGGCCACCTACATGCTGCGGAACAAGAAGGACCGGCGCAAGGTGGTGCTGCTGATTTCGGAAACGCTGGACCGGTCAAGCGAAGCCAAGCCGCGCGAGGTGGCGACCAACCTGCAGCTTCACAACATCGAGGTCTACACGCTGAACATCAGCCGCCTGGTGACGCGGCTGACCGAGCGGCCCGAAGTGCCGCGTCCGGACCATCTGCCGCCGGGTGCGCGGCCGCGCGTCGGCGTGGCGCCGATGGACCCGACGTCACAGAACCAGATCACCGGCGCGCAAGGCTTCGGCGGCGACGCGATTCCGGCGTTTGTCGAGATGTTCCGCGGCGTCAAAGGGCTGTTCATTCGCAACCCCGCGGAGCTGTTCACTGACTTCACCGGCGGGCGCGAGTACAGCTTCCTGACGCAACGCGATCTGGAGCGCGCCATCTCGCGGATCGGCGCCGAGATCCGCAGCCAGTATGTGTTGAGCTATGTGCCCAATAACAAGATCGAGGGCGGGTTCCACAAGATCCGTGTGGAGGTGAGAAAGCCGGGGCTGAAGGTGACCACGCGGCCGGGCTACTGGATGGCGGGCATCCCGGATTAGTCCGGGTAGGTCACCGAATCAAGAAACAGGCCGGCGGCGGGGGCGGTCCAGGCGGCGACATCATGGGCCGGGCCGCGGTTGGCGAGTAACTGATCGAACTGTTCGACGGTGAGTTCGCCCAAGCCCACCTTCACAATGCAGCCGGCCAGGCGGCGCACCATGCGCCAGAGGAAGTGCGACGCCTCAATGCGGAACAGGATGAGCGAATCCTGGACGACGATCTGAGACGAGTGGACTTCGACGATGGTGGATTCATTCGGGCGGGCCTCGTCCTTGGCGCGGAAGCGGACGAAGTTATGGCGTCCGGCGGCGAGCGAGGCGGCTTCGGACATGGCCTTGATGTCGAGCGGAGCTTTCACCCACCAGACGTACTTCTTCGAAAAGGCGTCCTTGCGGGTGGAGATCTGGTAGACGTAGCGGCGCGCCTTGGCGTCATGGCGGGCGTGGAAGCGGGCCGGAGCCTCTTCGATGGACAGCACTGCGATGTCGTATGGCAGTTCCTCGTTCACAATGCGGAGGAATTGTTCGGGCGCGATGCGGCGCTTGACTTCAGCCTTGACGTGGGCGACCTGGGCTCCGGCATGGACTCCGGCGTCGGTGCGGCCCGAACCGGCGATCTCGGCGCGGGCTCCGAGAAAGATCTCAACGGCCTTGCGCAGTTCGCCCATGACGGTGCGGGCATTGGTCTGTTCAGCCCAGCCCGAGTAACGCGAGCCGTCGTATTCGATAGTCAACTTCCAGCAGTTCATTCATTTCAAGCATAATGGGGCGGGATACCTTATGTTGATTGTCCATGTCCACGTTCAGGTGAAACCGGAGTGTATTGAAGCCTTCAAAATGGCGACGGAAGCCAACGCGGGGGCCAGCGTTCAGGAGCCGGGAATTGCGCGTTTCGACGTGGTCCAGCAGTCCGACGACGCGTCGCGATTTGTGCTGGTGGAGGTCTACAGAACAGCCGAAGCGCCTGCGGCGCACAAAGCTACGGCGCACTACGCCGAGTGGCGCGATGCGGTGGCCGACATGATGGCCGCGCCGCGGACGAGCGTCAAGTACGCGAACCTGTTCCCTGAGGACGCAGGCTGGTAGGGGCGGGGCGAGACGTGCGATTCGACATCGTCACAAATCAGAAAATCGTGTTTGGACGCGGGGTAACCGCCGAATCCGCCGCAGCGGCGCGCACCCTGGGCAGCCGGGTCTTCCTGGTCACGGGCGGCAGCGTGGACCGCTTCGCATGGATCGAACGGGCTCTTTCGCCGGCGGCCGTTTATCGGGTCAGCGGGGAACCGTCTGTCGAGGGCGCCCGCCGGGCGGCCGCGGCGGCCAGGGGTGCGGGTTGCGACATGGTGGCGGCCTGCGGCGGCGGCAGCGCGCTGGATCT
>JACZJQ010000145.1 GCA_014860455.1 Bryobacteraceae bacterium | reverse complement strand
GGTAGAAGACGGGGGAGCGATGGCATGGAAAGACTACTCGAACAGTTGACGGCGAAGTTGAAGCAGGCGCTGGATGAGCGGCTGAGGTCAGTGGTGTTGTATGGATCTGCGGCGGGGGGGAGCAGGGACAAGTGGTCGGATTTGAATGTGTTTTGCGTGGTGGACGTGGTGGACCGGGCGGCGCTTTCCGCCGCGGAGCCGGTGATCCGGTGGTGGCGGGAGCAGTCGCAGCCGTCGCCGTTGTTGATGGGCGAGCGGGAGGTAGCGGAGTCGACCGACTGTTTCGCGATTGAGTTTCACGACATGCTGGAGAGGCGGGAGGTCCTGTATGGGCCGGATCCGATTGCGGGGCTGGAGATCGACGATTCGTTCTACAGGGCGCAGGTGGAGCACGAGTTGAGGGCCAAGCTGATCCGGTTGCGGCAGAAGGCGGCATCGGCGATGGTGGATCAGGAGTTGCTGATCCGGCTGATGGGCGAATCGGTGAGCACGTTTCTGGTGCTGGGCCGTCACGCGATGCGGCTCTCGGGCAGGCAGGCGCCGTTTGCCAAACGGGAGATCGCAGCGGCGCTGGAGGAGGCGTTCGGCGCGGAATCGCGGCCGTTCTATACTTTATTGAGCCTGCGGGAGGGCGCGCTGAAACTGAGGCAGAGCGAGGCAGGCGAGTTGTTTGACGCGTATGTGGGTTCGATACAGAAGGTGGTCGAGGCCGTGGACGCGATGGAGAAATAGAGGTCGGGACTTATGAAGATACTACTCATCGTTTTAGGCGTACTGCTGGTGGTGGGCTTGATTGCCGGAGGTCAGGCCGTCTCGGTGAACAACCTGCTGGTGGCCGAGCAGGAGGCGTATAAGAAAGCTTGGGCGGATGTAGACATCGCGCTGCAGAGGCGGGCGGATCTGATTCCGAACCTGGTGAGCACGGTGAAAGGCTTTGCGGCGCAGGAGAAGGAGATTCTGGAGTCGGTGGCCAATGCGAGGTCGGCGCTGTTGAACGCGCGGACGCCGCAGCAGAAGATCGAGGCCAACGGGGGGCTGGACAGCGCGATCGGGCGGCTGCTGATGGTGGTGGAGAACTATCCCGTGCTGAAGTCGAGCGAGAACTTCCTGCGGCTGCAGGACGAACTCGCCGGGACCGAGAACCGCATCGCGGTGGAGCGGCGGAAGTACAATGAAGCGGTCCAGAAATTCAACACCACGATCGGGCTGTTCCCGAACAACCTGTTGGCGGGGATGCTGGGATTCCAGCGCAACGACGACTATTTCAAGACCGACCCCGGCGCACGGACGGTGCCGGCGGTGAAGTTTTGACAGCCCGTTGTAGAAGTCGCGTGCGGCCGCGCAGCTTGAGGATTTGCCGCAAGAGCGAGGCGGGAGGAGGAAGTTGATGCTATTCATCTACGACGACGACAAACGAAGCTATTGCGGCAAATCATTGCTGCCCAGAGGGTTGCGGCGGCGCCAGGCGATCTGCTTCACAGCGGCTCCTCTCCGATGGAGGGCATCGCTTTCGTCGCCGCTGCTCGCATCTCAACCCGGCGGCGCTCGCAACGCGGCTCGCGGGACTTCTACAACGGGCTGTTAAGGGACGGGCAAAGCAGTGAGCGCAAAACTCTACGCGAATTACATCAACGGCGAGTGGGTGGAAGGAGCGAAGTTCGAGAACCGGAATCCGGCGAACACGGACGAGGTGGTGGGCCTGCACACGGCGGGGACGGCTGAAGAGATGGCGCGGGCAGTGGAGGCGGCCTCGGCGGCGTATCCGAAGTGGGCGTCGATGGCAGGTCCGGCGCGTGGGGCGCTGCTGTATAAGGCGGCCGAGATCCTGGACAGCCGGTTTGAGCAGATCGCCGAGGACATGACGCGGGAAGAGGGCAAGACGCTGCCGGAGGCCAAGGGCGAGGTGCGGCGGAGCATCAACATCTTCCGCTACTTTGCGGGCGAAGGCGCGCGGATGGGCGGGTTTATCGTGCCCAGCGAGCGCGACCGGGTGCACATGTTCGCGATCCGCAGGCCGGTGGGGGTGGTGGGACTGATCACGCCGTGGAATTTCCCGAGCGCGATACCGGCGTGGAAGTTGGCTCCGGCGTTGATCTGCGGCAACACGGTGGTGATGAAGCCGGCGTCGGCGGCTCCGTTGAGCGCGTGGCGGTTGATTGAAGCGTGCCACGACGCGGGGATGCCGAAGGGGGTTGTGAACTTTGTCGCGGGCGCGGGCAGCGCGGTGGGCAATGCGCTGGTGGACGCGCCGGCGGTGAAGGCGGTGAGTTTTACGGGGTCGTGCGGGATCGGGCATAAGCTGCACGAACGGGCGTCGAAGCGGCGGATCCGGATTCAGCTGGAGATGGGCGGCAAGAATCCGACGATCGTGCTGGCGGACGCGGATTTTGGCGCCGCGGTGGAGAATGTGGTGAACGCGGCGTTTTTCTCGACGGGGCAGAAGTGCACGGCGACGTCGAGGGCGATTGTGGAGGAGAGCATCTACGACCGGTTTGTGGAAGCGGTGGCGGCGCGGACGAGGCGGTTGAAGGTGGGCGACGGGATGCAAGCAGGCGTGGATATCGGGCCGGCGGTGGACGAAGGCGCGATGAACACGATCCTGGGCTACATCGAGAAGGGCCGCGCGGAGGCGGGCGAGCCGGTTTGCGGCGGACGCAGGCTGACCGGGGGCGAGTACGACAAGGGCTGGTTTGTGGAGCCGACGGTGTTTGCCGGGGTGACCGAGGAGATGGTGATCGCGCGCGAGGAGATCTTCGGGCCGGTGCTGGCGATCATGAAGGCGCGCGATTTTGCGCATGCGATGGAGATTGCGAACGGCAGCGAGTTTGGGCTGTCGGCGTCGGTGCAGACGTCGAACCTATCGCGGTCGCTGGAGTTTGTCTACGGCATGGAAGCGGGGCTGTTGACGGTGAATTTGCCGAGTGCGGGGGTGGAGTATCAACTGCCGTTCGGCGGGACGAAGGATTCGAGCTTCGGGCCGAAGGAACAGGGCCCGGCGGCGTTGGAGTTCTACAGCGACTTCAAGACCGTCTATATGAAATACTGAGCGAAACATGAAAATTGGACAGATTGAGTGGAAGGGCCGGACGACGGCCGCGGTGTTTGACAAGGGCCAGGCGCGGCCGATTCCGGGCTATGGGTTGATGGAGTTTGTCCACCGCTGCGCGCTGGAGGATGCGAGCCTGACGGAACTGGCCGCGGCGCATGCGGCGAATACGCGGGAGGCGGCGGCGCCTGTGCTGCCGATTGAGCCGGTGGAGGTGTGGGCGTGCGGGTGCACGTATGAGATGAGCGCGTCGTTCCGCGACGCCGAACACGGTACGCGGGAGGGATTTTACCGGCATGTGTTCACGGCGCCGAGGCCGGAGATTTTCTTCAAGGGGAACGCGCGGGTTTGCGTGGGACCGGGGGGGGAGATCGGTATTCGCGAGGATTCGAAGTTCACGGCGCCGGAGCCGGAGCTGGCGGTGCTGCTGGGCGAGAAGGGCTCGATTCTGGGCTACACGCTGGCCAACGACGTTTCGGCATGGGACATCGAGCGCGAGAATCCGCTGTATCTGCCGCAGTCTAAGGTGTACAACGCGTGTTGCGCGCTGGGGCCATGGTTTGTGACGCCGGATGAGTTGACCGACCCGTACGCGCTGGACATGACATGTACGATCCAGCGGGGCGAGAAGGTGATCTTCGAAGGCGCGGTTTCGACGTCGAAGCTGGGGCGGAAGATTGAAACGCTCATCGAATACCTGATGAAGGCGAATGATGTGCCGGCGGGGTCTGTGCTGTTGACCGGGACCGGGATCATCGCGCCGCAGGAAGCGGCGCTGGCCGAAGGCGACGTTGTCACCATCATGGCTACGGGAATCGGACGGCTGTCGAATCGGGCCGCAGTGGTGCGCTGAGAAGCGGATTCGAGTCAACTTTAGGGAACCGGCCGCGGTGCGCACCGATTGCGTATGGCGGCCTTATTTCTGTTCAGAGACGCTGCGGTCGGCGAGTTCGCCGAGCAGGGGGAGGCGGAAGGTTTCACCCTGGCTGGTTTTGACGAGCATGAAGATCCAGGCGCCGAAGACGCCGACTTTCATGATGGAGGAGATGGCCTTCATGGGCTCAGCCCAATGGGTGAACGGGGAGAAGACCCAGTCGACGAAGAGCCAGGCGACGAAGAGATAGAGTCCCTGGAAGGCGTGGAAGCGGGTTTCGCGGGAGTTACGGAAGCGTTCGGCGGCGAGCACGACGATGGAGGCGATCCAGCCGACCAGCGGGACGTAGCAGAAGATGGCGGCGCGGCGCTCATCGAGGCCTTCGAACGGGTCACGGGAGGAAGCGGATTTGGGCGCGGCTTCGGGCGCCGAGGCGCCGCCGCCCTGCACGGCCCCACAGGCGGCACAGAACGTGTCGGTGGGTTGGACCTCGCTTCCGCATTGTGTACAGAAAGGCACGGCTGAATGCTTCCGTAGTTTACTACGAGATGCGGTGGGGATCTGTTCCCTGTGATACGATGCCGCCATGTTAAGAGTCGTACTCATTTTGACCGTCAGTCTGGCCGCCTGGGCCGCCGGGCCGCGGAGGACGGTGGATCTGCATTTCGTCGACACCGAGGGCGGGCAGGCGACGCTGATTGTGACGCCATCGGGGGAGTCGATCCTAGTGGACGCGGGGTGGCCTGGCTATGACGGGCGGGACGCGAAACGGATTGTCGCCGCGGCGAAGAAGGCTGGGCTCAAGCGGATCGACTACCTATTGATGACGCATTACCACCTGGACCATGTGGGCGGGGTGCCGCAACTGGCCGAGGCGTTTCCGATCGGGACGCTCGTGGATCATGGGACGAATACGGAGACCAATAAGAGGGCGAAGGAGTTGGAGGATGCGTATCTGCGGGTGGCGGCGTCGGGGGCGAAGCGCAGGCAGGTGAAGCCGGGCGATGTGTTGAAACTGAAAGACATACGGATCGATATCGTGACGGCGAGGGGCGAGAAGATTCCGAAGCCGCTCAAAGGGGGCGGGCAGAAGAATGCTCTGTGCGCGGAGGTGGAGCGCAAGGCGGATGATCCGTCGGAGAATGCGCGGTCGATTGGGTTTCTGCTGACGTTCGGCAAGTTCAGGTTTGTGGACCTGGCGGATTTGACTTGGAACAAGGAACTGGAGATTGCGTGTCCGGAGCATTACATCGGGCCGGTGGATCTGTTCCTGACGACGCATCACGGGTTGGACCAGTCGAATCCGGCGGCGATCGTGCATGGGTTGAGGCCGAGGGTGATCGTGATGAACAACGGGGCGAAGAAGGGCGGGTCGCCGGCGGCGTGGAAGGTGTTCGCGTCGTCGCCTGGGTTGAACGATCTGTGGCAACTGCATTATTCGCTGGCCGGGGGCAAGGACGCGAATGTGAGTGAGGAGCGGATCGCGAACGTGGAGGAGAAGTGCGAGGGGCACGGGATTACGGTGGAGGCGGGTAAAGACGCGACGCTGAAGGTGACCAACCAGCGCAACGGGCACACAAAGAGCTACAAACCCTAAGGAGAGCGGGGCCGCGGCGGATATAATGTCAGAGGCGGGCACTCGCTAACCCGTCGCCCATGCTGCTCACCAGTTCGGTCTATTTCGTCTTCCTTGTCGCTATCTTCCTGATTTACTGGCCGCTACAGCGGTTCCGGGCGGTGTCGCTCGCGGTGCTGCTGTTTGCCAATTACTTCTTCTACGCCAAGTGGGGGATGTTCTACCTGGGGCTGATTCCGGCGGCGTCGTTTGTTGACTACCTGATCGGGTTGGGGCTGGGGGCGGCGAAGCAGCAATGGAAGAGGCGGGTGCTGGTGAGCCTGAGCCTGGTGATGAATCTGGGAATTCTGGCGTCGTTTAAGTACATGCCGTTCTTTTTGGGGGCGTGGGGGGATTTGACGGGGGCGAAGGCGCCGGCGTGGCACTGGACGTTCCCTCTGGGGATTTCGTTCTATTGTTTCCAATCGCTTACGTACACGATTGATCTGTACCGGCGGGACGGCAAGCCGGTGCGGAGCCTGTTGACGCACATGACGGCGGTGAGTTTTTTCCCGACGACGCTGTCGGGGCCGATTGCGCGGGTGCTGGCGCTGGCGCCGCAACTTGAAAAGACGGACCGGGTGTTGAAGGCCGAAGATGGCGGCCGGGCGCTCTATAGGATTGGGTTGGGGCTGTTCAAGAAGTTTCTGATTGCGGACTACCTGGCGGAGAATCTAGTGAACCGGATCTTCGACACGCCGGGGCTGTACACGGGGATGGAGACGCTGATCGGCGTGTATGGGTACGCTTTGCAGCTTTACTATGATTTTTCGGGGTACACGGATATTGCCATCGGCAGCGCGCTGCTGCTGGGGCTGAAGCTGCCTGAGAACTTCAACCGGCCGTACCAGGCGCTGAACATTGCAGACTTCTGGCGGCGGTGGCATATCTCGCTGTCGAACTGGCTGAGGGACTACCTGTATTTCTCGCTGCCGGGGCTGAGGTCGAAGTGGAAGGTGTTCACGTACGTGAATTTGTTCGTGACGATGCTGCTTGGCGGATTGTGGCATGGGGCGAACTGGACGTTTATTGTGTGGGGGGCGCTGCATGGGGGGGCGCTGGCGGTTCAGCACGGATGGAGGACGTTCAGAGGGAATCCGAAGCCGCCGGCGGAGTGGTGGCGGCGGCTGGGCCCGACGGTGTTGACGGGGCATTTTGTGGCGTTTGCGTGGATTTTCTTCAGGGCGTCGTCGATGGAGAACGCGATGGAGGTGGTGGGACGGTTGGGATCGGGGACGGTGGCTTTCGACAATATCTCGAGTGGGGTGGCGG
>JACZJQ010000144.1 GCA_014860455.1 Bryobacteraceae bacterium | reverse complement strand
CTCGCACGCCGCCCCCAAATGCGTTCACCCGCAGTCTGTCCCCACCCCGCCCGGCGATCCTGGCCGCACCAGCGCGAGGCCGATCCGTGCCTGCCGATCCTAGTTCAACATCGGTTTCAGATAGCGGAACACCGTCGCCGCCACCCGTCTGTTGCCCTCCGCCGTCGGGTGGATCGCATCGCCCTGCATCAGCCTCGGCTCGGTCGCGACCCCTTCCAGCAGGAACGGGATCAGCCCCATGCGCTTCTGCCGCGCCAGGTCCACATAGATCGACTCGAAGCCCTTGATGTAGTCCGGCCCATAGTTTCTTGGCAGCGTCATCCCGGCCAGCAGCACCTTCGCCCCGGCACTCTGGAACCGCGCCGCCATCTCGTCCAGGTTCTGCCGCGTCGCCTCGAGCGGCAAGCCCCGCAACCCGTCGTTGCCGCCCAGTTCCAGGATCACGATCTCGGGTTTCTGCATCACAGCCTCTTCCATCCGGTTCACACCGCCGCTGGTCGTATCGCCGCTGATCCCCATGTTCACCACCCGGTACGCATACCCCGCCGCGTCGATCTCCTTCTGGAGATAGTCCGGGTAGCTCAGCCCGGCCGCCACCCCATAGCCGGCCGTCAGGCTGTCTCCAAACGCAACAATGACGGGCCTGCCGTCAACAGGCTGCGCGGGGGCGGCCTGCTTCGCGGGGGCGGCCGGCGGCGGTGCGACCAACTGCTGCTGGCTGCTGGAACAACCGGCGCCCAACAGCGCCACGGCCATCAAGGCAAGGATTCCGATGCGAAGTCTCATCTACTGCCATCATAGAAGACAGGCCCATACCGCATGAACCCGCCCATCCTCGAACTCCGCTCGATCACCAAGTCCATCGACACCGGCGCCCACCGAGTCGACATCCTCCGCGGCATCGAACTCACTATCGATCGCGGCGAATTCGTCGCCATCATGGGCGCATCCGGCAGCGGCAAGTCCACCCTGCTTGGCCTGCTCGCCGGACTCGACTCGCCCACCAAGGGCGACATCCTGCTCGACGGCGACATCATCTCCAGCCTCAATGAGGACTCGCTCGCCGCCATCCGCGGCCGCAAGATCGGCTTCGTCTTCCAGTCCTATCAACTGATCCCCACCCTCACCGCCGAGGAAAACGTCCTGCTGCCCGCGGAACTCGCCGGCGAATCGTCGTCGTCCTGCATCGAGCGCGCCCGCCACCTGCTCGACACCGTCGGGCTCGCCGAGCGCCGTGACCATTACCCGGTCCAGCTCTCCGGCGGCGAACAGCAGCGCGTGGCGCTCGCCCGCGCCTTCATGCGCAAACCGCCACTGCTTCTGGCCGACGAACCCACCGGCAACCTCGACTCCACCAACGGCCGCCAGGTCCTCGAACTTCTGCTCTCGCTGAACCGCGCCGAGGGAGCAACTCTGGTCCTGGTCACCCACGACCACGAACTCGCCTCCCACGCCACCCGCATCATCACCCTCAAGGACGGACTCGTCGTCTCCGACGAGCGGAAAGGCGTCCCCGCGTGAACCTTTGGAACACCGCCCTCAAGATTGCCTCCCGCGAGGCCCGCGCCTCGGCCCTGAAATTCCTCTTTGTCGCCTTCGGCGTCGCCGCCGGCGTCGGCGCGCTCACCGGCGTCCGCGGCTTCTCGGCCGCCTTCCGAGACACCCTGCGCCGCGAAGCCCGCACCCTGATGGCCGCGGACATCGCGATCCGGCAGTTCAATCCGCCGACCGCGGAACAGGACGCCGCCGCCAAACGCTATACCGATCAGGGCGCCGTCGTCACCCACATCATCGAAACCGTCTCCATGATGGACTCAGCGGCCTCCTCCGCTCCGCCCATCCTGGTCTCCATCAAGGCCGTCGATCCGCAAGCCTACCCCTTCTACGGCAAGCTCGAACTCGACCCGCCCGCCAGGCTCCGCGATGTCCTCAACGCCGAATCGATCGTCGTCTCCGACGACCTTGCCATCCGCATGGACCTGTCGCAAAGCTCTTCGGTCCGCCTCGGCGGCCAGGAGTTCCGCGTCGCCGGCATCGTCCGCGCCGAACCCGACCGCATGACCGGGTCGCTCAACATCGGCCCGCGCGTGATGATCACCCGCGACGGCCTCCACCGCACGGGACTGATGCAGTTCGGTAGCCGCGCCTCCCATCGTCTGTTGTTCAAATCGCCCGAGCCGCAGTTCAATCTCGAAGCGATGAAGACCGACCTGCGCAAGACGTTCACCGACGCCCGCGTGGTGACCGCGCGCGAGGCCCACCCGGCCATCGAACGCGCGCTGGACCGCTCGACGACGTTCCTGTCGCTGGTCTCGCTCATCGCCTTGATCGTGGGCGCGCTGGGCGTCGCCACCTCGGTCCACGCCCACTTGCAGCAGCGGCTCGACACCATCGCCATCATGAAATGCCTGGGTGCGCGCTCGTCGCAGATCATCGGCATCTACACCATCCAGACCGGCCTGCTGGCAGTGGCCGGGGGCCTCGCCGGCGTCGGCGTCGGCGCGGTCGTCCAACTGCTGTTCCCGGTGCTGCTGATGAAGTACTTCCGCTTCGAAACCGCCATGCACTGGAGTCCGGCCTTCGCCATTGAAGGCATCGCCACGGGCCTGCTGGTGACGCTGCTGTTCACGCTGCCGCCGCTGTTGTCGATCCGCCGCGTCAAGCCGGCACTCATCTTCCGCCGGGAGATGGCCGAAGTCCGCCCGCCGCTCATCGAACGGCTGCGCCGCCAGGTGCCCTCGATCATCAGCGGCGCATTGATCCTGCTCGGCCTCGGCGCCATCGCCGGATGGCTGGCTGACTCGGCCCGCATGGGTTGGATGTTCATCGGCGGACTGGTGGTCAGCCTGGTCATCCTCTCCGGCGTGGCCTGGGCGCTGCTGCGCGCTCTGCGCTGGACGGTCCAGAAAGGCCCGTGGCGGCTGCCAGTGCCGTTGCGCCAGGGCATCGCGAATCTTTACCGGCCCGGCAACCACGCCGGCGCGGTGCTGGTTTCGCTGGGCATCGGCGTGATGTTCACGCTGTCGATCTACCTCATCCAGAAGTCGCTGCTGGCTGAAGTGGCAGGCGCCGCGCCGCCCAACGCGCCCAACGTCTTCATAATCAACATCACGCCGCGCGAGCACGACGGTCTGAAAGCCCTGCTCGACGCGCAGCCGGTGACGTCGGCGGATCCGAAGGCGAAACCGCGGCTGATTCCGCTGATCTCGGCCCGGCTGATGACCATCAACGGCAACCCGCTCCAACTCGGCGGCCTGCGCGGGTGGGAACGCAGGTTCTCGCAGGCCCGCCAGGTGAGCTATCTGCCGGACAAGCCCGACGACATCCAGATCCGCGCGGGCCAGTGGTGGGACCCGTCGTCGAAAGAGGCCTTCGTGGCTCTGGAAAAGGAAGCCGCCACCGTCCTCAAGGCCAAGGTCGGCGACACGCTGCGTTACTCGGTCACCGGCCGCGAGTTCGACGCCCGCCTGGCCGCCGTCTACCGCATCATCAGCGCCGGACCCGGCGGCGCCGGCGAAACGCTGTTCAACCCGGCCGCCCTTGAGAGCTTCCCGCGCCAGTATTTCGGCCTGGCCCGGATGCCCGCGGCGAGCGTCCAGAAGTTCCAGCGCGACGCCTACGCCAAGTTCCCCACCGTGACGGTGGTCAATGCCGCCGACGTGATCTCGATCATCCAGGAAGTGGTTGACCAGGTGTCGTTGCTGGTGCGCTTCATCGCCGGATTCGCCATCGCCGCGGGGGTCATCATCCTGATGGCCACAGTGGCCGGAACGCGCTTCCGCCGCATGAGGGAGGCCGCCGTGCTGAAGACGCTCGGCGCGCGCCGCCGCCAGCTTCTGGGGATCTTCTCGGTCGAATTCCTGATCCTCGGGCTGGTGGCCGGGCTGATGGGCGGGCTGCTGGCCACGGCGTTTTCACGGCTGCTGATGACGCGACTGCTCGACGCCGAGTTCCGCGTCGAATGGCTGCCGAATGCCGCCACGGTGGTGCTGGTGGGCGCGCTGTCGTTGCTGGCCGGATGGCTGGCCAGCGCGCGCGTGCTGCCGCAGAAGCCGCTGCAGGTGCTGAGGGACGAATAGGCGGCGTGGTGTGGGTGGGGTCCGGGCCGCGATATACTCCGGTCCAAGGAGACTCGAACCACCTATGGCCAACCAGACCCGACGCAATTGGATGAAGGCCGGCGCTGTCGCCGGCGCCGCCGCAGTACCGGCCGCTGCCCAGACCGGACCCGTCAAGAAGGTCCACTACAAAGGCTCCAAACCCGCGAAGACGCCGCTGTTTTCGGGCGCCGTCTCCTACGGCAACCTGCTGTTCATCGCCGGCAAGGGCGCCCACTACGATGGCGACATCACGGCGCATACCAAGACCGTGCTCGACGAGATCGAGAAGGAACTGGTCAACGCCGGCTCGTCGATGTCGAAGTGTCTGAAGTGCAATGTCTATCTGAAGAAGATGGAAGACTACAAGGCCATGAACGCGGCGTTCCATGGCCGCTTCGGCGACGAACCGCCGGTGCGGACGACAATCACGGCGCTCGATATCCCAGGTGATTCACTGGTGGAGATCGACGTCATCGCGTACATCTAGGCGATCTGAAAAGCGAAGGGCCGCGGCGAGGCTTCCCCGCCCCGCGCGGCCCTGCTCTCTTCTCTTAATCGACTAGTGTGTGCCGGTGCGGTTGGCCAGGCCGAGGTCGGTGAGCACCTTGGGCGAGTCCTCTTCCATGGCCAGCGTCTTGTGGCAGTTGTCGCAATCCATGGTGATCTCGCGGCCTTCCTTCGAACCCGTGCGGCCGTCGTGGCAGCGGAAGCAGCCGGGGAAATCCTCGTGGCCGAGGTGGTTGGGATAGACGCCCCATTGCACGTTCATGTCGGGGAAGACGTTCTTGGCGTATACGCTGAGCACGGCTTTGGCCGACCGCTCGACTGCCGCCTTCTTGGCCGCGAAAACGTCCGGATGGTTTTTCTCGTAGAACGCCTTGAACTGCGCAATGATCTCGCGCTCGCTCTCCTCGGTGTTCTTGTAGACCTTCTGGATCACCTCGAGCGCGGTCTTCTTTGCGAACGGCAGGGAACGGTCGATTTCGCCTGAGGCCAGGGCGCGGTCCAGGGCGCGGCCGGGCAGTTCAAAGGTGTGCGACGGGCGGTTATGGCAGTCCATGCAGTCCATCGTGCGGACCTCCATGTTGCCCGGCCCATCGCCCTTGTAGCCTTCGGCGTTGTAGGTGACCGTCTCGCCATTCTTGGTGTACTCGACCCAGGGGATCTCCATCCGCTTGCGGTCCTTGGGCGCGTAACGCATCACCACGCCCGGACCCATATGCGCGCCGTGGATGCCCTGATAGCCGTTGCCGCCGCCGATGTGCATCAGCAGCACGGTCTTGGTGTGAGAACTGGCTTCGTCGTCGGCGAACTTATCCAGAACACGCACCCTGTCGCCGCCATACTTTTGCGGCCAGTGGCAGATCTCGCAGGTTTCGCGGGCCGGGCGGAGGTCTTTGATCGGCGTCTCGATCGGCCGCGGGTAGAGGTTGAGCGTGACGCTGATGACCTGCCAGGAGCCGGAGATCTTGCTCTTGACGAACCAGTTGGCGCCGGGGCCGATGTGGCAACTGACGCAATCGACGCGGGCGTGCGGCGAATTCTGATAGGCGGTGAATTCGGGCTTCATCACGACATGGCAGGTTTGTCCACAGAAGCTGACTGACTCCATGTGGTGCACCGCGCTGTAGAGCAGTTGGGTGCCGATGACGACGTTCAACACCGTCGTGACGGCGAAGAAGGCGATCAACTTGCGGAACCGCGGGTTCTTCAGGTCGATGGGCGGGAACACCGGCGGCAGATGGCCCTTGTTGCGCTTCTTGGCCCACCAGATGCCCAGCGGGATCAGGCCCAGTCCGGCGAAGAAGACCGCAGGCAGGATCATGAAATGCAGGATTCCGAGATACGGGTCGCGGCCGCCGGGTCTAAGCATCGTCGGCAGCAGGACGAGCCACATGAAGCCACCGGTGGTGACGAGCACGACGCCCGCGAGACTGATCCAGTTGCTTCCCAGGAAAATGACCGGCGCAAGCCAATCCTTCAGTTTCTGCATAGATTCAGTATAAACAGATCGGATTGGCTTGCGAGCCCGAATTGATCGATCAGTGGTCTTTCTGTTCGCCGTGGGTCTGGGTGTGGCCGTGGCCGTGTTCGGGGAACTCGCGCGGGCTGTAGCCGCTGTACCAGGACGGGTCCATCGGATAGACTTCGGGGTCGAAGATGACCGAGTAGAAGTGCCAGACGATGATGGCGAGGGTGGCGAGCACGGCCTCGTAGTAGTGGACGACCCGAGAGAAGTCGTACCAGACTTTGGGCGTATTGGCGAGCATCCAGTTGTTGGCCCACAGCGCGATGCCGGTGACGGCCATCACCGCGGTGCCCCAGACCAGCGCCCAGTATTCGGCCTTTTCGACGTAGCTGTGCGAGGACTGGTAGGGGCGCTGACGGCGCAGGCCGAGACGCCAGAGCGTGCCTTCGACCATTTCGCGCAGGTCGCCGAACTTCGGCAGCATTTCCTTCCAGTGCTCCCGCAGCGTCTTGTTGATGATGAGCGAGATCACGTGGAGCACAGATGTGATCAACAGGATCACGCCGGCTGTGCGGTGGATGGTGCCGCGCAGAGGGTAGGTTTTCTCGTAGGCCAGGAACCAGCGCGACCACCACTCGTCGGGGTAGTGCAGCGCGAAGCCCGAGTAGGCCAGCACGATGAAGCTGACCATCAGCAGCAGGTGCTGAATGCGCTCGAAGCGGTGCATCCGGATGTGCGGCTTGACCGGCTTGAGCATCGTGGCAGGCTGGCGCTGGCCCTGGAAGCGGTGGATGTGGAATTTGCGGATGAAGTCGCCCAGATGATGGACGAACATGAAGCCGATGGTGCCGGGGATCAGCCAGATGTAAAACAGCCGCGCCCACTGGATGGGCACCGGCTCGTCGGTCACCTCGACTGTATGGATCTTGCCGAGGAAAAACTTGCTGCCGGCGCCGGGGTGGCAGGACGAGCAGGTGGCGGCGATGTTCTTGGGATGGATGCGCGATTTGGGATCGTGCGACGGCAGGATGTCGTGGAAGCCGTGGCAGGAGGCGCAACCGGCGACGCGCTGTTCGCCGGACTTCAGAGCGAGACCGTGGAAACTGGAGTTGAAGGTGGTCACCTGATCGGCGTTGAGGCCGAAGCGCTGCATCAGTTTGAGGTCACCGTGGCAGCGGCCGCAGGTTTCAGGGACGGCCTGGGTATTGACCGAGGATCCGTCGCGCTTCGGGCTTTCGATATTGTGCGCCGAGTGGCAGTCGATGCAGACGGGCGCTTCGCGGATGCCGGCGGCGACGGCTCTGCCGTGAACCGACTGCTCGAAGGCGGCCATGGCCTTGTCGTGGCAGCCGCCGCAGTTGTCCAGCGACGCACGCCGGGCTTCATTGGATTTGGCGATGGCGATGTCGTGTTTTTCGCCGTGACAGAAGGCGCAATCGGGGGCGCCGGCGTTGCCCTTCTTGAGTTCCAGAGCGTGGTTGCTCATGTTGAACTCGGCGACGACGGTGGCGTGGCAATCCGAGCATTGGGGTTTGGGGGCGTTTTCGGGGTGAGGGTACTCTTCCCGCTTCAGGTGGCAGGACGCACACAACACGCCGACATGAGCCGATTTGTTGAGCTTGGCTTCGGAGTCGTGGCAATCGGCGCAGACGCTGTTGGGCGTCGTGGCTCCGGTTCCGCGCTGGGCGCCTGTAAGGCCGCCCGCCAGCGCCAGGGCCAGCAGCACTCCTGCAAATCGAATCCTCATCGGCAAATCCGCTCCCTTCCCGCCGCAGGCCATGATGGCCCACCACAGGCTCGTTTGAGCGCCATTGAACAGGCGCGAATCAGGCGATCAACAACAAACGGACCCGCGGCCCGCGCGGCGTCCGCGCGCGGACCGCAGGGTATCCTTATTCGGCAATCCTCCGCCCTAGAAGGACTGTCTGGAGGTTGCTTCCCAGATCTGAAGCCCGTAGACGACGCCGAGCGCCAGCCCGGCGAGAACCAGGATCACAGTCAACACCTTGCCCCACAAGTCGAGTTTGGCCAGTTTCTTGGCAACCTCTTCCTGCTGCTTGACATGCTCCTCGGAGCCGCCTCCCAAATGCAGCGTATCGTCTTCCTGCGCGGAGATGCTCTTACGCCTGAAGGCGAGCAGGATCACCACCAGAGCAAAAACGGCCCATGCGATTGCGTAGGGTAGAAGATTCACATCAGCCATGTCTAACTAACCTCCCGGCCTCGGGACATCATCAGGTTGGAATTGCCCGGGCCATTGATCACAATACTCCATCAACCCAACGTCTGCGGCAACGAGTCCTTGGACCGTGCCGCCCCGGTACGCAGACAGACCGACAGGATGGCCAGAACCAGCGTGTTCAGCGAATCCTGTTCGCTCACCACCGAACTCACGCCGGCATCCCAGGCCTCCTTGAGAGAATCCGGATCGCTGGCCGCGAGCAGCACGATTTTGTCCGGCTGCGGCAGGGGTTGGGGCAGACCGGCCAGGTGGGCCTGGTCGACCACGACGACACATGCCGACGCGAGGTCGGGTATCTCCACGCACACCACGTCGCGCTGTGCGCTGCGGGACAGTACGCCCCTCAGCGTCTCGGCCTTGGCCGCATCGGATAGTGCGAGTTGGATGGAACCCATCGGATCGTGCCTTCCACACCGGACGGGAGCTCTGCGGCACCTCACCCGGCACTTCTCACTCAACCAAAGATTTGCAATTCTAAGACCATTTCGCCGGGCCGGACCCAGAGCTGCCGCGTCCACCCGTATCCGGTTCAAATTAAAGACTATTTGTTCCGAATCTACAATCCCTCCCCAGCGGCCGGGATGGGTGAATTGCCCCAGCCCCCCTCCCAACCTCCTCCGATCCGACTAGAATGGATGTAGCGTCAGAGCGAAATGACCAAACTCTCCAGCGAATGGCAGACAGCGGGCGTGCTTGAGGCCGTCTTCGACCAGATCTCGGACGCCCTGGTTCTCTACGACACCAACCACATCATCACGGGGGTGAACGCCGCCGCCGAGCGGCTGTTCGGGATGACGGCAGAAGCGCTGGTGGGGCGCGACTGCCATAAGATGTTCCGCTGCCAGCAGTGCGAACCCGGTTGCGGCATGCACACGGGGCTGCTGTCTTCGAACGGATCGAACGCGACGATACGGCTGCGCAGCGAGAACGGGCTTGAACGCCTGGTGGTGATTCGCACAAGCCATGTGGTGCGCGAGGACGGAACGGTGCAGGGCGTCGTCGCGACGATCAAGGACATCACCGACGAGGCCGAACCGCAGAAACGCGAGATCATCGCCGCCAGCCCTGCGATGCTCGAGCTGCTCAATTTCGTCCGCCGGGTTGCCGTCAGCGAGGCCACCACGATCCTGCTGGAAGGCGAGAACGGAACCGGTAAGGACCTGGTCGCCAAGACATTGCACTACCAGAGCATGCGCCAGGCCGAACCGTTCATCGCCATCAACTGCGCCGCCATCCCCGAGACGTTGCTTGAAAGCGAGCTGTTCGGCTACGAGAAGGGCGCCTTCACCGACGCCCGCGCCCAGAAGAAAGGCATATTCGAGCTGGCCGACAGAGGAACGCTGTTCCTGGACGAGATCGGCGAGATCCCGCTCATGCTACAGGCGAAGCTGCTGAGGGTGCTCGAGGAACAGACCTTCCGGCGGCTGGGCGGGCTGAAGGACATCAACCTGGATCTGCGCGTGATCGCGGCCACGAACAAAAACCTGCGCGAGGCGGTGAAGGAAGGGGCGTTCCGGCAGGACCTGTTTTTCCGGCTGAACGTCATCCACATCACGATTCCGGAGTTGAAGGAGCGGCCCGAGGACATCGTCCCGCTGGCGGATTTCTTTGTTGAGCATTACAACCGCAAGTTCAAGCGCCACATCGAAGGCATCGCTCCGGAAGCCATGAACATGTTGCAGCGCCACGACTGGCCGGGCAATGTGAGGGAGTTGCGCAACGCTGTCGAGCGGGCGATGATCCTCGAAGACTCCTCCTACATCACCCCGCAAAGCCTGCCGATGTCGATCAGCCGGAACCCGGCCGGCCAGCCGCTTGTCGCCATCGAGAGCTTTCCGCGGACGATTCCCGACGCCGGCATGTCGCTCGAGGACAACGAAAAACGGCTGCTGGTTCAAGCGCTCGAAAAGACGGGGGGCAACCAGACGCAAGCGGCCCGGTTGCTGCGCATCACGCGCGACACGCTGCGCTACAAGATGAAGAAGTTCGACCTGAGGTAAGCCGCCCGCGGGGGTTCGCGCCGGGCGGGTCAGTCGATTTCGTCGTCTTCGATCGGGGACTGTTTCGCTTCCTGTGTCCTGAGGACCCTGCGGCTATGGCGGGCCGAGGCGGCGGCCTCATGGTGGTCCGGATCGGGCTGGCCCCGCAACTGGCGCAGCAGGGACTCGGCGGCGAGGCGGCCGGATTCCATCGCGCCCTGGATTGAGGGCGTGGCGCGGTGGTCGCCGCAGATATAGAGACCGGGCTCGAGTCTTGTCTCGGTCCTGAGATGCTGGGGCACGGCGATGGGATGGGCGTGTTCGATGCGGTAGATCCTGAGCAGCCGCCAATCCTTGGTCAACCGCCCGTACCAGCGTTTGAGCTGGCCGCGGATCATGGTCTCCAGCGAGCGGTCGTCGCGCGCGGGGTTGCCGAGTACGGTCACAGAGACCAGCGACCGGCCTTCGGGGGCATAGGCGGGCGACACCTCGCTCATCACCGCCAGGTTGTTGATGACGCCGCGGCTGCCGCCGCCGAGCACGATGACCGGCTCCTCGACGGGGCTATCGGGGGCGTCGAAGTAGACGCAACTGACGCCGCGCGACTGGACCTTGCGGCGGGTTTCGAGGATGCGCATGGCCTCGGGTCCGTCGGCGGCCACGACCACGGCCTGCGCTTTGATCTCCTCGCCCGACGCCAGATGGACTTCCCCGGCCTTGACGGTGGCGACGCGCGTATTCAAACGGATGGCGCCTTCAGGCAAGGTGGAGGCGAGTTGTTTGGGGATCTCGCCCATGCCGAGTTCGGGCACGGCGGCGTCACCCTCGGCGAACATCTTGAACAGGAACTCGAACATGCGGCTGGAACCAGCCAGGTTCTGATCGAGCATTGCGCCGCCGAACAACGGGCGGAGGAATTCGTCGATCATGCGCTGGGAGAAGCGGCGCATGAGCAACGCCTGGCGGGCGCTGATTTCGGGGTTTTCGAAGATCTCCTCGATGGACAGTTTCGCCAGGTCGTTGCGGAGGCGCGAGATCTTCATTTTGTCGAACAGCGTGCCGACGGGGGTAAACAGGTTGGAGAAATAGCCGCCGCCGCGCGCGGGGTCGGAGATGCGGAAGAAGCGGCCCTCTTTTCTCACCACCGCGCCCGGAACGAAGCCGCAAAGCCGCAGGGCGTCGAGGTCGAGTTGTTCCTGAGCCTCGGGGTAGGCGGTGAGAAGAACCTGAAAGCCGCGGTCGAGCAGGAAGCCTTCGTGCTCGTCGGTTCTGACGCGGCCGCCGACGCCGTCGGAGGCTTCGATCACCTGGCAATGCACGCCTTCGGCTTCCAGCTTTCTGGCGCAACTCAGCCCGGCAAGGCCGGCGCCCACAACAACGACATCGTGTTGACTCATTCAGCCTGCTCTCTTACGCCTTCGCGGGCGCGCCGGATCTCCCTCAGAATCAGGAATTCGCTCACGTTCTCGGCCGTCAGCATGCCGGCCAGGGTGTCGCCATCGAACACCAGTGCGCAACTGCCCTGCCGGGACGCGATCAACTGCACGACCTCGGAAAGCGGCGCGGAGGGCGAGACCCTGAGATAGTCGCGATCCATCGCGCCGGCGACATAGGCGTCGGGGCCATCGGCGGCCATGGCGCGGAGCATGGCCTGGCGGGTGAGAAGGCCGGCGACGGCGGGTCCGGCCATGACGGGGAAGTCCTGCTGTGTGGTGGCGAGCAGGAGGTTGGAAGCATCCCGCAGCGTGTCGCCGTGATTGAGGGTGCGGAAGTCAGTGACCATGGCGGGGCGGACGATTTCGGAGCCGATCAGCGCCTGCTGGTCGGAGGCGACGCGCTCCTGCATAGCCCCAACATAGATGAAGAAAGCGATGAAGACGAGGAAGAAATTGCCGGCCAGCAGACCGTAGAGGCCCATGATGGCGGCCATGCCCATGCCGATGCGGGCGGCGGTGCGGGTGGCCTCGTGTTCCGGGCGCCAGCGGGCTAGCAGCGAGCGCAGGATGCGGCCGCCGTCCATGGGGAAGGCGGGGATGAGATTGAAGACGGCCAGGAAGAGGTTGGCGATGCCGATGCGCTCGGCGAGATTGGAGTCGTTGGGCTGGGCCATCCAGGTTTCGGGAGCCAGGGTCCGGCCGCCCAGCCAGGCGAAGCCCAACAGGGCGCCGCCGATGATGAGGTTGACGGCGGGGCCGGCGATGGCCACCCAGAACTCTTCACGGGCCCGCGGAGGCCGTTCGAGCCGGGCCAGGCCGCCGATGGGCAGCATGACGATCTCGATGGTCTTGATCCTGAAACGGCGGGCGACTACGGCATGGCCGAGTTCGTGCAGGAGGACGGAGCCGAAGATAGACAGGATATAAAAAGTGGTTCCCGCTGCCGACTGCTGGCCGCGCGAGCCGATGACGATGAGCCAGACGACGATGAGCCAGAAAGTGAAATGGAAGCGGACCGGGATGCCGAAGACCTCGACCGATCCCAGAGTGCCTGGGAAATGGGCGTCATTCGGTTTCGGAGGTTTGGGCAACTGCTCGACCATCTCTGAATATCCGGCTCTGAAGATTCTGCAATGACCAGCGCGAGCGCTTGCGGGGAGATTGGCGAACCTTGCGGTCCGGCCGGGCATGGGACGCGCTCCTGTTTCAATACGATAGCAGATGCGCCTGATGGGTCCGGCAGGCCGGGCGAGCGCCCGTCAGCGGGATCGCATTTCGGGAGAAGCGTACTCCTGGCCGGTGACGAGTTTCACGTAATCGGGGCGGTCGGCCGCGCTTTGATGGCGGTAGCTGCGGATCACTTCGCCGTGGAAGAGCAGGAAGATGCCGGGCATCTGGAAGCCGTCGCCGACCAGGCGGCCCTGGCCGTGGCGCTTGAGAATGGCGGACTCGAAACCGCGCATCCAGACCTTGGGTCCGAACAGGTCGCCGAGGGTGCCTCGCCGGAGGCCGAAGGCGCGGTAGAGCGAGCGTTCCGGGTCGCTGAGCCGGGGGGCGTTTTCGAGCCCGTAGCGGGTGAAGAAGTCCCTGGCGTGTTCGTCGCTACCCATGTGGACCAGGACAAGCCTGGCGCCGCCGGATTCGATCTCCTTCATTTTGGCTGCAAGGTCGTCCAGAGCTTCACGGCAGAATGTGCAACCGGCATGGCGGAGGAAGACGAGCAGGACGGGCGACAGGCGGGAGAGTTCGTCGATGCTGAGGCCGACGTTGGTCTTACTGCGCAGGGCGAATTTGAGGATCTCGGGCGAGATGCTGCGTTTTTGCTCTCCGAGGGTTTGATAAGCGCGGTAGAGGACGGCGCCGAGTCCGGCGCCAAGCAGGAGCTGAAAAGCCCCGGCGGTGAAACCCCAATGCGACAGGCGGGGCTCGGCGGCCAGCCCCCAGACCCAGGTGAAATCGACCAGCATCCCGGCCAGCGTCATGGGCCAACTTCTGACTGCGTCGCTGGCGGCCAGCATGAGGCCGGCTCCGGTGGAGGCGGTGATGATGCCCAGCATGCGGACAAGCACGACGGCGGTCCAGGCCTCGATGCCGAGAACGCGATCCATCTCAACAGGCGCCGCGGCCATCAGTATGCCTAGAAAGAAGTTGCCGAGCCCAGCGGCCCACAACATCGTTTTCATCCAGGGATGCGCTCTTTTTAGCATGTTCTTCGGCGCATGTGCTTCGGCGCCAACAACCTTACTGCTTAGAGATGACTGCTGTTGGGATAAAGATCTTCAAATGTGAGGCAACTCGGCGGAATCCGCGCCGGGGCGGGGTGGAAATGGATGACACGGAAAGCGGCCGCCAAACGCCAGGACACTGGCGGCCGGGCGAGTGTGCGTGCCTATTCGACGGTCTGGCGGGCAGGTTACTTGCGCCGGAGGAGACGATTGAGCGGCAGTTGGTTGCTGACCGAGATGACCAGGACGTAATTATTCTCGATGCGGCCGCCAGATAAGGGTTGAAAGCGCTGGTTGAAGACGCCGGTTTCGATGGCGGTGGCGTGGGCGGTGCGGAAGGCGAGTCCGGCGAAGATGCGATTTTGCTCGAAGGCCGAGACGCCGGCGTAGCCGTAGCGCAGGAAGAGTTCGTTATAGAGGCTGAGCGAGACGGCGGTGGTTTCGTTGGAGAGGCGTTTGAGCGGGATGTCGCCGCGCAGCATATAGCGGACGCGGTGCTGGAGGTTCCAGTTGCGATCGCGGCCTTCGACGTATCCGGAGCCGAGGAAGCGCTGGTCGAAGCGGTAGCGGTGACGCAGATTCACTTTGCCCAGGGGCTGCTGGATGACGAGTTGCTGCTGCAAGCGGTGCTCGGGGGCGGCGCTGGGTTCCCAATCGAGACCGCCGGGATGGGTGTTGAAGTAGCTGTAGGCGCCCGAGAGCTGGACCTTGGGAGAAAGCTGGTAGTTGACGCCGGGGCGGACCAGCCACTGGTTCCAGAGAGCGTTGCTCATCTGGCGCCAGCCGCCGTCGAAGTGGACCCCCCATTTGCCTGCGACTTTGTGGTCGCCGGCGTAGGCGAACCACTGGAGGTTTTTGTTGAAAGGAACGGCGGTGCGCTGGGCCGCGGCGGGCAAGGCGAGAAACAGGAGCGCGAGCAGCAGAGCCGCGGCCCAGAGGCCTAAGCTTAGGTACGATCGGCGCGCGCAGGGCTGCGCAGTGGCCCCTGGCGCCACACTGTCAAAGTGGAAGGGACCGCAAATATCCAGCCGCCGGAGTTGATTCATGTAGTCACTCAGAGAAGCACGGTGAGGCGCGGCTCTGATCTTCATATCGTAATAGAACGCGGCGTTTTGAGGCCAGCTTCGTACAGGGCACAAAAAAGTCCGGATCCCGAGGCTGCGGAATGCCGGCCGGCGGGATCCGGGAGGAGAAGTTGAGGGATGGATCAGTCGAAGGCCGATTCCACCGTCCAGGTCTTCCAGACGTTGCCGACCAGGCCGGGTCCGGGCGTGAGTGTGGGCTTGCCGGGACACCAGCCTGCGGGGGTGGCCTGTGTGCCCTGGGATTCACGCACCAGTTGGAATGCCTGGATCTGGCGGATTGATTCGGCGACGTTGCGGCCTACGGGCGGGGTGAGCACCTCGTAGCCTTGAATGACGCCATCGGGATCGATGATGAAGCGGCCGCGGGTTTCGATGCCGGCCTCCTCGTCATAGATACCGAAAACCTTGCCAACCTTGCCACCGCCGTCGGAGAGCATGGGGAACGGCACGCCGCCCTCGACCATCTTCGACAGCTCCATTTCGTTCCACATCTTATGAACAAACATGGAATCGACACTGACGGACAACACTTCAACGCCGAGCTTCTGCAGCTCAGGATATTTCCCGGCGACCGCCGAGACTTCGGTGCTTCAAACGAAGGTGAAGTCACCTGGATAGAAACAGAGCAGGACCCACTTGCCGCGGTAGTCGGAGAGGCGGACGTTGATGAAAGCGCCATTGTGGTAGCCGGGCGCGGTGAAATCGGGGGCCGGTTTGCCGATCAGGATCATAGATGAAACCTCCTTTGGCTGCTGCGGCGCGGCACTGTCAGGGGTGGGCTGGGTTTCAGCCGGGCCGCTGACAGGGCGGGCGCAACCGGGTTTGATTGGTTCAGACATACGCACCTCCCATGACCCGGAAGCGAGGCGCGTCCGGATCGGATGGAATCGGCCGCTCCGCAAACGGGGAACGGCACTCTGGCTGGAGAGTAGCAGATCCGGAGGGGGATGGGCAGCGCCGGGAGCCGCTTGTTTAATCGGGGCGGTAGATGGCCCAGGCGGTGTCGGTTTTCTGAACGACGAAGCCGAGCTGCGAGCGCGGGTCAGCGCGGGGGGGCGGCCGGCTTGGACTTGGAGAGGTTTTCCAGCCAGTCGATGTGGACCTGGCCGCCGTTGGAATTGTCTTTCCAGACACTCCAGATTTTGGAGGCGATATCGAGGTCGCCATCGCCGTCGATGTCACCGACATACACATCGTGGCCGCCTAAACGCTGGTCGAGGATGACACGCTCCTCAAAGCGCACGTCGCGGCCGACGGTCAGGTTCTCCCAAATGAACCAGCGCGGGGTTGCGCCGAGGGGGAGGATGTAGGGGTCTTCCTGTTCGACGACGAGGATGTCGTCGTCGCCGTCGCCGTCGAAGTCGGCCAGGCGCATGGAGTGGAAGGAGCCGCGGGTGCCGGGGGCGCGGTTGGCAAGGTAGCGGGCGCGAAACTCGGGCGGTTTGCGGCCGTTGTTCTCGAGCCAGGCGACGCCGGAGTTCTGGCCGTCGCAATCGACGACAACGATGTCGTTGGCTCCATCGCCGTTGAGATCCTTGATCCAGCTTCGCGCGGAGAATCCCCACGGGCCGCGCTTGCCAAACAGGAGCCGGCGTTCAATCCACTTTTGTCCGGCGCCGGCGTTTTCGTACCAGCGGTCGGTGACGAAGACGTCGGCGTCACCGTCGCCATCGAGGTCGCCGATGCCGGCGGGGTGGATGCCGGCATGGGTATCGACGCGGGCGTTGAGCACATCCAGCGTGATGGTGGTGCGCGGCCAATCGGCGTCCTGAGCGGGCTTGGGCGGGATGGAGTACCAGAAGCAGCCGTCCCGGTCGCCGAGGACGGTGAGGTCGTTGCGGCCGTCGCCGTCGATGTCGGCAATGACGATGTCGTGGATCTCGTATTGGATTTTGCTGTCGTAGGTGTAGCGGACGAAGGGTTCGGTGCGGGCACGGCCGGTGTTGCGGAACCAGTAGCCGCCGACAACGATATCGATCCAGCCATCGGCGTCGACATCAAGTGGCACGCAGCCGAGCTGGCTGATGCGGAACTCGCCGGCGAGGTGGCGGGTCCAGGAGTCCTTGGCGGTTTGCTCGAACCAGTAGAGCTTTCCGTCGCGGCGGTTGTAGACGGAGAAGTCGAGGTCGCCATCCTTATCGAAATCGGCCAGGGCGGAGGCTCCGGCGCCGAGGGGGGTCCCTGGGAGTTCGCGGGCGATGTAGTGGTGGCGGAACAGGGCGCTGGAGATTTGGGCCTGGGCCGCCATGGATGCGAAGAGGCACATCATCACGAGAGTTCGCATGGCTGGACGAGAGTCTAGCACGCGGGGCGGGGGGACGGGCCGTCAGGGGCGGTAGATGGCCCAGGCGGTGTCGGTTTCCTGGACTACGATTTCGGAGATGCGGGCTTGGGCGGCTTCTAATGCCGGGGCCAGGAGTTTGGAGAGTTCTTCGTGGAAGTAGACGGCGATGTTTTCGGCTGAGGTGTTGCGGGTGGCGAAGAAGGGGAGGTCGTTGAGGTATTTGTGGTCCAGGGTTTCGGCGACGGCGCGGAGGGATTTTTTGAGGTCGGAGAAGTCGAGCAGGAGTCCGATGGGGTTGAGGTTGGGGCCGGTGACGGCGAGTTGGACGCGGTAGTTGTGGCCGTGCGGGGTGGCGCACTTGCCGATATAGTCGCGCAGGTGGTGGCCTGCGGGGAAGCTGTGTTCAACACGGAGTTCAAACATTGGCGGAGAACCTGTTGGACTGGAATTGAAGGCGAAGGTAACCGGCAAGACGTCTCGACACGAGTGTCGAGACGGCAGGCAAGAGTGCCTGCGCCACGGGGTTTGTGCCGGCCAGGGGGCCGGCCGCGGACCAGGGGGTCCGCCCTACTGGGCTTGTCGAGCAGCCGGGAGTTATTGGCCGAGACCCGCTCTCTGCGTTCGCGGTTAGTCGCGCGGGGAAGTGAGTGGGGTCAGGCATTGTCGTAGAAATTCTCTACTTCCCGGATGTCGTCGGTGAAGCGGTAGTCCGGGAGACTTTCAAGAAAGACGCGGCCGTAGCGCTGTTTGGTCACGCGGTTATCCAGAAGGACGACGACGCCGCGGTCCTGTTTGCTGCGGATGAGCCGGCCGAAACCTTGCTTCAGGGCGATGGCGGCCTGCGGGACCTGGTAGTCAAAAAACGGGTTGCCGCCGGAGGCGCGGACGCTGCGGATGCGGGCGTCGACGACGGGGTCGCTGGGCACGGCAAACGGCAACTTATCAATAATAACGCAGCTGAGCTGGTCGCCCTGAACATCGACGCCCTGCCAGAACGAAGACGTCGCGAACAGGACGCAGTGGGGCGTGTTGCGGAACTCGTAGATGAGGGCGCGCTGGGGCTTGGAGCCCTGGATGAGGACGGGGTAGTCGAGTTCGGGCTGGATGCGCTCGAAGGCGGCGCGCATTTGCTGGTAGGAGGTGAAGAGACAGAAGGCGCGGCCGCGGGAGTGGGCCAGCAGTTCCGAGATTTCGCGGACGGCGGCGGGCAGGAAACCGGGGGTGCGGACGTCGGGCAGGTGGGGCGGGACGTAGAGCAGGGCCTGGGACTGGTAGTCGAAGTGGGAGGGGACGATGAGTTCGCGCGGCATGGAGATGCCGAGGCGTTCGCGGATGAAAGAGAAGCCACCGCCGACGGCGAGGGTGGCAGATGTCAGCACCGCTGGTGGGCCTTCGGCGAACAGGCGGTCGCGGAGGAGATTGGAGACGTCGATGGGGGTGGCCTGGAGGTAACAGCCGCGGCCGCGGCGTTCGATCCAGTAGACGTAGGTCTCGTCGCCGGACTCCATCCAGAAGCGCAGACGGGCGATCATCTCCTCGGCGCGGCGGTGGAGGGGCATGACCTCGTCGGGGGCGTCGCGGACGAGTTTGAGCTGGGTGGCAAGCAGTTCGAGGGCGCCGGTGAAGTGGCTGTAGAATTCGCCGTACTGGCGGAGAAAAGCCTGGTGTTGGGTGAAGCTGGTGCGGCCGTCCTGCTGGGGGAAGAGGGCGAAGAAGCGGTCGGAGTGGTCGAGCAGGGTGATGAGGATGTGGTCGAGCTGGGTGGAGAGGAAGTCTTTGCGGCGGGCGGTGGCGAGGATGTCGCGGCGGAGGTCGTCGACCTGGAGCGAGGAGATGGAGACGCCGAAGTACTGGCCGGCGACGTCTTCGAGTTCGTGGGCTTCGTCGAAGATGACGGCGGCGTAGTCGGGCAGGATGCCGGCGGAGACGTCGTGTTCCTTGACGGCGAGGTCGGCGAAGAAGAGGTGGTGGTTGACGATGACGATGTCGGAGTCGAAGGCCTGCATGCGGGCGAGGGTGACGAAGCAGCGTTCGAACTGCTGGCATTTCTGGCCGGTGCAGAGGTCGCCGCGGGCGTCGAGTTTGGCCCAGACGGTGGAGGAGTCAGGCAGGTTGGTGATGGAGGCGCGGTCGCCGGATTCGGTGGATTCCTCCCACTCCTTGATGATCTGGAAGTCGGAGACCTCTTCGAGTCCGGAGAGGATGGGCTCTTTCTGGGCGTCGTAGATTTTCTGACGGCAGGCGTAGTTGGAGCGGCCCTTGAGGTAGCAGGCCTTCATGTTGGGGAAGAACTGCTGGAGGAAGGGGATGTCCTTGAAAAAGAGCTGTTCCTGGAGGTTTTTGGTGCCGGTGGAGATGATGACGCGTTTGCCGGAGAGGATGGCGGGGACCAGGTAAGCGATGGTCTTGCCGGTGCCGGTGCCGGCTTCGACGATCTGGTGGCGCTGCTGCGAGAAGGCCTCTTCGATGGCGAGGGCCATTTCGAGCTGTCCGGGGCGGTATTCGTAGTTGGGGTGGGCCTTGGCGAGGGGGCCGGAGCGGGAGAAGAAGCTCTTGACGGTGAGGGTGCGGGACACGGCGGGTTTTGCGGGATTACCTCATCGGCTGAGCGGCCGGGCGCAATGGGCGCGGCTGATAACAGGGTAGCGCGGGGCGGCGGGGGTGCGCCGCCGATTTGAGGCCATGCAATCCTCTTACGGGTTGAGGCCGAGGAAGGGGAGGGTTTCGTCCCACATGGGTTCGAGGACGTTGCCGAGTTCGTGGCCGTCGTTGCAGAGGACGAGGCGGCGGTTGGAGGG
>JACZJQ010000143.1 GCA_014860455.1 Bryobacteraceae bacterium | reverse complement strand
GTTTCGGGGCGCGGGATGAGGACGTCAGGGGTGATGTGGAAGCGGCGTCCGTAGAATTCCACGGATTTGAGGATGTGCTGGAGGGGTTTGCCCTGGGTGCGTTCGTGGAGGTAGCGGCCGAAGTGGATCCAGGCGACGGTGGAAAGCTCCTCTTCGGGGTGGGTGTAGAGGTAGGTCCGGTCTTGGCCGAGGGCGTGGGCGAGAAGGACCTGGGCGGTGAGGCGGGGTTCGGCGCTGCCGGCGGAGGCGAGGATTTCGGCGCCCTGGGCGATGGCTGTGCGGATGTCGATCATGGGCATTGCGGCAAGAGGACGGTCCGCATGGCTCCTCACTTTGAGGACAACACGTCAGAGAACCACTGGCTCAAGGATAGCGGGAGACCCGCTCGCAGCGCTCGCGGCCTCAGTTGCTGCTGCCTTCGACCTGCTCGCGGAGTTTCTGTGCGTTGTAGTAAGCGTTGCAGGCGGTCATCAACTCTTCAAGATCGCCTTCCATGATGCGGTCGAGTTGATAGAGGGTCAATCCGATGCGGTGGTCGGTAACGCGGTTTTCCTTGAAGTTGTAAGTGCGAATCTTCTCGGAACGGTCACCCGTGCCGACCTGTGAGCGGCGATCTGCGCCCATGGCCTGCTGCTGTTTCTGGAGTTCGAGCTCGTAGAGACGGGCGCGGAGGACGCGCTCGGCCTTGGCGCGGTTCTTGATCTGCGATTTTTCGTCCTGGCAGGAGACGACCAGCCCGGTGGGCAGGTGGGTCAGCCGGACGGCGGAATAGGTGGTGTTGACGGACTGGCCGCCGGGGCCGGACGAGCAGAACGTGTCGGTACGGACGTCCTTTGCTTCGAGTTTGACGTCGATGTCGTCGGCTTCGGGCAGGACGGCGACGGTGATGGTGGAGGTATGGATGCGGCCCTGCTGTTCGGTGACCGGGACGCGCTGGACGCGGTGGACGCCGCTTTCATACTTGAGTTTGGAAAAAACCTTGTCGCCGTTGATGAGGGCGATGACTTCCTTGGCGCCGCCGGCTTCGGAGTCGGACGTTGAGGTGACTTCGATCTTCCAGCCCTTGGTTTCGGCGTAGCGAGAGTACATGCGGAACACTTCGGCGGCGAACAGCGAGGCTTCGTCGCCGCCCGCGCCGGCGCGGATTTCGACGAGGACGTTCTTGTCGTCGTTGGGGTCCTTGGGCAGCAGTAGGAACTGGAGGCGCTCGGAGAGCGTGACGATGCGGGGTTCGAGGTCAGCAATTTCGATTTCGGCCATCTCGCGCAGCTCTGGGTCCTTTTCGGTGAGCATGGAGCGGGCTTGGTCGAGGTCGGCAGCGGCTTTTTTGTAGTCGCGGAAGGCGGTGACGACTTCTTCGAGATCGCGGTGGGCCTTGGCGGTTTTGCGGTAGGCTTCGGGGTCGGCGATGACGGCCGGGTCGGCCATTTGGGAGGAGAGGTCCTCGAAACGGCGTTCTACTTCTTGGAGTTGTTTCTGAAGGTCCATGGGGGTGGGGCGGAGGTTAGGCGATGACGAGCTCGCCGCCGTGCTTCTTTTCGATTTCCAGCGCGCCTTCGAGCGCGCGGATGGCGACAGCGGTCTGGTCGTCGGAGGGCGGCTGGGTGGTAATCCGCTGAAGCCAAAGGCCGGGAGCGACCAGAGTGGCCATGAGGCTGGCGCGGCGGCGGGCGGCGAAGCGGATGGCTTCGTAGCTCAAACCGGTGATAAGCGGCAGGGCGAGGACGCGGACCGCCATTTTGGCGGCGAACGTGGGGGCGGGGATGACGGCGTAGACGGCGATGGAGACCATCATGACGACCAGCAGGAAACTGGTGCCGCAGCGCGGGTGCCAGGTGACGAACTTCTGGGCATTTTCCACGGTGAGGGGCTGGCCGGATTCGAAGTTGAAGACAACTCGGTGTTCGCCGCCGTGGTATTCGAAGACGCGGTGGATGTCCTTCATGCGGGAGATGAGGAACAGGAAGGCGAGGAAGATCACCATTCGGATGACGCCGTCGGTGAGGTTGAACAGGATGGCGTTTTCAAGCTGCGGGGCCGACTTGCGGAGCCACTCGGTGAGGACCAGGGGGACGAACTTATAGAGGGCGATGAAGAAAACAAACGAGAAGATGAGGTTGAGCGCCATCGCCCAGCCGGGGATTTCACCGGCGGGCTTGCCGTCGGGCTTGGGCGGCTTGCCTTCGGAGGCGGCGAGATCGACGGTGGCGATGTCGGCCGAGAAGCGCAGGGCCTTGACGCCGAGCCACATGGCTTGGCCGAGGGTGCCGATGCCGCGCAGAACGGGAAGTTTCCAGATGGGCCGTTTTTCGGAGAGGCGGTCGAGGGGGTATTCCTCGGTGGCAAAGGATCCGTCCATCTTGCGGACAGCGACACAGTAGGCGTGCGGAGTCCGCATCATGACGCCTTCCATGACGGCCTGGCCGCCGACAAGGGTCTCCTCGCCGCTCTCGAGAACGGGCATGAGCTGGGTATGAGCTGCCAGACGGAAGAAGTTCTTCCAATTCAAGGTGGGTTGCGCCTCTTTCTCTTTGATTATATCGCAGGGGTGGAGGTGCACCTTTTATTCCGCAGCCGGCGTTGACGTCAGGCGGCGGCGGAGCGCGATTTCCTTTGTAGGAGGGCGTCGAGGATCCAGCGGATCTGGGTGGGTTCGAAGGGCGGGGCACAGTAGTCGGCGGCGCCGGCTTCGAGGGCGTCGAGCCAGGCGGAGACGTCGGTTGAGCGGCTGACAACGACGATAGGTCTTCCGGAGAACTCGGCAAGTCGGCGGGCGAACTCCGTCGGATTCCAGTCACAGAAGACGATCTCCGCCGACTGGGGGGAACTGGACTCGTGGCAGGAGAGCGCGTCGAGGGTGCTGAGCAGACCGAGGCGCAGCTCGTCGTCGAGTCCGGTGATGTGAACGGGCATGGTGTTACCTGGCAATAGATCTTCCTCCTCAGAATAGAGAGCTTGGGGCTGGTGCGTTGAAACGGCAGCACCGGCTGGAGCTTAATCGCTCCTTGCAGTTGTGGCTCGTTAAGAGGTTGCGGCTCGGAGACAAATCCGCTCCCTTATGGTCGCGGCTCCGCGCGAGGGGGCGCGGCGTGTGCGACCGCTCCTTGCAGTCGCGGCTCGTAACGCGGTCGCGGCTCGTTAGGAGGTCGTGGCTCGTTTCAGGGCGCATGGTTGGTAAACTGGAGGTTTCCCTGCGATTTCCGGCGCCGGCTGCCCGCGCGGCCACATCAGTAAGAGGCGGGACGCGGGGCCGGGAGCAGGGGATACGCGATGTCCCGAGAAAGCCGGGATGACAGACCGGCACGGCGAACCAGAACAGGGAATACCAGAATGGCCCAGATTGTGCGGCATCAGACAGCTGTGGTGAATGTTGGCGGAGTGGAGGTCGGCGGTGGCCGGCCGATCGTCGTGCAATCGATGACCAACACCGACACGGCGGACACGACGGCGACGGTGAACCAGGTGGCTGCGCTGGCCAGGGCCGGATCGGAACTGGTGCGGGTGACGGTGAACACGGACGAGGCGGCGAGGGCCGTCCCGGTGATCTGCGACACGCTGCGCAACTTCGGCATTCAGGTCCCCATCGTCGGAGACTTCCACTACAATGGCCACCTCCTGCTGAAGAAGTACCCGGAGTGCGCAAAAGCTCTCTCGAAATATAGGATTAACCCAGGAAACGTCAACATCGGACGGCGGACGGATGACAATTTCCGCACGATGATTGAAGTGGCGCTGGAATACGGCAAGCCGGTGCGGATCGGGGTGAACTGGGGGTCGCTGGACGGGGTGCTGCTGGCGCGACTGATGGACGAGAATGGGCGACTGGCGGATCCGAAGCCTCCGGAAGAGGTCATGAAGAGGGCGCTGGTTCAGTCGGCGATTGAATCGGCGCAAGCGGCCGAGGGGTATGGGATGGGGCGGGACAAGATCATCCTGAGCGCGAAGATGTCTGCGGTGCAGGATCTGATCGACGTCTACCGGATGCTGGCGCGGGAGTGCGATTACGCGCTGCATGTGGGGCTGACCGAGGCCGGGATGGGGGCGAAAGGGATTGTGGCGACGACGGCGGCGCTTTCAGTGTTGCTGCAGGACGGCATCGGCGACACGATCCGGGCGTCGCTGACGCCGCCGCCGGGCGGTGACCGGACTGAGGAAGTGCTGGTTTCGCAGCAGATTTTGCAATCGTTGGGGCTGAGGAGTTTCACGCCGCAGGTGACGGCATGTCCGGGATGCGGACGGACGACGAGCACGTATTTTCAAGAGCTTGCGGAGAAGATCCAGGGGTATTTGCGGGAGCAGATGCCGGTTTGGAAAGAGTCGAGGCCGGGGGTGGAGGAGATGAAGGTGGCGGTGATGGGGTGCATCGTCAACGGTCCTGGCGAGTCGAAGCATGCCAACATCGGGATCAGCTTGCCGGGGACGTTCGAGGAGCCGAAGGCGCCGGTGTATGTCGATGGGCAACTGGTGAAGACGCTGAAAGGGGAGCGGATCGCCGAGGAGTTCATGGAGATGCTAGAGGACTACGTGGATAGGCGGTACGTGCCGGCGGCGCGGGTCTGAAGACGGCAGACGCCGGGCGGTTTGCGATATGCTGCCTTGCGTAAGCCATGTTCAAACTCATCCTTTCCCTAACCGCGATTCTGATGCTGGCGCCGGGGGCTGGCGCTCAGATTGTTGAGGAGTTCAATCCGCCCAGGGCGAACTGTTGTCTGGCGAATGCGGCGCAAAGCCTGGCCGACCAGCTTCAGGACTGGAACCAGTTGGGGCGGTATCATGCCGACAATCTGAGGTTGCAGGCGATGCCGGCGGAGGCGAAGCGGGTGGTTTTCATGGGGGACTCGATCACGGACGGCTGGAAGCTGGCCGAGTATTTTCCGGGCAAGCCGTATGTGAACCGGGGCATCAGCGGGCAGACGACGTCGCAGATGCTGGTGAGGATGTATCCGGACGTGATCCGGTTGAAGCCTGCGGCGATGGTGATCCTGGCGGGGACCAATGATGTTTCGAGGAATACGGGTCCGCAGACGTTTCCGATGATCACGGACAACTACCAGGCGATGGCGGATCTGGCGAAGGTGCATGGGATCAAGGTGATTTTTGCGACGGTTATGCCGGTGAGCGATTACACTTCGCGGCCGCAGACGGCGCGGCGGCCGCCTGCGGATATTTTGAAGCTGAACGCTTGGATTAAAGAGTATGCGGCGGCTAACGGGCTGGGTGTGGCGGATTACTATGCGGCGACGGTGGACGAGAAGGGGTGGTTGAAGGCGGGGATTTCGGGCGACGGGTTGCATCCGGACGCGAAGGGGTATGCGTTGATGGCTCCGGTGGTGGAGGCGGCGATCCGGAAGGCGCTGGATTAGTTTAGGCTTCCGGCGTTTCCTCGGGCATGTCTTCGAGGGCGGCGGCTTGGGCGGCGAACTGTTTGAGGGCGCGGATGGAGGCTGAAGAGGAGAAGCCGGCGGTGCGAAGGCGGCGGTAGACGGAGGCGAGTTTGGCGGGGTCGGCGAGAAGTTCGGCGAGGTTTTTGGAGCGGAACTTGCGGGCGAGGTAATCCGAGACCATCTGGGTTTCGTCGCGGCCCTGGTAGGCGTCATCGACGGCGGATTGGGCGGTGGCGGGGGCGACGCCTTTGGCGCGGAGTTGTGCGAGGGCTTTGCGGCTGCCCATGGAGCCGCTGTCGGCGCGGGTTTGGGCGAAGTTGGAGGCGAGACGGGTGTCGTCGATGACGCCATAGCCGCGGAGGGCTTCCATGAGGGGGTCTATGTCGGCGGGGTGGGCGGCTTTGGCGCGGAGTTTGCGGCGGAGTTCGGACGAAGTAAGGGGTCGGGAGGCGAGTAGGCGGGCGGCGTAATCCTTCAAATGGGCGGCATCTAGTTTGGGGGTGGATTTGAAGGCCATCGATGTTTACGGCTCTCCTTTGATTCTGCTGGGTTACACTGGGAACTGCAAGGCGTTGGACGTCCTGCGGAGAGGAGCTTACATGGACGAAGATCGTCGGATTTCCTATTTCCTGTTGGGTCTGGGCGTGGGGGTGGCAGTTGGGATTCTGTTCGCGCCCAAGTCGGGAGAAGAGACGCGGCAGTTGTTGAAGTCGAAGGCGGAAGAGGGCAAGGAGTTTGTCCATCGCCGGTCTAGCGAGTGGAAGGATTCTGCATCCGAACTGCTTGAGAAAGGCAAACAGGCGGTGGTGAAGCAAAAGGACCAGGTGGTGGCGGCCGTCGAGGCGGGCAAGCAGGCCTACCGTGAGACGGCGGGCCAGGACGGGCCGGAAGCCGATCCGTCTGGCTATGTTGAAGGCGTGTAGAGGGTAAACCGGGACGGGCATGGATCAGAACACATTCCTCCTGATGGCGATCGCAGTGGCGATTTCCAGTGTGGCGCTGCTGATGCAGGCGCTGGCTTCGTTTGGGCTGTACAAATCCGTGCGGCGGATGGAGGCCGAGATCCGGCCTCTCATCCCCGAGGCGGCCAAGACGATAGCGCAGGCGCAGAAGACGATGACGACAGCGCTGGCGCAGATCGAGGAACTGAGCGCGAAGGCGCATGAGGTACTGGACAGTTCGAAGCAGAACCTGGATGCCTTCACGGCGACGCGGGATGAGTTCACCGGGCGGATGCGGGTGCAGGCGGAGCGGCTGGAACTGGTGATTGACGACACGCTGTCGCGGGTGCATGACGTGGTGGGGGTGGTGCATAAAGGCGTGATGACGCCGGTGAGGGAAGTGAGCGGGGTGTTGGCGGGGATCCGGACGGCGTTCCAGACGTTTCTGTTCAACCGGCGGCCGAGCGTGGAACGGGCGACGCACGACGACGAGATGTTCATCTAGCGCAACTGGAGGGACAGGCGGGGCAAGCGGCGAAGGCAAGGGCGGCGGAGGCCGGATGAGCAACAGGGCGAAACGCATTGCCCATTGCGGCGCGGCGGCGCTGGCAATGGTTCTGATGATTCCGGAGACGGAAGCGCAGACGGCTGCGGCACTGGCCGGGCAGTTGCGGGAGGTTGAGATCGACCCGCAGGCGAGCTACCGGGTGAGGGATCTGCGACTGCGCAAGGACGATCTCAGCATCTATCTGAACGACGGATTCCTGGCGTTTTCGAAGCCCGTGGGGGGGCGTCGGATCTTTGCGGTGTATCACGCGTCGGAGACGGGCGACCATGCGGAGGTGCTGGTGCGTCCACCTGACCAGGGCGAGAGGGCGTCGCTGGCGCGGTACACGAAGTCGCCGATCCTGAACGAGCAGGTGAAGGAGGGTGTGTTCATCTCGACGGACGGTTCGACGGAGGAACTGCTGGCGGCAGCGCTGGAGAGTCCGGCGACCAAGCCGTATCCGGACATGGGGATGCTGCTGGGGTCGCGGATGAACAGCGTGGTGCGGAACATCGGATCGAGTTTCCAGGTGAGGATGGTCCAGGACATTCTGGCCGACGATCCGGCGTGCGGGTTCTTCTACGCGGCTCTGTCGGGGACCGTGCTGGGCAACTTCGACATTTTGTTTGACCCGACCAACCGGGAGCAGATCGTGCTGGGGCAGGTGACGAGTACGCCGCAGGGGGCGGGGTTCAACATCTGGGCGAGTTTCGAGACGCGGGCGTCGCGGAGGCGGCAGAGCGAGCCGGGGGCGGTGGGCAGCCTGAGCGACTACCGGATCGACTCGGTGATTGATCCCGATTTTTCGATGATGTGTACGACGACGGCCGACTTCACGCCGAAGCGGGCGGTGAGGGGTGCGCTGACGTTCGAGATTGCGCCGGCGATGGAGATACTGTCGGTGAGTCTGGACGGCGTCCCGGTTGAGGTATTCAGGCGGGAGGCGGTGCGGTCGCGGCTGATGAGCCATCGGAGCAACGAGCCGTTTCTGATTGTGCTGGAGAAGCCGATGGAGGCGGGACGGACGTACAAGATCGAGTTCCGGCACCGGGGGAAGGTGATCCTGCCGGCGGGCAACAACGTGTTTTTCGTGGCGTCGCGGGTGAACTGGTATCCGGCGCGGGAATCGGGGCATTCGGTTTACGATCTGACGTTCAAGCTGCCGAAGCAATTGACGGTGGTGGCGGCGGGGGAAGTGGTTGAGGACAAAGAAGAAGGCGAGACGCGGACGGTGAGGTGGCGGACGCCGGCGCCGATCCGGATGGCGGGATTCAACATCGGCGATTACGAAAAGACCGCGGTGAAGCGGGCAGGGTTGACGGTGACTGTGTATTCGAACCGGTCTGCGGAGTCGGCATTGGTGCAGCGAGTTCCGCAGGTGATCATGCTGCCGCCGGCGTGGGTGGTGAGGGGCGGGACGAGGCGTCCGGGGGAACTAATCACGATCGCGCCACCACCACCGCCGAATCCGCAGGCGAGGTCGGAGGCGCTGGCATCGGAGATATCGGCGGCGCTTGAGTGGTATGCGATGCACTTTGGCCCGCCGCCGTTGAACACGTTGACGGTGTCGCCGATCCCGGGCAACTTCGGGCAAGGATTTCCGGGGCTTTTGTATCTGTCGACGCTGGCGTTTCTGGATGAGAAGGAGCGGCCGGAAGCGGCGAGGAGCAATACGCTGAGGCTGTTCTATTCCGAGATCCTGTCGGCGCATGAGGCGGCGCATCAGTGGTGGGGCAATCTGGTGGGGGCTGCCACGTATCACGACGAGTGGATCAGCGAGGCGCTGGCGAACTACAGCGCAATTCTGGTGCTGGAGCGGAAGAATGGAGCGAGGGCGGCCGATCAGGTGCTGGATGAGGGATTGCGGGTGCTGCGGATGCAGTATGGGGGCAAGACGGTGGAGGCGGAGGGACCGATCACGTGGGGGGTGAGATTGAGATCGGATTCAGGGATCGATCCGTGGCGGGTGATCACATACGACAAGGGGTCGTGGGTGATGCACATGTTGAGGAGGCGGATGGGTGATCAGGCGTTTCTGACGATGCTGGGGGAGTTAAGGAAGCGATATGAGTCGAGTGCGGTGAGCACGGACCAGTTCCGTGAGCTGGCGGCGGAGTTTTCGCCTAAGGATCTGCCGGACGCGAAGCTGGAGGGGTTCTTTGACACGTGGGTGTATTCGACGGGGATTCCGACGTTGGAACTGAAGACGGCGGTGTCGGGCAAGGCGCCAAAGGTGCAGTTGACGGTGACGGTGAACCAGACTGGGGTGGGGGATGATTTCAGCATCGATGTGCCGGTGGAGATCTGGCCGGCGGGGGCGAAGACGCCGGTGGTGAAGTGGGTGAGGACGTCGGCGGACGGGGCGACGGTGAAGGTTACGCTGCCGCGGCATCCGCAGCGGGTGGAGTTGGCGCCGGGCAATGGGGTGCTGGCGGTGAGGAAGTAGGCG
>JACZJQ010000142.1 GCA_014860455.1 Bryobacteraceae bacterium | reverse complement strand
GTTTCGGGGCTGACAGACGGGCGGCGGGCGCTGCCTGCGACAGGGTGGCTGATCCGGCGCTTAAGCCGCGGATCACCTCCTCGATCGGCTGCAAACGGCCGGCATGGACCAGGCGCAGCAGGCCCAGTTCAAGGTGCAGCCGCGGCTGGAGCGAGTACTGCATCTGTGAATAGAGGTCGATGGTGATTTGCAGCCAGCGCGTCAGATCCTCTTCGGAGAACTTTGCGGCCGTCTCCCTCATTCGCTCCTGTTCGGGCGGGGCGGCCGAGATCAGCCGGGTGGTCTCGCCGGTGATCCTGGCCACCAGCAGATTGCGGAAGTAGCGCGACAGTTCGCGGCAGTAGTGCTGCAGGTTGCGCCCGGTGGTTTCCAGTTCCTGGACGATCTCCAACATGGCAGTCGTCGATCCGGCTTCCAGAGCGGCGGTCACCGCGCCGAGCGACTCGATCGAAAACATGCCCAACAGCCCGCGGACATCGGCGCCGGTCAGCTTGTTGCCGCAGCAGGCAATGGCCTGGTCCAGCGCGGAGAGAGAGTCACGGACGCTGCCCTCACCGGCCTGGGCCAGTACGGCCAGCGCCTCGGCATCGGCTTCGATGCCCTCCTGCTGGCAGATCCACTCCATGCGGCTGACCAGTTGGGTGAAGTCGACCGAACGGAAGCTAAACTGCTGGCAGCGCGAGGCGATGGTCGCCGGGATCTTGTGCGCTTCGGTGGTGCAAAGCAGGAAGACGGCCCACTCGGGCGGTTCTTCCAGAGTCTTCAGCAAGGCGTTGAAGGCCTCGTTGGTGATCTGGTGGGCTTCGTCGATGATGAAGACCTTGTAGCGGTCGCGCGACGGGCGGTATCGCACGTTCTCGCGCAGTTCGCGCATCTCGTTGATGCCGCGGTTCGACGCGGCGTCAATCTCGATGACGTCCGGGGCGTTGTTCTGGGGGATCTCGATGCAAGACGAGCAGACCCCGCAAGGCGTCGTCGTCGGACCTTCGACGCAGTTCAGGCAGCGGGCCAGGATGCGCGCGATGGTGGTTTTGCCGGTGCCGCGCTGGCCGGAGAGGATGTAGCCGTGGGCGACCCGGCCCTGCTTGATGGCGTTTTCGAGCGTGGCCCGGACGTGTTCCTGGCCGATAATGCCGGCGAACTCGTGTGGCCGGAACTTGCGGGCGCTGACCTGGTAGGGCTGGGCAGTGGGATCGGGAGCGCTTGTGGCCACGTGAAGGACCTTTCAAAATGCCAGACCCCGGGTGATCCGCGGCACACGGTTCGAACCACTACCGTTGCTTCCTTCCGGACCTGGCGGGGTTTGCGGCCTGCCGTTGCACGGAGCCCGAGGCCTGACAAGTACCTATGCTACCATGCGGCTCCGCCGCCCTACTATGCGATTCCGCGCGGCTGCCGGGCCGCTTGGCCGGCTCTGCCCGCGTCACTCAGCCGGTGGGCCGGCCTCGCGCCATCCCCCTGACTTCATTTGGGTGAAAAACCGCCATTGCATCCTGCCGCCTGTTCAGCGACAATCCAGAATTGAGCCTCCTGGCCGTATTCAAATGATCGAGGGTGAACTCCATGCTGACTTGTCCTGAATGCGACGCCGTGATTGACGTGGAAGAAAGCGAACTCGATGAAGGCGAAGAGCTGATGTGCGACGAGTGTGGCGCCCAGTTCATCGTGACCCAAACCGATCCTATCGAACTCGAACCCGCCGACGAAGCCGACGGCTTCGACGATGACGACGACTTCGATGATGACGACGACGAGGACGACCTGGATGAGGAAGAAGACGAGGCGGATGAAGAGGAAGACTGGCGCTAGCCGCCTGCTGTCAGCCCTTGTTGTCGCCGCGTCTCTCGCCAGCCCGCCGGGACTGCTTCAGGGCGCCTCGGCGGCGGACAAACCGCAGGCAGTCATCGCCGGAACGGTATTCCGCGACCCCGGCTTTGCCTTCCCGCGCGTCGAGTTGACGCTCACCGCCATTGCGCTTCCACCCGGCGCGAAGAAGCTCAAACCGATGAAGACCACGAGCGACATCCGGGGCGAGTATTCGTTCCGCGTCCCCGCAGGCTCGGCGCGTTACAGGATCGAGGCCTCGGCTCCAGGCTTCGCCGCCGAGCAGCGCGAAGTCGAGATCTCGGCCAGCGAACGCATCGACGTTTACCTTACACTGAAACCGTACGCCCGTTGACGCATCCCATACTAGAGGAGACCGATATGGCTCGACGCCTTTTCTTCGCTTTGTTGTCCGTTTGCCTGGTTCTGCCGCTTTCGGCCCAGTGGACCAATCAGAAGAAACAGAAGGGCCGCGACCCCAACATCCGCAACCTCGAAGGCGTTGTCACCCTGCCGGACGGCAATCCGGCCCGCGGCGCCGTTGTTAAGATCAAGAATCTAAAGACTCTCCAGGTCACTTCCTTCATCACGCCCGCCGACGGCAAGTACCGTTTCTATAACCTGTCCTCAAACATCGACTATGAAGTCCGCGCCGACTTCAACGATCTGTCCAGCGACAAGCGCATGCTCACCGTCTTCGACTCCCGACTGGACGCTGTCATCAACCTGCCGCTCGCGGCAAAGACAACAGACAAAGACAAGGAAAAGGACAAGGAGAACAGCGAATGAAATCCATCCGGCATGCAGTACTCGCCCTAGCAGCCTGTGCGGCCATCCTCTCGGCCGCCGAACCGCTGGCCCTCACCGGGACCGACGGCAAGCCCGTATCCGTGAAACTGGAAGGCAAGACCACGGCCGTCTTCTTCGTCGCCACGCAGTGCCCGGTTTCGAACGACTACAACGCCCGCATGAAGGAGCTGTACAGCGAGTATATGGCGAAGGGTATCGATTTCGTCTTCGTGAATTCGAACTCGACCGAGCCGGCTGCCGAAGTCGTGAAACACGCCCAGGACAACGGCTTCACTTTCGCCGTGCATAAGGACCTCGACAACAAGGTCGCCGACCGGTTCAATGCCCAGGTGACGCCAGAAGTGCTGGTCTTCGACAAGGCTGGCAAGATCGCCTACCACGGCTCGATCGACGATTCGCGCGCCGCCGCGCGCATCACCAAGCGCCCGCTGAAGGACGCGCTGGACGCGATCCTGGCTGGCAAGGCCGTTCCGGTGGCCGAGTCGAAGGCCTTTGGCTGTACCATCAAGAGGGCCAAGAAACAGTCGTGAAAACTCTCGCAGTTCTGATCCTGGCGGCGGGCACGATGTTCGCCGCCGACCTGAAACCGGTAAGCGAGGCCACCTATCCGAAAATGGTCGCGGCGTCGAAGGGCAAGGTCGTCCTGGTCAACTTCTGGGCCACCTACTGCGTCCCCTGCCGCAAGGAGATGCCGGCCTTGGTGTCGATGCACCAGAGGCTCTCGGCCAAAGGATTTCAGTTGATTACGGTCTCGGCCGACGAGATCGAGCAGGAAAAAGACGCCGCCGCCTTCCTGGACAAGACGCGCGTCCCGGCGCCTGTCTACATCAAGCGCGCCAAGGACGACGACAAGTTCATCAACTCGCTGGACCCGAAATGGTCTGGCGCCCTGCCTGCGACGTTCCTCTATGACAGGCAAGGCCGGAAGTTGAAGTCCTACTTCGGCGAGGTGGACCTGAAACAGCTTGAAGCCGACGTCCTGAAACTGCTCTAAGTCATTTATTTTCAGTAGAATCAGCTCTTACAAAACGAACTCGCCGCCCCGAAAGAGGCGGCGAGTGGCGTTTTACGCGGAGTTCGTTTGGTCGCAGGAACCAGCCAGCCGGATTACTCCTCCGCCATCTGCCCCCGCCCGCCGCCGCCCAGCGGGCTGCGGAACACGGCGTTGAGGAAGGCGATGTTCAGCCCGTCCATGTAGGCGCGGAAGTTGGGATCGGCCGTGAAACCGATCACCGTGCCTCTGCCTTCGCCCTGGACGACGATAAATGGTTTGTAGGCGAGTTGCTTCCGGTTCTCTTCCCAGAGCACGCCGGCGGCGAGAATCTGGTCCGGACCGGCGAAGATGACCGGGTTGACGCCCTTGTCCTTCTTCAACGGCGCGTAGATCGTCCGGCCGTTGTACAGGACATGAATGGTCTCCGGCAGGCCATGGCCGATCCAGTGCTCATGATCGGGTTTGGCGCGAAGCAGCACTCCGGCGACGGCATCGGGCATTTCGCGGTCGCCCTGGATGGCCTTGCGGAAGTCATCCTCGCTGGTGAGGATCTTCCCTGGCACCGGACCCGCGGCTGCGGCGGCGGACGGTGGCCCAGGCGCGCCTGCGCCAGGCTTGGCGGCATCGGCGGGCTTGGCTGAATCCGCTGGCCGTCCGGCGGGGGCTGCAGTTGCGGCGGCAAGGGCTTCCTGCTGTAGGCCGAGAAGACCCACCTGGCCGCTGGAGAGGTACGAAAGTGCGCCTCCGATGCCAATCAGCGTTCCGCCTGAACGCACCCAGGTTTTGATCCGTTCAGTGGAGGCGCCAAGCGCGGAACCGTAGTTGCCCATGCTGTCGGGCAGGATCAGGACCTGGAACTTCGACAGGTCGGCCATGGCGAGAGCCTGCGGCCGTATGGCGGTGACCGGGTAGCCGTACATACGCTCGATGACGTATCTCGTAGCCCCGGCGGCGAGCGAAGAGGCCGGCGTATCCCAGAGCATGGCGATCCCTGGCTTGCGCAGGAACTGGGCGTTGTTGGAACCGAAGTCGATGCCCTCGTCCACCCAGCTCGAATTGGCCGGAATCACCTCGGCGCCGCTGGCCACTGCGATGCGGGCGACTTTGTCGTGAACCGAGGAGTCATTCTGTTTGACGCCGACCACCAGCGTGCCGGCCGGGTACTTGCGCCCGTTTTGCGCAAAAGGCTTGCCGGCGGAGGTCACCCGCAGGTCGGCTCGTAGGGCGGCGGCCAGGAAACGGCCCGAAGCCTGGAATCCCCAGGGCACCAGGTAGGCTACCGTGGCGCGAGCCGGGGCGGCGCCTTTGGGCTGATAGGTCCCGGTGATGGTTTCGAAGTTGCCGGCGGTCGCTTCCGACGCGTGGACACATTCGACGTTGTAGAGCATCGGCAGAGACCATGCGGTGACGTCGTAGATCTCGTCGCGCAGGTTCTTCTTCCGCCTCCGTTCCTGCTCCTTGAGGAAAGCGGGGTCCATCTCGCTGACCGGATCCAGCAGCGTTCGGACCATCCTCTTGCGATGCTGGGCGGAGGAGATCAGGTAACTGCCCGCCGGATACTGCTTTCCGCCGTTCGAAAACGCGGCCGGCGCGCGGCGGACCTCGATGCCCTGTTCGGCCAACAGGTAGGCCAGTTTGTCGACTGCCGAGGTGTCGCCGCGGCGGGGCAGGATGTACTCCTTCACCGCCTCCTTGCGGCCCTCCTCGATCGCCGACTTCGAATACGACCAGAAGTTCTTCAACAGTATTTCCCGGTTCGACGCCGCCGTTTCGCAGGTGGCGACCGAGGCGATGAACTGCTTCTTCACGCTCTCCTCGAACGTGTAGAGGGTCTCGTCGGACTTGCGGGCGATGAGGCCGCGCACCGAGGCGTTCTCATACGTCATGCCCATGCCGCCGTAATACCAGGGCCACGAAGCGCCGTAGCCGGGATAGAACTCGTCGAACACCTCGCGCGTGAAGTAGACATAGCCGAACTGGTCAAACCACTTGGCGTTGTTCTTGCCGAACAGGGGGCCGAGGTCCTTCTGTTCCTTGGTCAGGTGCGGGTTGTAGGGCTCGGCGCCGGGCGCGAAGAAGTAGGTCGAGTCGGTCCCCATCTCATGCAGGTCGACGAAGACGAGCGGCATCCACTCCTTCAGGTAAGCGATGCGGCCGCGGGTCTCGGGTTGCGTGAGAGCGAACCAGTCACGGTTCATGTCGAACAGATAGTGGTTCGAGCGGCCGCCGGGCCAGGGCTCGGCGCGCTCGGCGGAGGCGGCGTTGGGATCGGGTTCCAGACCGGCCGCAGTGCGGTAGTTGTGGACGAAACGGTCACGGCCGTCGGGATTCTGCAGCGGGTCGAGCAGCAGCACGACGTTTTGCCTGACTGCCGTGGTCAGTGCGTCGTTGCGGGCCGCCAGCAGGTGGTAAGCGGTGAGCATGGCCGCTTCGGGCGAGGATATCTCGTTGCCGTGAACTGCGCCAGAGATGCCGATAACGGCCGGCAGCGAAGAGACCAGTTTGGCGGCGGCGGCTTCGTTGGTCTTGCCCGGTTCGGTCAACTGCTTGACGCCTGCCTTGATCTGGCCGATGCGGGCAATGTTGGATTCAGAACCGATGACGGCGTAGATCAGCATTCGGCCTTCCCACGAGCTTGCATACTCGACCACCTTGATGCGAGACGGCGCGGCGGCGGCCAGCGCTTCAAAGTAGCGCAAGATGTCGGCTTGGGTGGCGTGCTTCTGCCCCGTCGGGTAACCGAGGACCTTTTCCGGGCTAGGGATGGCCGGATCGTATTGAGCCCCGGGCCAGAATTCAAATTTCTGAGAGAACGCCGGCAACGCCAGCAGAACGAGGGCGACAACAGCACTGCGCATATTCCTTACAGAATAGCGCGGCTCGGATCGAGGCCCCCCGCTGAAGTGCCTCCGGCCCTACTCGTTGGTGATATCGGACGTCGCCGAGCGCGCACGCAGCGGCACGTAAAGCTTCTCCCAGGCCTTATGCGCCGGGTGGTTGGCGTAGGTCTCCATGGCGGCGGCGGATTCGAACTCCATCACGAAGGCGTCGGTCATGCGATGGTACTTGTCCTTGCCGGTGGCCAGCTTTTCGTACTGATAGCCCTGCACCTTGGCCGGTTTCAGCCACACGTTGCGGATGCCCGGGATCTCGGAAGCCATCTTCTCGACGCCGTCCAGAACCGCCTTCTTCTGCTCGTCGGTCGTGCCTTCGACATAGGCCAGGGTCACCACATGAACGACGGTCTTCGGCTTTCCGTAACGCTGAGCGGCGATGCCGGCGGCGGCTCCCAGCGCCACCAGTACGGCCGCCGCGGCGGCCGATTTCAAATTCAGTCTCCAGTGCATCATCATCCCTCCTTGATTCCTGTCTGTGCCACTGCAATGGCCGCGCCGCCGGTCCCGTTGCGCAGCCCCGACCACTCCTCGCATACGACGATTGAATTCGCCGGATTGCGTGGATCAAAACGGATACTGGCCGTTCCCAGCAGCATGCCACGGTTTTCCGGCAGCAGAACGGCGAGCGCCGATACATCCTGCGAAGCCGAATAGGTGACGCCCCGCAGATGGTATTGGAAATGGATGAAATCGCCGTCCGCGTCATCCACCACGCCCTCGATCGCCCTGCGGTAGGCGTTCACCGTCAACCTGCGGCGCCGTTCCTTTTCCTCGGGCGACAAGCGGCGCCGGAAGATGATCCAGAGCGCCGCGGCCAGCAGGATGCCGGCGGCGGCGAGCAAGGCGGCGAGGTTGGGATTCCAGGCGTGCTGCACGGTTGTATTGATTCGAGCGTAGCGTCCCGGCGCACGGGCCATGCCCTGAACTTCAGCCCCCGATGACCGGGTTGACCAGCGTTCCGACCCCCGTCACCTCGACCGAAACCGAGTCGCCGGCGACCAGCGGCCCGACCCCCGGCGGCGTGCCGGTGGCGATCAGGTCGCCCGGTTCTAGCGTCATGAACTGGGTAACGTATTCGAGAATAGCATCGACGGGAAACAGCATGTCGGCGACCGGTCCGTCCTGCTTCAACTCCCCGTTCACCGTCGTCCGGACACGGATGCCGCTGAACTCAACCTCTTCCTTCGGCACCCACCACGGCCCCACGGGGCAGAACGTGTCGAAGCCCTTGCCGCGCGTCCACTGGCCGTCTTTCTTCTGCAGGTCGCGGGCGGTGACGTCGTTGACGACAGTAAAACCCGCCACGGCCCGCCAGGCTTCGTCCCGCGACAGGTTCCGGCTGCGCCGGCCGATCACCAATCCGAGTTCGCCTTCGAACGACAGCAACTTCGAGATTTGCGGATAAACGACCGGCGCGCCGTGCGCATTCAGCGACGATGGCGGCTTGAGGAAGATGATCGGCTCGTCGGGCACGGCGTTGCCGAGTTCCTTGGCGTGGTCGGCGTAGTTGCGGCCGACGCAGACGATCTTCGACGGCGAAACGCACGGCAGCAGGCGCACCTTCGCCAGCGCCAGTTCCCCGCCCTCGGCTGTGCGGATTACATCGCCGTCAAGCAGAATGCCGCGCTCCACGGCCGGGTGAGAATCGGGCGCCGAAACCGGCAGCGCGGTGTCGCGTGTGAATCGGATGTATCTGGTCATGGCGGCTCTTTCCTCAACGCATTATCACTGATACAGGACTCCGGCCGCCTCGCAGGGCGTGCTCTCATTGCCTGCCATGTCGACAGACGAAACGGCATACCGGTACCGCTTGCCGGCCTCGACAGACTTGTCGCTGTAGGACGCCGTAGCCACCTGTTCGCCAAGCGGCTTGAGCGGTTGATCGCCCTCTGCACGCCACACCCGGTAGCCTGCAACGTCGGCTTCCGCGTTCCGGTCCCAGGCCAACTCCACCGCGCCGATGCCTGCCTGGATCACCAGGTTGGCAGGCACGGCGGGCGGGAAAGTGTCCTGAGGAGTGATGGAAACCGGGGCCGTATACGGACTCTCCGCGGCGCTGCCCTCTGACGCGACCACGCGCTGGGCCCTATACACGTACTCGTTTCCGACCACCGCCGAGGCGTCGAGGAATCCTGATTCCTCCGACGTTCCGGCCAGCGATTCGGCTTCGTCCCGAGCGGCGCGGCGGTAGATGCGGACAACACCCGGAGCACCTGGATTCCATGTCACCAGCACACCGCCCGGCGCCGATTCCACCTTCAGACCGGCTGGAGCCTCCGGAGCGGCCACGACACGCAGCACCACGGGCGGCGACCAGTTACCGGGCCGGCCGCGCGGTCCAATCGGCCGGACGGCGATCACCACGTCCTTGCCTTCCCATCCGGCGACCGGGACACCGACTAGAGTCTGTTCCGCCTTGATCTCGGCCACCTCGATGCGCCTGGCGCCGGCAGCCCAGCGGTCTATCTGAAACTCCGGCCCTGCCGTGTTCTCGCCCACCCTAAGTTCGATGGCTGAGAGCCGGTCGAGCACCATGCCGTCGGTGGATTCAAGCGATGGGGTGAACCGGATCTCGATCCTGCCGGAGTGCTGCGTCGCGCTGAAGCCGCTGACGGGAACGGGGATATAAAGCGCCGGCGGCAACGGTGCGCCGACGTAGCCGCATCCGCCGAGCGCGGCGGCGAGTAGCACAACGGCCTGAACGCGAGTCGTTTTCACAGGATGTAGCGGCTCAGGTCCTGATCGACGACGATGCTCGCCAGACGGCCTCGGACATAGGCCGCGTCGATGGTGACCTTCTTCTTCTTCAGGTCCGGACCCTCGAAGGAGATCTCTTCGAGCACGTATTCGAGGATTGTATGCAGGCGCCTGGCGCCGATGTTCTCGGTCGTGTCGTTCACCACCACGGCCATGCGCGCCATTTCGGCGATGCCATCCACGGTAAAGGTCAGTTGCACGCCCTCGGTCTCCATCAGCGCCGTGTACTGCTTGGTGAGCGCCGACTTCGGCTCGGTGAGGATACGGACGAAGTCCTGCTCGGTGAGCGGCTTCAGTTCGACGCGGATCGGGAACCTGCCCTGCAACTCCGGGATCATGTCCGACGGCTTGCTGACGTGAAACGCCCCGGCGGCGATAAACAGGATATGGTCGGTGCGGATGAAACCGTAGCGGGTGTTGACCGTGGTGCCTTCGACGATGGGCAGGATGTCGCGTTGAACGCCTTCGCGCGATACATCGGGTCCGTGGCCGCCTTCGCGCCCGGCGATCTTGTCCACCTCGTCGAGGAAGATGATGCCGTTACGCTCAGCCCGCTCGACGGCCATGCGCGTGACCTGCTCCATGTCGATGAGCTTGTGCTCTTCTTCCTGCGTCAGGTACTCGAACGCTTCGGCGACCCTCATTGTCCGTTTGCGCGAACGGTTGCCGAACAACGCCGGCAGGAATTCGCGCAGGTTCATGTCCATCTCTTCGTTTCCGGTGTTGGCGAGCACTTCGAGGCTGGGCGGGCGCTCACGGACATCGATTTCGACAACCCGGTCGTCGAGCCGCCCGGCGCGTAGCTTCTCGCGCATCTTCTCACGCGAACGGTCGTAGCTTTCGGTAGGTTCAGGCGGAGGAGGCAGCAGGACGTCCAGCAGACGGTCCTCGGCGGCGTCCTCTGCCCGGTCGGCCACTTCTTCGAGCTTCTCCTCGCGGATCATGTCGATGGAGATCTCCACCAGATCGCGGATCATCGATTCGACATCGCGGCCGACATAGCCAACTTCGGTGAACTTGCTGGCCTCCACCTTGAGGAACGGCGAGTTCGCCAGCCGCGCCAGGCGGCGGGCCAGTTCAGTCTTGCCGACGCCGGTCTGACCGATCATGAGGATGTTCTTGGGCAGCACCTCCTCGGCCATTTCGGGATCGAGCTTGCGGCGGCGGATACGGTTGCGCAGCGCCACGGCGATGGCGCGTTTGGCCTCGGCCTGGCCAACGACGTATTTGTCGAGTTCGGCGACAATCTGGCGGGGCGTCAGTTCGTCGAGCAGCGGCTCGTCGCGGTTGGAGTCGCCGGGAAGGTAGATGACCATGGTTTAGGGCAGCTCCAGATAGACGATGTTGTGGTTGGTGTAGATGCAGGTGTCGGCGGCGATCTTCATCGACTTTTCGGCCACATCGCGAGCGCCGAGTTTGGTGTTTTCAAGCAGCGCCGTGGCCGCGGCCTTGGCGAATCCGCCGCCCGAGCCAATCGACGCGCAGTCGCCATCCGGTTCGATCACGTCGCCCTGCCCGCTGAGAATGTACATGTTCTTGCCGTCAGCCACCAGAAGTAGAGCATCGAGATGGCGGAGGATCTTGTCGGTGCGCCAGTCTTTGGCCAGTTCGACGACGGCGCGCGGCAGGTTGCCGTTATGGGCCTCCAGCTTCGCTTCAAAGCGCGCGAACAGGGCAAAGGCGTCGGCGGTTGAGCCGGCGAACCCGGCCAGGATCTTGTCTTTGAACAGCTTGCGCAGCTTGTTGGTGGTGGCCTTGAGAACCTCGCTGCCGAGCGTCACCTGACCGTCGCCCGCCAGCACCAGTTTCCCGGCCCGTCGGACGCAGAGGATGGTGGTTCCGTGCATGCGCCCGCTTCCCTCGTTCGTCTGCATTTGTTTCTAGTCTACGCCGCACGGGATGGACGGATATGGGTCCGCCACATCTGGCCGAACAGGACGAAGGCTGCCGGCGACCTGTTTCCAAAGATCGCCCGCAACACTTCGATGCCGAACCAGATGAAGTAGGCCCAGGTGACCCATTCATGGGTGTGGGACGCCAGAATCCGCCACCATTCCTCGCCCGGATGGACGGGCGAAGCAAGGAACTGAATGAACCACAACGAGAACAATGCCCCGGCTTCCCACCACATCATCTCCATGTTGAGGAGGAAGATCATGGCCACCAGCGACTGCCCGATGGTCATGAGCAGTTCGAGTTCCTGCTGCGAATCAAACGGAATGGCGGAGGGCGCGCCGCGGCTGATCGAGAAGATGATGGGGAGCATGGCCGCCAACAGGGTCCACTGGTTGATGTTGGACGACACCATGTTCATCAGCGCCATTGGTGCACGGTCAATGGTCCGCGCCCAGTAGAACGCCGAGACCTTCTCCGGGAATTCGGAGACGAACGGGGCCACCCATTGCACGAAGACGAAACTGGGAACGCCGATCAGGGCCGAAACCGCTAGCAGACTGCCCAGGAAAGGCTCGGCGGTGAAGTAAATCAGCGCGCCGCCGCCGGCGAACAGTCCGATGATCGCCAGATTGCGGATTGCCGGGCGCGCAGTCACAATCGCTTTCGGAACGCGGTCCAGATCCTCGATCCCTTCGGCGCCCTGCGGAGGCATCCTCGACAGCACCACCAGATAGGCGGCATAGATGAGAATCAGCACCGCCGCGTCGATCAGGTCCAGCGTCGACTTGTACCAGACCACGAACATGTAGAGCAGCGGCACCAGTAATCCGACGACCTCGACGCAATGCTCGTCGTGCAGCTTGATTGTGCCCATCGCCTTGCCGTACTTGCGCCGGTAGAAGAAGGCCGCCGTGAAGTAGATCATCGGCCAGCCCAAACCGGTCAGTAGCCGCAGGGCGCCCGTGAGCCCCGCGAGCAAAAGCGGCACCTGCTGCCTCCAGGCCAGGACGGCTTCGACAGCGAATTCCGGCAAAGTCTGGAGCCAAGCCAGGATGGCCAGCGCGAAGCCCTGCGCGACATAGAACTGCGCCGATTCGGCCGCCCAGGCGATCAGGATCGCCGCAACCAGAATCGCCGGGGTTGCCCAAAGGGCCGTTTCCGGTCCCACCTGCATCAGCTCAAGTGAGGCCAGTAAAGCGAAGCATGAACCCGATGCGATAACTGCCGAGCGAGTCGAGAGCGGGCGGTGAGCGAGCTTAGGAACTGAAGGTAATTTCATCGGTGGACAGCCGGACGCGCGAATGTTTCTTGAAGGCGTCCGAACTTCCAGGATAGTCCATCCGGCGGTGTGACCCGCGGCTTTCCTGCCGGGCCAGCGCGCTGCGGGCGATGAGCGTCACCACCTGATGCATGCCCCGCAACTCAGCGGCGGCGCGGGTGATTCGCGAACGCGGCGCGAGCGGCGCGCGATTCATGCGGGCAATCAGCTTGTTCAAGCCCTCGCCCGACCGCAGCAGTCCGGCCTCGGTCCAGCACCACCAGCGCAGGTCGTCTTCGCCGATGTCGGGGACCAGGAAATCGGGCGGCTGGTCCGCCGGACCGGAAAGGAGATTGGCTTCCGTCATCACCTGTGCTGCGCGGGCGCCGTAGACGATCCCTTCGAGCAGCGAATTCGAGGCCAGCCGGTTTGCGCCGTGGACACCCGTGCAGGCGGCTTCGCCGGCGGCATACAGGCCATCGATGCCGGTCCGGCCCCACAGGTCGGTGACTACGCCGCCCATCGCGTAGTGCGCGGCCGGCAGCACCGGCGCGGGCATCTGATCGAGATCGATGCCGTGGTTCAAGCAGGTTTCGTAGATGCGCGGAAAACGATCGCGGACGAAATTGCCTCGGCCCGACAGGTCCAGATGGACGTGGCGTGAGTTCTCGCGCCGCATCTCCTCGACGATCGACCGCGAAACCACATCGCGCGGCGCCAGTTCAGCCATCGGGTGATACCGCTGCATGAAGCGCTCGCCCGATGCGTTCAACAGCTTCGCGCCTTCGCCACGCAAAGCCTCGGACAGCAGAAACCGCGGCGCGCCCTCGACATGGAGCGCCGTCGGGTGGAATTGAATGAACTCGAGGTCGCCGACGGTTGCGCCGCAGCGCCAGGCCATCGCCACACCGTCGCCGGTGGCGACATCCGGGTTGGTCGTGTCACGGTAGAGCCGGCCCATGCCGCCAGTGGCTAGTAGGACCGCCCTGGCCCGGATGGGAACCAGTTTGCCCGACTCCCGCTCCAGCGCATACGCGCCCGCCACCCGCCCTTCGCAGGTCAGCAGATCGACCACAGCCGAGTAGCTTCTGAACGTGACATTGGGAAGCGAAGCCGCTTTTTGATAAAGGGCCCGCGAGATCTCGCGTCCCGTCGAATCGCCATGCGAATGCAGCACGCGGCTGCGGCAGTGCGCGCCTTCGCGGGCGAACAGCAATTTCGAACCTTCACGGTCAAACTGCGTGCCCCACTCGATGAGTTCCTGGATGCGCACCGGGCCTTGCTCGACAAGCACCTTGACCGCCGACGGATCACAAAGCCCGTCGCCGGCGGCCAGCGTATCGGACTCATGCAGGCTCACCTCGTCCTCGTCGCTCAACGCCACCGCGATGCCGCCCTGCGCGTATTCCGATGACGATTCCTTCAGGCTGTCCTTGGCCACAACCAGCACCTGGCCGTGAGGCGCCAACTCAATCGCCGCCCGCAGACCGGCCACGCCCGCGCCAACGACGAGGAAGTCCACCCGTATGCTGTCGGTCAAGCTGTCGATACCCCACATGGTACAACGATCATATGGCCTCCTTTGCCGTGAAGACGGCAACCCAAAGCTACCAGGCGCATGTCGAACGCGGCTGTCTGGCGCGCGTCCCGGAGTTCATCCCCGCGCGTGCAGGCCGCGTTTTCGTGGTCTCCACTGATGACGTCTGGGCACTTTACGGCGCCGCATTCACCGCGGCGATGAAAGGCCGAGCGTTCCACCGCATCGCGTTTCCCGGCGGCGAGATTAACAAGCGCATGGCGGCGGTTGAAGCCATGGCCGAGGAGATGGTCGCCCAGGGCGGCGACCGGTCGAGCATCGTCATCGCCTTTGGCGGCGGCATTGTGAACGACCTCGGCGGATTCCTGGCCGCCATCTTCATGCGCGGTGTCCCGGTGATTCAGATCCCGACAACGCTGCTGTCCCAGGTCGACGCCGGCGTCGGCGGAAAAACCGGCGCCAACCTCGCCAGCGGAAAGAACCTGGTCGGCGCATTCCATCAGCCGCTGGTTGTTCTCACTGACCCCGACCTGCTCGCCACCCTGCCCGAACGCGAATACCGCGCCGGCATCCAGGAAGTAGTCAAATGCGGCGTCATTCGCTCCGCCGGGCTGTTCGAGCTCATGCGTTTGCGGCCCGCGGACGTGCTGGCCAAGGATTCATCGACAATCGAACAGATGATCGCCGAAAGCGTCGGCATCAAGTGCGAGGTGGTCTCGGCCGACGAAAAAGAGAGCGGACTGCGCAAGATCCTCAACTTCGGCCACACCGTAGGCCACGCGCTGGAAGCCGAAACGGGCTACACGCACTTCCTCCACGGCGAGGCCGTCGGCATCGGCATGAAGGCCGCGGCGCACCTGTCGCATCTCACCGGCCGGCTAAGCCCGGCAGACTGCCAGGCGATCGTCGAGACAGTGGATCTCTACGGGCCCTTCCCCGCCCTGGACTCACTCGACCCCGTGCGCGTGGCGTCGCATCTGAAAAAAGACAAGAAGGCGCTGCAAGGCTCGGTCCATTTCGTCCTCGCCACGGCCATTGGCACCACTGAGGTGGTCTCGGGTATCGACGACGCGACGGTCCTCGAAGCCATCCGGCTTTCGCTTCAATGAGCCAGCCCAAGCCAGCACATGGCACCACGCCCCCCGGCGCGGAAACCGAGGCCCAGGCCGCCGGCTACGTCCGCAACATGTTCGGGCATGTCGCCCGGCGTTACGACCTACTGAACCACCTGCTGTCGTTCCAGACCGACCGCTATTGGCGCGCCCGCACCGTCAGCCGCGTCGCGCCCATCCTGACGCGCCCGGACGCCCGCGTCATCGATCTCTGCTGCGGCACCGGCGACCTGATGCTGGCGCTTGAGTCCCGCCGCTCGGCCCGCGTTTATGGTTCGGATTTCTGCCACCCCATGCTGGTCGAAGCCGGCCGCAAGGTGGCCGCCCGCTGCGGCCAATCGGTCCTGTTCGAAGCCGACGCACTGAATCTGCCGCTGCCCGACGCTTCGTTCGATCTCATCACCGTCGCCTTCGGGTTTCGCAACTTCGCCAACTACCGCAAGGGCCTCGTCGAACTCCGCCGCATCCTCCGCCCCGGCGGCCAACTGGCCATCCTCGAATTCTCACAACCGCCCAACCCGGTCTTCCGCGCCGCCTACAACTGGTATTCGCGCAACGTGCTGCCGCGGATCGGCGCGCTCATCTCGGGCTCGGCCGACGCCTACACTTACCTGCCCGAATCAGTCAGGAAGTTCCCCGGTTGCGATGAACTTGCCGAGGCGATGCGCGAACGCGGATTCGCCCGCGTCGAGTTCACGCGCATGACCTTGGGCATCGTGGCGCTGCACATCGGGACTGCCGCGGAGTAAGGCTCACCCTGAAGCCTAGCTCAGCCGGGGGCGCGGGCGATTGTCTGAAGCGTCACACCCGTCAGGCGTGGCCTTTGTGGTGATCGTGGAAATGCGGCAACTTCATCGCATCGTAGATCGGTTCCCCCACACCCCAAGTGAACAGGATGATGAACAGCGAACCGACAGTCATGTCAAACAGCGGTCCCTGCCAGCCCTGAACGGGCGGCATCAAACCCATGCCCAAAGCAACGGCGATGGCGGCGACGTGCCAGTACCACCGCGCCTGCCCGAACAGATACATACAGAGGACCGCGAAGAGAAACGCGCCAAGATAGGCGAGAAGAACGAACTGCGTGGTCATGGCGGCATCCTTTCTGCCCCCAATGTAACGCCGGCGGCGGAAAATGCAAGCCTATTCGGAGCCGTTCTATTTCGGGTCTTCCGCCTCCACCCACTCGACGTTGAACCGCGCCTGCCGGATCGTCTTGCGCGGCTCGCCGTTCGGGATGTGGTTCATGAAGACGCTGTAGCTGGCCTGGATGCTGCCGTCTTTGGCCTGAACGATCGACGGGTAATGAAACGAGCCCGGCCGTTCGGTGCGCGTGTCCAGTTCGATGTGGCGTTTCCAATTCCAGGTCTTGCCTTCGTCGTCGGAAAGCGTCAGGGCCAGCGAATAGCGGTCTTTTTCGGTGTCGTTGTTGATCATCAGCCAGCGGCCGTCTTTCAGAACGATCACCTCCAGGCCGGTGCCTGAATTCGGGATGTCGGTGTCGCGGGCAATGGTCCAGGACGCGCCGTTGTCCTTCGATTCGGTGAATTGAACCCGCTTCGGCGGCGGACCGTTGTCGCGCATGTAGGCCACAAGCGACCCGTCCTTGCGCCGCGCGATCGACGGCTGGATGTTGCCCGCGCCAACAATCACCTGCGAGGCCTTGAACGTCCGGCCGCCATCGTCGGTGATGGCCATCAGCGAAAAACTGTACCCGTCGGAGTACAGCGGCAGCAGAATCCGCCCCGAAGGCAGTTCAGTCGGGTGGGCGCGGCCCATCCAGCCCATGCGCGAGAAGTACTTGTCTTCGGCGCGCTTCAGCAACTGTGCGTAACGCGGATGCGCCTTGAGTTCGGGCCGCTTGGCCACCCACTCATCGACACGCGCCTTCATGTCGTCCGGGCGCAGGAAAAGCGCCTGTGACGTTTCCCACTTGGGGACGCCGGGTTTCAGGTAATCGGTCGAGATGCGGACCTGGGTGACGGCGGTCTCCCACTGGTTGGCGACGATGGTCTGCCAGAAGAACCACAGGCGCTGCTTTGAATCCACCCAGATCACGGGGTTGGTGTCCGGGAACCCCGGAACGTCCTCCAGCACAAACGGTTCGCTCCACTTCGCCGCGCCCTTTTTCTTCCGCGCCGCCATGATGCGGACATCGTCGGCGGTGCGCTCGCCCGAACCGCGGTACCAGCACACCATCAGGTCGCCATTCGGCAACTCAACAATCGCCGACGCGTGGTTATGCTCCTTGTCGAGCGGGAAGATGTCGGTCTTCTCGATGAAAGGCGGCGCGGCCATCGCGGCGCCGCACAGGACGAGGGCCAGAATGAGTGGGTTCAAACTCACACCTCCAACCCCATATCCTACCCGCTTGGCGCACCGGGGATCACCGCCGGGCCAAAAACAGAAAGCCGGCGCGGGTCACCACGACCGCACGCCGGCTGGAAGTCAAGGGCCGTCTATTCCTGGTCGAGTTCGGGCTGCTCCTCAGGCGGTGGGGGCGGATTCTGGCCCGGCGGCATACCCGGCATACCCGGCATGCGCTGCTGCATCTTCTGGTCGCGTCGGTCCATGCGCCGCTGCATCGCCGGGCGCTGACCCGGACCCATCGCGCCCGGCCGGTTCCGCATCATCTCGGCGCGCCGCTTTTGCAGGTCCTTCCACTGTTCGACGGTCAGGATCGAACGGAACTTGATACTCATCTGCGACATCGTCCGCGTCATATCCGCGCGCGAGGCGGCCAGCCGCTCGATGGCCTCGTTGGCCCGCTTCATGTCCAACGTCTCGGCGTCCAGCGCGTCCTCGGTCTCGAGTTCCGCTTTCTCAAGCGACGCCCGCAGATCGATCAGCTTCGGCCGGAAGCCACGGATCGCCTCTTGGATCTGCTTGCGCTGGTCCTCGGTGAGATTGATGTCGCGCGTCAGCGGCGACTCCCACCAGTTGAACGCACCCCTGGGCATCTGCGCCATCAGCGGCGCGGCCAGCATCAGCATCCACAACAACAGGTTTTTCATCACTGTGCCTCCCCGTCAGTCTGCTCCACAAACAAGGCCCGGATGGGCGCCGCCGCCCTGGGCGTGTCTTCCTGCATCAACTCCGAGAGCTCATTGAACAGTTCGCGGTCGCTGGCCGTGATGGCCGCCGTCTGGATGTGTTCGACCGGTTCACGCGACTGGAACGAAACCCCAACCAGCAGCAGCGCCGTCATCGCCGCCGGGACCAGGCCCCACAACGGCGCTGGCCGCCGGGGCTTCTCAATCCTGGCAAACACGGCCCGGCGCTGGCGCCGCAGCAGGTCCTCGGAAACCGCCATGCCGGAAAGCGAATCCCGGCGGCGTTCATTCATGGCGAGCCAGGCGGAGTGACACAGCTCGCAGGACTCCAGGTGCTCGGGCTTCAAACCTTCGGCAGGGTCCAGCCCGTAGAGATGGGAAACCATCTCGTCACGGCTCCAATGCCGGCCCGTCTGGTTGTTCATTCTCTCAGTCATGTCCGTCCTACCTCGGTCCTTTCTCCACCAGTGGAGTACAGATCTCTCAACTCCACTCTCAACTTTGCCAGCGCCCTCGCCATATGCGCCTTCACCGTGCCCACATCCAGGCCAAGCACCGCGGCGATCTCCTCCAGCCGCAGATCCTCAAAGTGCCTCAAAGTAAACACTGCTCGCTGGCGGTCAGACAACTTCGCCAGCGCGGCTTCAATCCGTCCGCCGATCTCGCCCGCCAGAACACGGTCCTCGGCGTCTGGCGAACTCGATGCGGCCATCAGCAGGATCCGCTCTTCGTCTTCCGAATCCGGCCGGCGGCGCCAGAACTGCCAGCGCTTCGAGCGCAGCTTATCCAGGCAGGAGTTCACTGCAATGCGCGTCACCCATTTCGTAGGGTCGTCAATGGCATCCGGCTGCGTCTGTAAAGCCTTGAAAGCCTTGAAGAAAACATCCTGCGTGGTGGAATCGGCTTCGTCCGCATCGTTTAGCATCCGCCGGCAAAGCAGGAAGATGCGCCGCTGCTCGGAGATCATCCATCCGGTGAAGTTAGTCACCGGGGTCGCCTTTCCGCTTACCGCGACGAGTTGGTCGGCCAATGCGCCCATCCTGATTCACTGGACGAGGACCATCCAATGAAGGATTACAGACAGGGGAGAAGAATCTGATATTCTCCCCTACGGAATGATACACCTGACTCTCATTGCTATCGGGCTGTTGGCCGGCGTGCTCTCCGGCATGTTCGGAATCGGCGGTGGACTCATCATCGTGCCGGCGCTGCTGCTGCTCGTCAAGATGGAGCAGTTCTCCGCGCTTGGCACCTCGCTCGCCGCTCTCATCCCGCCGGTCGGTCTGCTCGGCGCCTTCGAGTACTACCGGAACGGCCACATAAATATCAAGTACGCCGCCATTATCGCGGCGGGCCTATTCATTGGAGCCTATTTCGGGGCACGCATCACGCTCGGCATGTCGCCGGAGGTGGTGCGGAAACTGTACGCGGTTTTCCTGCTGTGCGTGGCGGCGCGGATTCTGATCTGGGGTAAATAGACCCCGAGTCTACGCCGTCCGGGCTTCGCCCCCGCCTTTGAGCAGGCGGGCGTTTTGGCGCATCTCGTCCGACGACAGCGAACGCGTGGCGAAGATCGACGCCTGCTTGGCCAGGCCCTTGATATCGCTGCCCTCTTCGACAACCATCTCGTGCTCGACCCAGTTCGACAGCGGGATGTTGCGGAAGAAGAGCCGCTCCTGAAGCACCAAAGCCTTGCGGTTCAGGAACATCGACTTGTTCTCGCGCATGTAGTGGCGCTCCTCGACGCGGAACTCGCCCAGGAACTGTTCGAGCGACTTGCGCATGGCCGATTCCTCGGCCGACTTCACCTTTTCCTCGACGATCTTCTCCTGCGAGCGGATGATGGCGTTGGCCTCGGCCAGCGTCTCGCGTTCCTTGGAGACTGCGACCTCCAATTTCGCCTGCATGATGTAGAACGCCAGAAGCGCCGAACCGGCGGCCACGAAGACCGGGAGAAGGATCCAGAGCATTGAAGCCATAGCTTGCACCTCCCTATGTATCGGACTTAGAGCGCTGAAGCTTTAGTTCAGTATTTCAACTTAGTTCTCCACCCTGTGTTCCATCTACGGCTACGCCGCCGAGCAGGTTGGCGAACAGACGGAGATGATAGCCGGGTTCACGGAACGTAAGAACCCGACCAAACGAACTCAGCAGGAGGCTGACCTTCAGCCCAAGTCCGGCCATAAACCCTTCCTGTTTAGCAAGATAGGAGCAAGCTCCGGCGGCGCGGTCGGCTGCCGCCAGGGCCCTGCCGGCCGCGGTCGACGGCCGGCGTTCAGCGCCCGAAATCACCGCTCTTACTCCTGGGACGAAGAGCGTTTTCTTGCCCGAGCTGCGCACCTGGCGGAACATGTCCACCTCAGACCAGGAGTTCCAATACCGCTTTTCGTCAAGATAGTTCATGCCCGCGATAAACCTCCGCCGAACCATGATGAGCCAGGGACGGGCGGCTTCCACGAACTCGCCGGAAGGAATGGCGGCTGGCGGGTCCTGGTTCTGCCGGCACGCTTCGGCCAGTACCGAACGAACCGGCAGGGGGAACGTCTGTGGCAGGCTTTCTCCCTTATCATCAATGATTTGACAGATGGCGGCAGCGGCATCGGCCCGCCCGTCAAGCGCTCTGACCATAGTGGAAAGCGTCTCCGGCTCAACCCGGACGCGAGGATTCATGATGACAATATACTCGCCCTTGGCCACGCGGATTCCGACGTTGTGGCCGCGGGTAAGGCCGAAATTGAGCGGCAGGCGCATCATCACAAGCCAGGGGTAGGCGGCGTCGAGCGAATCTGAACCGTCGCGGCTGCCCAGATCGACCAAGACAATCTCCAGGTCATTCGAGCCGGCGCCAGCTGCGGACAGGGAGTCCAGACAACCGGTGAGGCTATCGTGACTGTTTTGTGCAGCCAGAACGACGCTGACGCGAGGTTCGTTTGGTTCTGGGAGGGAATCGGAGGGTGGCACCGCTTCAGATCATAGCGCAGTCGCTGCTGGAGGCTTCCAGGCGGCTGAGCCAATCCGAGATGGCGAGGCCAGCCAGAAGCATGACGATCCAATCCACCGGGATGCGATACCGGGGCATGTAAGCGAGGATGTAGTAAATCGATGGGAAAGCTAGCAGCGGTAGAAGAAGAGCGGCCCTTTCGGGCGATTGCAGCCGAGGCCAGACGCGCCGGGCGCCGAACAGGGCGAGGACGGTGAGCAGCGTGGTCACGCTCATGGAGAACGGGTCTTGCGGCGGGCCGAGCCAAAGGTGGGCGAACCTTGAGACGGTGAGGCGGGCGAACTCGCGTGGGTTGGCGGAGATCCAGGTCAGGGCTTCGTCCCGCGACCGACGCATGTAGGCGAGTTCGCCGAGTTCGGCGACCAGCAGGGCCTCTTCGCGGTGGGTGGTGGGATGGAGGCCCGGCCGGCGGCGGTCGGTCTGCTCCATCGTCGGGGCGACATGCGGATGGTTACCCATGCGGAGTTCCAGGCCGAAGTTGCTGCGGATGAAGACGAAGCCGTTGAGTGCCTTGTAGTTGCGGTAAGTCCAGGGGCTGCAGACCAGCGTCGCGCCAAGAGCGAGCAGGGCCAGATGGGACCAGGTGCGGCGTGCCGCGCCTTCTTTCGCCTGAAAGATCATGAACCCCGCCATCACCGAAAGTAGAACGGGCGAAACATGAAACGCCGCACCCCAACCGCAGCCGAGCAGAAACCACCGAGTCTGGCTCCAGCCAGGCGTGCGCCAACCGGTGAGAGAGGCGACCATGAGGAGCCCGAGGGCAATGGCGGCAAACTCCTCGCCAATCCCCCCGGCCGTGCCTATGTAGAAGTGCACCGGGTTGAGCGCGCCGATCAGGCCGCCAATCACGCCTGCCCGCAGGCCCAGGCCCAGTTTCACACCGAACCAGGGCATCAGGGCGTACATAGTTGAGAAACTGGCGATGGTCAGGGCGCAGCGGGCGTATTCCGAGGCCATGCTGGTTCCGAACAGCGAGAAGATCGCCGCCATCAGCGCTGTATGAAAGGGAATTGCGTGCGCGGTGGGTCCGGTTGGCAGGATGTAGGGATTCGAGTACTCGCCGGTCTGGAGGAGTTGACTGGCGACTTTGGCGGTTTCCCAGCGCATGGTAAAAGCTGGGTCGAGCGGGACAAACTGAAGCAGTACCAATCGAACTGCCGCGGAGACAAGGAAAATGATCAGGCCCGTCCGCATGGGCGAACCGAACACGACGGCGCGAGGGTCAGGATTCCCCAAACCTGTCAACTACCTGCAACCGCCGGAGCCGGGATCGGCGGAGCGGGGGAGTTCCTCCGAGAGAGAGCTTGACCGAAGCGGGCTGAGAGGTCAAGCCCCGGGAGGTTCAGCGGGCGGTTACAGATCTGACGGTCCTACTCTTTGTTGGAAGGGCAATCCCCGACCCAGTCGGGGAAGGTCTGGTACCAGAGCATCGCGTTCTGGGGCTTGAGGATCCAGTGGCCTTCGTCGGGGTAGATGAGGAGCTTGGACGGGACTTTGTGGCCTGCAAGGCGGTGAACAATTGAAGCCCTTGGCCGCAGGGAACGCGGAAATCAAGTTCGCCATGGACGACCAGAGTCGGCGTTTTGAAGTCGGCCGCATAGCTCGAGGGCGACCCTTTCTCGTGCGAATCGGGCGTCTGCCACTGAGGCCTTTCATTTCCCAAGTGGAGAACCAGAACTCCTCGGTTTCGCCACCCATCGAGCGCAGGTCGTGAACGCCGGCGTGGGAGACCAGAGCCTTGAAGCGCTGCGAGTGGCCGAGAATCCAGTTCACCATGTAACCGCCATAGGAGCCGTCGGCGCCGGCGAAACCCCCATCATCGCCGTCGCCCCGGCCATGGCCAACGCCCAATTCCACGGCTCCGGCCGCCGTCTCCGCTCCATGCCTCTCAAGGGTTGAAGCGGAGCGGGCTGAATGGGCTGGACCTCTTAGGCCGTCCCACTTTTGGGGTATTGCCATCGAATTTCCGCACGCTGTATCGTAAGGGAGTGCGATGTCCGAAATTATTATCCTTGTTGTTCGTCCTGATTCTCGCCCTACCTCTGACGGCGCAACAGCCGCTGCCGAAATATTTGGGCGCCGCCGTTCCCCAACCCGGGGCTACCGGGGTGGCGCTGAATTCGGGCATCGTCCTCATGCCCACCGAGGCCTACTACGCCTCGCACTGGGCAACCACGCTCCAGACCCAGGCCGGCCAGCAGATCGAACTCACGATGCACTCCGATGGCCAAGACGCGCTGTTTGTCCCCAAGCAGCCGCTCGAGCCATCCACCACCTACACCGTCCGCATCACCCCTTCGGCATGGATCGGCAGCGCCTTTGAATACAACTTCACCACCGGCGCCGCGCCCGCCCTCGACACCATTCAGGTCGCCGAATTCAATCCCGCGGCCGGCTCCACCGGCGCCAACATCTTCGGGCCTTTCCGTATCCGTTTTAACCGGGCGGTGTTGAACAGTTCCGCACGGCCAATCTGGCGGGCAATTCAGCTTTTCGATGGCAAGGGATACGGCGTCTATCACACACTCAAGGTCGCTGATGACAGGCTGTCGGTCGAGCTCACTCCGCCTGTTTCCAACTCCGGCCCCACGCTCTACCGCGTCGCCGTCGACGTCGAACGGCTGGTCGACCAGCGCGGCATCTCCGGCTCCGGCCCGCCTCAGCAGGCATCGTTTCAGACCATTCTTGCGCCTTCCACCGCTTTCGAAACTCTCGCCGCCTATCCCGGCAACGGCGATGAAGGGGTGCCCACCAACATTCAGCCCCAGATCCTCTACAGCCGTCCGGTGCTGTATCCGCAGCAGGACTACACCGCCAGCCTGCGCTGCGGCGAGACGCCGATTCCCGTCCAGGTCCTGATGCTCGCCTATGGGCAGGTGCTTGGCGTGAAGGCCTCGCAACTGCTGCCGCCATCGAGCAGTTGCCAGTGGTCGATCGGCTCAGGCATCACTGACCAGCACGGGTTTGCCGCGCCCGCGTTCACCGCCTCATTCACCACCGCCGACGGCCCGGAGATCCGGCCATCCGGGCTCGTCGAGTCGTCTCCTGTTACCTCCATCCTTCTGCAGGCGCCGTCGAACGCCTGGCCGCGACTGCGTTACAGCCGGCGAATCCATCCCGTCGCGGCCGCGCAGCCGTTCGTGTTCGTGGGCTGGGCCGAAGGAGATCTCCATCAGGCCTCAGCCGCACCGGAGTTCTTCGCCGGCGGCACGGGGCTGATTTTTCGCGCCAGTGCGCCGCTCAAACCCAGGTTGCTGTATGAGGTCAAGTCAAACTCCTACGGCCTGGGCCTGTGGGACATCACCGGCGAGCAACTCACTTCACCTGGCCTCAGCATCCGCTACCAGGAACAGGCCGACACCGAGCCGCCCGCGCTTACAATGACCGTCCCGGCCTCAGGCTCGCTGGATGTCCCGGCGGGCTCGGAAATCGTGCTCGGCTTCTCTGAACAAATGGGAACCGCGCTGCTCCCCGACGCCATTGTCCTGACGCAGGACGGCAAGCCGGTCCCGTTCCGGATCGTCCGCGGCATTCAGTCGCTGCGGCTTCGTCCGGACCAGCCGCTGGTCCAGGATTCGACGTATACGGTCCGTCTCAATGGCCTCGCCGATGTGGCCGGCAACCTGCTGCCCGAAACATCGTTCGAGTTCCGCACAGTCGAGGCGTCCGGCTCCGCGCCGCAGTTCTATTCCACCGCCAGGCAGCCCGCGGCCGGCGCCGTCAACGTCGATCCGGCAGTGCCCATCGAGTTCACCTTCACCCTGCCCGTAGCCGGTGTGCAACCGGCAACGTCACTCACAGTGGGCTCCAGCACCGGCCCAGAGCTCGATTGCCTCACCGAAGTCTCCGGCGTCCAGGTCCGCGTCATCCCGGCCGGGCCGTTGCCGCCCGGCCAGACCATCCTGGTGGCGGTCACGGCCCTGGACTCGCGTGCCCGCGAGGCGTTTTCGAGCATGCAGTTTCAAACAGCGCCCGCCGCCGACGCTGGCACGTTCCAACTCGAATCGGTCTCTCCCGAGCCCGGCGCCATCTCCTCCGGCCGCCAGTTTGAATTGAAGCTCCGCTTCCAGCAGCCGGTGAATCCGGCTACCGTCAACAGCTCCACTCTCGCGATCGACAACGGCACATCCCGCGTCAATCCCACTTTTTACTTCTCAGCCGATTTCCGCGAAGTATTCGTCCAAACCCCCGCCTCCCCCATCTATTCGGTCTTCGCCACCAACCAGATCAAGAGCATCAGCGGCGCGTCTCTGGAACCGCGCATGATCGACTATTCCGTCACCGCCGCGCTGCAGGGCCAGATCAATTCTCCTGGACGCCCGCTCGCCCGCCCCTCGTTCTACACGCTCCTCAGACCCACCGATCCCTTTACCCTCTTCTTCCCCCAGCCGCTCGACCCCGCCGGCCCGCCCGCCTGGGCACTGGTTTCGGTCAACGGCATCCAGTGGCCCGGCGAACTCGAAACCGGAGCCCAGGGCTATGCCCTCTCTTTCCGCCCATCCGAGCCCTACCCGGCCGGCGCGAAGATCACCGTCTATGACCTCCGGCAGTTCGAAGTCAACCAGGTTCTGGCCGAATTCGTTGTCCAAAGCACGGCCGCCTTTGAAGCGTCGTTTGACCCCGAAACTCCGATGCCCGCACAGCCGGTCCTCGAATTCGCTTTCCCTGAAGCAGTAGATCCCGCTCTGCTCAATTTCACCCTCATGACCAACGGCGGCGGCCTCGGCGCGGCCCCGGTCGCCCTTCGCGTCTCAACGTCAGGTGAACGCAGGCTGCGCGCCACACCCGAATCCGCCCTCGATGACGGCCTCTACCGCATCATCATCGAAACGTCCCAACCGCAGGGCACATTCCACGGCTACACAAACACCTTCACCGTCGCCAACCGGCCCGATGCCGCGGCGGCGGCTCTGCACGCCGCTCCGGTGCGCGGCAGTTCCGGCGTCGCGCTGACATCGCAGATCGGCATCCTGTTCGATGAGGCCGTCAACCGCCTTACCCTCGATCGCAACACGGTGCGGCTCATTAGGGGTGGCGAAACCGTGCCCGCCGTCATCGAAACCGTCAAGGCCGGCGGCGTACGCCTTACGCCGCTGGTTCCACTGCGGCCCGAAACCGAATACCAGGTTGTGCTGGACGGAGTCGAGGACCAGCGCGGCCGGCGCGTCGAACTGCCCGAATGGCGGTTCCAGACCGGCAGCCACCTCGACTTCGAGGCCCCGCAATACACTTCCTCGGCCCAAGCCTACGGCTACTACCGTACCCTCGCCCCCGGCGCCAGCCTCGCCGTCGAGGCCTCCGAACCTCTCGATCCGGCCTCTGTGCTCGATAACGCCTACGGCTTGCAGGTCTGGGCCATCGCCCTCAGCGCAGATCTGCGCACGCTCACCCTGACCCCGCCATCGCCCCGCGACCGCGGCCAAACCGTCTACCCCCCTCTGCGCTCGCTGCGCGACCAAAGCGGCAACACCAACCAGGGCCTCTCGCTTTACTACACCACCGGCATCGTCGAGGACTCCGAGCCGCCGCGGCTTCTCGACATCTTCCCGTGGGATGGCCTGGCCGCCGCGCCGGTCAATGTCCAGATCGCCATCAGTTTCAACGAACCCGTCGATGCCGCTTCCCTGTCCTCCATCCGGCTGCTTTGGGGCGGCCAGCCGATCCGTCTCAAATCCCAGCCCGGCGTCCAGAACATGGTCTTCCTCCGTCCCGAGCGATTGCTCACCCCCGGAGAAAGCTACCTCCTGGTCGTCGAGGGTGTCAGGGACATCTGGGGCAACCCCATGGACGGCAGCCGTGAGGCCGCCTTCCAGGTTGTTCCGGTGCTCGAAACCGCAGCCCTGAGTTGTTCCGGTCCCCAGTCGCTCGTCCTGCCGGCCAACGCCAGGATCCACCTCACTTTTTCCCGCCCCATCGCCCCGGCCACGGTACTGAACTCAGTCGCCATCCACAAGCTCAGCGCCGCCTCCGGCAGCTACGCCTCGGTGCCCGTGCCCGCGCGGGTCCTGCTTAGCTCTGATGGCAAACGGCTCACGCTCGTGCCTGAATCGGGGCTTGAACCCGGCGCCAGCTACGTCCTCCGCGGCACCGACATGCGCGACTACTCCGGCGCCGGTTGCTCTTCCGGATACACCGCCTCCTATACGTTCGGCGCCGGTCCCGCCGTCTTCGATCCGCCCGCCATCACCACTTGGCCGCAGGACGGCGCCACCGCCGTGCCGCTGAACACCCGGCTCTCCGCTATCACCTCCTCACCCGTTCTGCCCATCTCCTCGCCGGCGTTGCGGCTGTTCTGCGATGGAGAGGAGATCCCGCTGGTCCGCGACTTCTACTCCATTAACTATGTCCCCGACGGCTCCGGCCTGCTGCCTCGCGCCGCTCAATGCCGCATGGAGATTCCCGCCTTCGAGGACTACGCCGGCAATCGCAGCCAGCCCTTCGAGGTCTCATTCACCGTCGCCGACACCACTGTCTCCGACAACACCCGGCCCAAGGTCGTCTCCACCGATCCCGTCTCCGGCTCCGCCGGACTCGATCCCGCCTCGCCTGTCACCATCCGCTTCAACGAGCCCATGCGCAAGCTCGCCGCCAACCCTCCTGAAATCGTCCTCTCCATGCCCGATCTGGTCTGGGGTTTCCGCGGCGCCGTGTCAGTCTCCGGCTCCGACGTCATCATCAGGGAAAGCCCGCTTTGGCCGGCCGCCTCCGCCTTGAGCCTCCTCATCCAGCCAACCACTTACGCTGCCGTTCCCTCGCTCTCCGACCTGGCCGGCAACGGCATCGAACGCCAGACCCAGTACTCTTTCCGCACCGCGGCCCTGCCTGATTCCGACCCGCCCAGCCTCGTCTCGGTCACCCCGGCCCCGGACTCGCAACTGCGAGCAATCCGCTCCCGCTTCACTCTCCAGTTCTCCGAACCCGTCGTCATGCGCCGCGACGCCATCACTCTGTTCGCCGGCACACAGGCCTTTTCGTTCACCCCGCTGCTGTCGGCCGACGCCCGTAACATTGAATTCCTGGCCGACATCCCGCCCGATTCCAATATCACCATGCTGCTCGGCGACCGCATCACCGACCTCGCCGGCAATCCGCTCAAGCCGCAGCAGTTCACCTGGACCTCTCTTGCCGCCGAGTTCTACAGCCAGGTCCAGGTCTCTTCCGTCACCCCCGCCAACCATGCCTCAGTTCACGCAGGCGTGGTCGAAATCCTGCTCGACTTTTCGCGCCCGATGGACCCGGACTCCACTCTTGCCGCCATCCGCGTCTCCGAAGACGGCCAATGGGTCGACGGCGAGGTCTCCTTGGACGATGTCCGCCGGCGCCTCCGCTTCCTGCCCGCCCGCGCCTTCAAGCCCGGGTCCAGGGTCGATGTCTTCGTACTTTCATCCGCCATGGATGTCGACGGCGTTGGCCTCCCGCAGAACTTCGTCAGCCGCTTCCTCGTTGGCCCCGCCCCCTCACCCACGGCTCTCGAAGTGGTGCGCAAAAACGTCGTCGCCAGCAGCGACTCCCGTTACCCGGCGCTCGAAATCGAATTCTCTCAACCCCTCGACCCGGCTTCGGTCCACGACGGCTCGGTCTGGGCGCGCGCCGGCGCCCGCCTCGTCCAGGGCCAAACCGCCCTCGTCGATGACCGCCTCATCCGCTTCCAGCTCTTCGAGCCCCTGCCCGATGACGGCGCCATCGTGCTCACCGCCGGCGCCGCCCTTCGCTCGTCTTCAGAGGAACGCTTCGCCGGAGCCGATTTCGCCTTCACTCTCGCCGAAGTCTCCGCACCCGCCGAAATCGTTGCGGTCGATGAGGATGAGGACGGCGTCATCCGCCTACGCTTCAACGCGCCCGTCAGCGGCAGCGCCCGCTTCGACGCCGCCCTCACCGGCCCCGCCGGCCCGCTCGAATTCCGCTGGCTCGAATCCGCTGACCGGCTCGAGTGGCGTCTCGTCCCCATGTCGCCGCGCACACGGGAGCCCCTCACGCTTCAATTCAAGGGCGAGTCCGTCTGGAAACGCCGCCAGCCCGCCGCTCCGGCCGCCGTCCAATAGCGCCCTCAAACAGCAAAAGAGCGGGGCGCACCAACCGCCCCGCTCTTCGGACCTCTGCGGTTGAACTAACTCTCCCGCGACGGCAGATCCTCTTCCAGCACCCGGAAGCCCATCAGGTCGCCCAGACGCTTGATGCCTCGCATGTGGTCGCCGTAGAAAACCGCCCGGTGCAGCATCGGCATCGCCCCGGCGTACTGCGAAAGATCGCCAGGGCTCCCTGGGTTTACGATCGCTCCGCCGCCCCAGTTCAGGAAAAGGTGCCGTGCGTCGCGCACCGACTGCGTGAACTGCGTCCTGCACGCCAGCGGGCTCGTCCCCGTCTCCAGGATCTTGCCCGGCACCGCCAGCATCGTGTCCAGGTTCACCAGCTTCGCCATCGTCACCGGTTCGCCCACCTGCCACTGCACCTGCAGGGCCACGCCGCCGCCGCTGTCGGTCTGGTTGCGGATCAGAAACGGCATCCGGCTGCCATCGGCCCGCTGCGTGAACGACGTGCAATGGAACTGCACCAGCGCGTTCTTCGATTCATCCACCACCGGGTCTGTGATGAATCCCGGCTCGCGGAACGCATGTGCGAAAAGCAGCATCGTCAGCGTGGAATCGATGTCGCCCTCGCACGCCCCCACCAGACCCAGATCGCACAACTTGCTGAACGTTAAACACGCCCGCGGCGTCCCCATGCAAGCCGTGCTGCAGACGCCCTGCACGCGCTCTTCGATCATCAGCTTCTTCACCGCCAGGTAGTACCGCGCCGAATCGATGATCTCGTCCCGCGTCGGCTCCAGGATCCCGATCGCCGGCTTGATCCAGTAATTCTCCGCTTCGGCCACGGCGTGCTTCATGTCGATCGCCTTGGCCATCGCCAGCACCTGGGCGTTCTTGATCGAAATCAGATCCGCGCCCAGCTTCGCTTTCACCAGCGCCGCATCGCACGATGCCTTGGTTCCCCGCGGCCCGTCGATCGCCAGGATCCGCGTCTGCTTCATCAGCGCAGGCACCCTCAGCAGCGCCACAGCCTCGTCCAACTCCTTCTTGTCCGTGGTGGACAGCAGCAACACCTTCCGGCCCTTCCACTGCTGGTGCCACATCCAGCCATGCCCGCTGAACGGCTGGAAGAAGCTCACCGCCGGCTTCTTCAACCCGAAGCTCAACTTCTCAAGCGTTGCGTAATCGCCGCCATGGCCCGACAGCCACACCAACAAAATCCCATCCGCCCCTTCGGCCCGCGCCGCGATTTCGCCCGCATCGGCCGGCGGAATCGTCTCGCCGCCGACAAACTTCACATCCCCCAAACGCTTTTCCAGCCCGTCCAGATACGCGTCCATCTTCTTGATCTCATCCTGGCCCCAGGTGAGATACTGCACAGTCCGCCCGGCCGCGTTCACCGTCGAGCCAGCCCGTCCAATGTAAATCTTGTGGATCGTCGCCGGCTTTAGTTTCGGCCACTCATCCCGCTCGGCCGCAAGCGCCGCTTGCGCCTCGGCCCGCGCCGCCAGCGTCATCCCCGCCGCGCTCGTGCCCAGAAACATCCTGCGATTCAACTTGTCGAATCCGCTCATCCTGGCTACCTCCCGCCACAGTGTCGTGAACGCCGCGCCGCTCTGCGGCCGCAATTCATCAGGACCAATCTACGCCTATAAGATCTGAATGTCCATTGCTCTGAAGCCCGCGCCCATCAGCGCCATTGCCCGCGCCACCGTCATGATCGCCGCCCTCTTCCCGCTCGCAGAAGCGTAGCCCTAACCCCATCCGGCCCGTCTCCGCGTCTGAGATACACTTGGTCCTGTCTGGTCTCAACCGGCGCCGTTGCACTTTGAACACGGCCAGACCCGGACCCGTCCTATGCGATCCCTCAACTCAAAGAACTACGATACCGACAAGTCCAAATACATGGTCCGCGTCTACGAGGAACTCCTCGCCCCGCTCGCCGGCCAGGACATCCGCCTGCTCGAACTCGGCATCCACCGCGGCGGCTCCATGTTCATGTGGCTCGACTACTTCGAGCGCGGCCAGATCGCCGGCCTCGACTTTCTCCCCGTCTCCCTCGACGACCCCTCCGGCCGCCTCCACCTCTACCAGGGCGAACAACAGGATCCCCGCCTCCTCGACCGCATCCGCGCCGAAGTCGCCCCCGACGGTTTCGACGTCATCATCGACGACGCTTCCCATGAAGCCGACTTCACCCGCAAATCCTTCTGGCGCCTCTTTCGGAACCACCTCAAACCCGGCGGCTGGTACTTCATCGAGGATTGGGGCACCGGCTACTGGAAATCATGGCCCGACGGCCGCCACTACAAGGGCTCCAACCACCTTCACGGTATGGTCGGATTCGTCAAGGAACTCATCGACGAATGCGGCGCCGGCGACATCACCTTCCCCGGACTCGGCATCTCCCCCCATCGCCTGCCCGAAATCGCCGAACTCCGCATCGTCCCCGCACTCGTCGCCGTCCGCAAACCCGACGCGGAATTCGCTTCTCCTGCCTGAGCTGCGGCCGCTCGCACCTCCAGGAAATCAGACGCCCTGCTTACACACAGCCAGGCGACCCGCTTCACTGTTGACTCATCGAACCCGGCGTCTCAGATCCTGATCCCCAACCTCCCCGCCAGCACCCCGATGTGCTTCGCGTTCGCCGGCAGACACGACACCAGCCGCGCCGCATTGCTATGGATCAGTTCCGGCGCGCCGGGTTTCGCCGAGGCTGCGCCGCCCACTTGATGCAGTTTCCGCCATGTCGCCTGCCACCGCGCCGAATACGCCTCCAAACCCGCCGCCGGCGCACCCTGCATCACCACAGCCGCCAATTCACCGCTCAAATCGGCCGCCTCAGCCAGGCCCGCATTCATGCTCTGAATCCCCGCCGGACCCGTCAAATGCGCGCTGTCCCCCGCCAGCCACATCCGACCCTGCCCGAACGACTGCGCCAGCCTTCTCTCAAACCGCACCACCGTCCGCCACCTGATCCCCTCAATCTCACCCTTAAACCACGGCGCCCTCTCGGCCAGCAGCTTCCGGAAATGCTCGTCCGACAACATCTCCATCCCCTGATCGCCTCCGCCAGCCACACGGTCCTTCGCCCGCTCCGTCGGAAAATACCCAAACCCCGCCGCCAGCAATTTGTCCTTCAGGATCTCGGCCTCCTCATCGGCATAGTCAGTCAACTGAAAACTCCATCGCACCGCGTTGCCCGGCAACGGCCACATCACATCCGCCGTCCCATCTCCAACCACCAACTTCAACTGATCCCCCCCATCGCCCGCGCACTGGCACTCAAACACCGCGTAATACTCCGCCCCGCCCACCTCCGGAAAATCGATCTGCATCGCTCGCCGCACCCGCGAATTATAGCCGTCCGCCCCCACCACAAACGGCGCTTCCACCTCCATCGTTTTGCCGATCACCCATTCCGTATGCGCGACGATATACCCCCTCGACTCCTTCTCCAGCCGCCCCAACACCACCTTTACCGCCTCGTCGCCCTGCGTCAGTGCCGACACCTCGTGCCGCCACCTCACCTCCACCCCCTGCGCCTTCAACGCCGCCTCCAACGCCGATTCCAAATGGTCTTGCCGCGTCACCGCCAGCGGCGTATCTGAACCCGGCAGATCGTCCAACCGCGCCTCGGCCACAGTGCCCGATGCGTCGCACACCGCCACGCTCCTCACCAGCCTCGCCCCTTCCAGCACCTGTTTCGCAATCCCCGCCTGCTCCAGCAAACTGACCGACTCCGGATGCAGCGCCAGCGCATAGCTGTGCTTGCACGGCCACACCCCCGTATCCACAACGGCCGTTCTTACCCCTCGCCGCGCCAGATTCAGCGCCGCAAACAGCCCCACCGGACCCGCGCCCGCCACCAACACCTGAGGATTGCTTTCATCGAACATAGCCGCCACCTCCTAAATCGGACAAAAAGATATGAACCGGCATCAGTATACACCGAAGAGCTTACAAATCGCCCCGCCCGTGCCTGTATAATCGACCTGACGCCACACCCCCCATCAGGAGACGCCATGATCAACCGCCGTCAGTTCCTCGCCTCATCCGCAGCCTCGCTTGCCTACCTTGACGACACCCCCAAACGCGTCGCCCTCATCGGCGCCGGCTGGTACGGCAAATGCGACCTCCTCCGCCTCATCCAGGTCGCCCCCGTCGAGGTCGTCTCGGTCTGCGATGTCGACAAGAACATGCTCGCCGATGCCGCCGACCGCATCGCCGAACGCCAGAAATCCAAGAAACGTCCCCGCACCTACGGCGACTATCGCAAACTCCTCGCCGAACGTGACATCGACATCGCCATCGTCGGCACCCCTGACCACTGGCACGCCCTGCCCACCATCGAGGCCATCAAGGCCGGCGCCCACGTCTGGGTCCAGAAGCCCATCTCGCTCGACGTCGTCGAAGGCCAGGCCATGCTCGCCGCCGCCCGCAAGTATAAGAAGGTGGTCCAGGTCGGCATGCAGCGCCGCTCCACTCCCCATCTGATCGAAGCCCGCAACCTCATCCGCGATGGCAAACTCGGCAAGATCGGCGTCGTCGAAACCTGCTGTTTCTATC
>JACZJQ010000011.1 GCA_014860455.1 Bryobacteraceae bacterium | reverse complement strand
GGAATCGGCCCAGGTCCGCATCCCGGCAGGCAAGGCCGATGATGTGCTGGCCGCCCTCGATGCCGTCCCGGAAACCAACCGCCGCGCCTGGCGCCTGCACCGCGTCTCCACCGCCGACACGCTGCCCCTCATCGCCAAGCGATATTCGACCACCGCGGATTCCATCCTCAAAGTGAACACCCGCCTCAGCCGTGAGTTTTTCGACGCCCCCCGCGACGGCGAACTCATCCTCATCCCGGCCCGCGAAGTTCCGGTACGAACCGCCACCAGGAAGAAGACCACCCGGTCCAGGACAAAGGTCGCCGCTAAGACATCCGGGAAAGCTCCGGTGAAACGGGCCGCTTCGAAGACCCCGGCGAAGAAGTCCGCCAAGCCGGCCGTCGTCAGCAAGTCCACCCGCGGCGCCGTGAAACGCGTAGCCTCCTCCACCACCAAACGCCGAGCAGTCGCCCGCTAGAGATGTTCCCTTACCGGCTTCGACATTCTTCCAAACACGGAGTCAGTTGATGCGCGTGATGGTGTTGGTGAAGGCGACCGAGGACAGCGAAAAGGGCTTCGTCCCCACGCCCGAGGCGATGGAGATGATGCAGGCGATGGACAGGTTCAATGACGAACTGCGCAGCGCCGGCATCCTGCTCGCCGCCGACGGACTCACGCCCTCCTCTCAAGGCAAGCGTGTTGCGTTCGATGGTTCCAGCCGGACCGTCATCGATGGGCCTTTCGCCGCAACGCGCGAACTGGTTGCCGGCTTCTGGCTCTGGGAAGTCAAGAATATGGATGATGCCCTCGCCTGGGTGAAACGCTGCCCCAATCCCCTGCCCGTCCCCAGCGAAATCGAAATCCGGCCGCTGTACGATCTGGAGGATCTGAAATAGGCGTCTGTCGCCGGACGACTTGGCTACCCGATCAACCCATCGGGGAATACCGCCAACCACGGTCCCAAACTCAGTGCTCTTCCTCTCTGAATACTAATTCAGCCGAGCCCTCGCTCTGCGCAGGCTCCCATTGGAAAGGACTCCGAACCCCGTCTCCGGTCCAGGAGAAACCCAAACGCCTCCGGCAGTGCCCGAATAAATTCCTGGTTTCCCACCATTCCCATCGAATTGACATATGCTGTATCGATGGAGTCCGCCAGGGTGAAAGAGCGTTTGAAGCAATGGCTCTCTGAATCCCGCGAATCGCTGCGCCAGAAGCCAACGGCCTTCAGCGAATGGGCGGACACCCCGGACGGCAAGGCCCAATCGGGCCGCCTGCTGTCCGTTCTCGGCTTCATCGCCGTCCTCGCGCTCATCGGCGTATCAATCGCGGCCCTTTACTACTTCCCTTCCTGGTATGTGAACCAAAGCGTCGGCCCGCAGGTACTCAAGGCCCCCGTCCGCGCCTTCGAACTCGAGAACGAAACCCGCAAGACCCTGACCCAGATCATCCTTGGAATCTTCGGACTCCTGGTGCTTTACTTCACCTGGCGCCGCGTCAAGGCCGGCGACAAAACCGCCGCCGTCGCCGAGCAGGGCCACCTCACTGACCGCTATACCAAGGCCATCGAACAACTCGGCAAACTCGAAAACGGCCAGCCCAACATCGAAGTCCGCCTCGGCGGCATCTACGCCCTCGAACGCATCGCCTACGACTCCCCGCGTGACCACCAAACCATCATGGAGGTCCTTTGCGCCTACATCCGCCGCAACGCCGTTCCCCTGTCCGCCCCTTTTTTAACTGAGCCCCCCACCGCCGAACCGTCCGATGACGCGCCCCCTTCGATCGAAAAGCTCAGATTCGACATCCAGGCTGTCCTCACCGTCATCAGCCGCCGCCAGCGCGGCTTCCGCCGCGAAAAGAAACCCTTCCGTATCGACCTGAGCGGCACCGACCTCAGCGGTGCTGACCTTTCGGAAGCCCACCTGGAACGTGCGGATTTAAACGAAGCCCACTTGGGTGGGGCAATTCTCTACCGAGCACACTTGGAGGGCGCGGACCTCAGCCATGCCTACTTGGAAAGGGCCAGCCTCAACTCAGCCCACCTTGAAGGAGCAAACCTCAGCAACGCCGATCTGGAAGGGGCCCGCCTCATTACAGCCAACCTGGAAATGGCCGACCTCAGCGGTGCCAACCTGGACCAGGCGGTCTTCTACAAAGCTCAAATGGAAGGGGCCGACCTCAGCGGTGCCAACCTGAACCGGGCGATTCTCTTCAATGCCCACCTTGAAAGGGCGGTCCTCAGCGGAGCCATCCTGGATCGGGCGCACCTCGGAGGAGCCCACCTAGAAGGGGCCCTCAAACTGAACATCGACCAAGTGAAATCCGCCAAGGACTGGGAATCAGCCCACTACTCCCCCGACTTCCGCCGCGAACTCGGCCTCCCCGACCCTCCCGCCTAGCTTCTGGGGTGGTCATCCCACTGTTCCACGCCGACATTCCCGTCGCGCGGCCATCGCACTCACCGTACACCCCAAACTCAAGGCGCATCCCTCACCGTGTTGGCCTCCAGCCAGGCCGCAAACTCCATCTCGCCCACCGTCCCCGATGCCACCCCCAGCATCGCCACAACCACCGCAGCTTGCGAGGCCGTCAACCGCCAGCCGTTGTCGCGCAGGAACACGTATGCCGCAAGAAAAGTGGTCCGCTTGTTGCCGTCCACGAACGGGTGGTTTTTTGCCAGTCCAACGGCGTAGCACGCAGCCAACCGGTGCACGCCCGTCCCCGGTTCGTCGTTGAGCAGCATCTCCGGCCGCGCCAGCGCCGAATCGAGCAACCCCTCATCGCGGATCCCGGCGAGCCCCCCGAACCGAGCCAGCGAGACTTCATGAAAGGCCAGCACCGAGGCCCGTGCGAGCCATCGCGGTCCGGCCATGTTACTTGGCCAGTTCCTTCAGCGCGTCCGGGTAGAGGTCCATCGCCTCCAGCGCGTGCTTCATCTGGCGCTCGAAGTCAGGGTCGAATCGCGACAGCCGGATCGAGCCACCCGCCGCCTCCGTTGCGTAGAGCTTCTGCCCCTTCTCGACGTGAAGCTGCTGGAGGACCGCTTTGGGCAGAATGATGCCCGCCGAGGTGCCCACCCTGGTCACCGTCACCTGTGCCGGCAACCCGCTGCCCTGCCCCGCCCGCGGCGCGCCCTTCCGGGCGTTCACCTTCGAGC
>JACZJQ010000141.1 GCA_014860455.1 Bryobacteraceae bacterium | reverse complement strand
GATGATCCCGCCCAACCCCGGCAGGCGCGGCCACTGCACACCGCCGCCGCCAGGATACCCTCCGCCGCTCCTCATCGCGTTTGGCGCCAGCAGCGCGCTCAACACCGTGTCGGCCTCGGCCAGCGACGCGATCACCGCATCGTCGTCCCTATGCAACTCCGTCTGGTCGTCCGTCACAATCACAATCGCCCGCCGCGCGTCCTGCCTGGCGCTTTTTTCGACATACTCGATCGCGTCCATCATGCCGCGGTAGATGTCAGTACCCCCATTGAACCTCTCGCGCTCGATCAGGTCTGTCAACGCCGACTGCACCTCGTGCTTGTTCTCCCGGAACGGCAGCCGCACTCTCGTCCCTCGCGTGAACGTCATGATCGCCACACGGTCGCCGGCGGCAAGCACCCTCAGCGCCTCGTTCGACGCCCTCGCCAGCAGTTCAATATTCGGCCTCATGCTGCCGCTCACATCCAACAGCAGCAACACATCCACAGGCATGTCCTCGGCCAGGAAGTTCTTGATCTGCCGCTTGCGCCCGTTCTCGATCAACCGGAAATCGCCTGCCTGCAGCACCGTGATCGCCCTGTTCGACGCGTCCACCACCTGCGCATCTACCCGCACCAGCCTCACGTCGCTGCGGAATACAGGCGCATCGTCCTGCGCCCGAGCAACCATCGCCAGCGACGCCAGCAAAACAGCAGGAATCCAGAATCTCATGCAGTGCCTCTCGCGCGGCGCACACGCCCGGTCCGGGCCGAACGCCATCTGCACTTCAGACGTGCGCCCCCCGGAATTGGGTTACTTCGCCGGCTCCACCGTCCACAGCCCCGGCTGCATTTCAATGCCCTCCACCAGCTCCGCACCCAACCGCTCAAACTGCCCCGACCCATCCGCCTTCGACACTTTATACAGCCGGTTCTCTTCCACCGTGAACCACTCCGGAAACTCGTTCAAACGCACGTAGTTGTGACGGAAGTTCATCACCCGCCTGTGCCGCGCATAGTCGAACTTCACCCTCGCCGCGTCGCTCAAATAGACCTTCACGCCCGCGCCCTGCTTCACCGCGCCGATCCCAACGCCCTTCCGCCATCCGTCCGTCCACACACCCTGCGACTGCATCAGTGCATACAGCAGCGACGTCCTGTTGAAGTTGCCCTCGCCGTACCAATCCTCCACATGCCCGTCCGGCCTCTGCATCGCCTGCATCACCCGCATCTCGGAGTCGATCCAATCGATGGCCTCCGCCACCGGCTCCCGGTTCACCAGGTAGATCGCGCTCTCGATCGCATCCGCATACCCGTCAAACGACCCCTTGCTCTTGTCCGCCGCATTGCCCGACGGCTCCCACGCATGGTTACGGTACTTCGGCAGGTTCTTCAGAACCTTCAGCACCGCGTCGCGGTACTTCGCATCGCCCGTCGCCTGGTAGAACGCATAAACGGCTCCATAGATGTAGCCCCAGTTGTCCGACAGCCGCTCGTCGATCGGCTTCAGCGTCTTCGGGTCGATCATGTTGTAGAGCATCCCGTCGGCGTTCGCCGAGGCCAGAATCCTGTCCAGCATCGTGGCCAGCACCGGACGGTAGCGCATGAACCTCTCGGTCTCCAGATCCCGCTCCAGGCAATACAGCATCACCAGTCCGACAACAATCTCGTTGCCGTGGTCTCGCAGTTTTAGCTTGCCGTCGCCTGTGTGCTTGTCGAAATCCCAGTCCATTGATGGCAGCCCGTTGTTTTTCGGCAGCACCTCGCGCACATACGCATCACCGATCCGCCGCGCCCAGGCCAGGGCCTCGGTGTCGTTGTTCATCGCCGCCAACCGCACCAGCACTTGCAGGTAGTCGCCATTCAACTCCGCGTCGCGCGCTGGCAGCATTCCGAATTCCGACTTCACAGCCGCGCGCCTCATTGCCGCCGCCGTCATGTCGGCCATGCGCGTGAACCACGGTGTCCGGCCCAGCGCTTCGGTCACCGTCACCAGCCCGTCCTTGGCATACTCGCCGGCGCCGAACAACGACGGTGGGCCCAGCTTCCGGCTCACCAGGTCGTAATTGCCCGGTACGCCATCGGCGTGCGACGTGAAGCGCACCTCGTTGCGCAGCATCTCCATCATCCGCCCTTGGTAGAGCGCCGGATCGGTCATCCGCGCCGTAAGGATCAGATAAGGATACAGGTCCGCACCGGAGTTGTGAGGCGTGTAGACGCGCTGCACGTTGTTCACACGGTCCGGCAGCAGCAGCGTTTCGGGATCTGCCGACTTCAGCCACGCCCGCATCAGCCGGTCGGTCGAGGCCATGACCCGTTCATAGCGCTCGGCCTTGGTGCGTAGTTGCGACTCCAAGGGTTGGCCCGCGCTCAGCGAGGCCAGCAGGATGGTAGCGGCGGCGATCCGTAACATAGGTCCATTTGACCATGGACCTCGCTTCCACGCCCCCTCGTTTAGCGAAATTGCCCACCGCCGGGCAGATTCTCTTGTATCCGCTGCACCAGCGGCAGCATTCGCCCCAACCAATAACCCATTGCCCAGATCACCACTCCGAACAGCACCATCCCGAACGACGGCAGGAACGTGTTCAGGTTGTAACCCAATCCAGCCGTCGGCTGTCCGGGCTTGGCAGGGTCGATATGGACCCAGATCTTCGACCCCGGCTTCCACTCTTTCGTCAGCCTGTCCTGCACCCACGCCCACGACACACCCACGTCGTGGCTCGCTTCCGCCTCATACTGCCGTCCTGCGAACTCGTACTTCACGCGCGCCACCGCCGAGTACATTTTCGATTGCGTTTCCACCTTCCACCCCGACGCGTCCTCGCCATAGTGGCTCGACATGTACCCTTCAGTCTCGGCCTCGATCACCTCCGCCCGCACCGGCTTCAGCGTATTCAACTGATGATTCCGGTATCCGGCGAAAACCAATGCCCCGACCCAGATCAGCGCGGCCAGTCCATAGACGGTCCACTGCACCATCTTTAGCGCGGAATCCATGGGCAACCCTCCATGTTTCGACTGCCCATCCTAACTCCGGCGCGGCCCGGCGTCCAGGGGAAAGCGTTGCCGAAAGCGCTACCTCGCCCGCAGCAGTCCGGCTTTTTCCAGGTCGATGTAGGCCACCGTCTGCCGCGTCCGCCCGGTGTTGAACAGCACCCGCTTGCCGCTGCGGTCGAATGACGCGTGCGCGTGAACAGCCCGAACCGTATCCCTCAGCCCGCTGGCGATCAGCCGCCGGCTGTCGGTCGCCGTTTCGATCAGAAACAGGTTGCCGTCGAAGTCGTGGGCCAGCAGGTAACGGCCATCCTCGCTCGCCCGCACGTGCCAGTAGTTGCCCGGCAACAGCCGTTTGCCCTGGCCAGTTTTGTCAGCGATCACGATGCCCACCTTATCCATGATCAGCGTCATGTCGCCGGTCCGCGTCACCCACGATTCGTGCGTCATCCACTCCTTCAACGGCGTCACCCACTTCTGCTTCTCCGTCGTGTAGTAGAACGGACGGTTCGCCGTGCCATCCGCGTTCACCACCCACGTCCGCTGCGGCGCATAGCCGCCCGTCTCCCAGACATAGAAGATCAGCGGCTCGCTCGGATGGTGCTGCACATGGCCCACCTGAAAACCGACGCTGGCCACGGTCAGCCATGCGCCCGTCGCCAGGTCCATCAGCCCCACCTCCCAGTTCGCCGCATCCCGCTTCCTCACGCCGGTGATCGACTTCATGTCGTGCGAAAACGTCGGCTGCCCCGGGCCCCCAATCGACGGCTTCGGCAACTCGCCGATCCGCCGCACCTTGCCCGTATAGATGTCGATCTCCTCCACTGCCCGCCCCCGCGGATACAGCACCAGCCGCGCGTTTCTCGGATGCGGGCAAGCGTTCGACGCCGCCACGCCCGCCCCGCTGGTCACCACGTGCGCCTTGCCCGTTGCCACCTCATACCGATACACCTGCACCTGCCCGTCCGCACCAGCCGCGCCGAAGATGATGTTGCTGTCGTCGGCCGTGAAGTTCGAGAAATGGTAGTAGAGGTTCGACGTACCCGCGCCCGGCGGCGCGATTTCGACAACCTCCAGCCCGCTTTTCGGGTCACGATACGTCTGGGCGCTCGCCAGGCAAAGGCCCGCAAGCACGGCGGTGAACAGGACTCGTCTCGTCATGGCGAGCCTCCATTCTATCCGTGCTATTGCGCCTCGGGCAGCTTGTCGCCTCGCGAGAGAGTCCGCGGATCGTTGAACAGCGCCTTATGCGCTTCCCCCATGTCGCGGTCGAAGATGTTCGACCAGCCCATAAACCACGCCCACCGCGGCTGGTTCTTCAATACCTCCAGCGACGGCGGCTTGCCGATCTCGCCCAGCGCTACGGGCTTGCCCGCGGCCAACTCCACAAGATCGTCGTGGTGGCTTTGCAGGAACTCGCCGTAGATGTCTGTGGCCAGAATGTCGGCATACTGCGCGCCTGGATAGTAGTCATAATATGGACCCGCGTTCTTGCCGTTCGGCGCATTTGCATTCCACACCCAAACCAGGTTGTCCAGCCGGTGGAAGTTCACCATCCGGTCGAACGTCATCCGGTACAGCGCCTGAAACCCGCCCGCGCCCTTCCTGCCGCCCCACCAGAACCACGTCCCGTTGTTCTCGTGATACGGCCGCCACAGCACCGGAATCCGCGCCTCCTGCAGCTTCTTCAAATGCCCGGCCACCACGTCAAGCTGCGACAGCCACTTGCGGTTCAGCTCCGTGCCCGGCACCGTTAGCGCTGCCCACTGATCGTCGCTCAGCTTCGCCTGCACGCTGCCCTTCCAGCCAGCCCCCGGCTGCACCGGCTCATCCTCCAACGGCCTCACCGCATGCCACATTAACGTGATGATCGACCCCGCGGCATACTGCTTTTTCGCCTCCTCGATCATTGCCTCCCGGCCTTCGATCGAATCCTTGTCCGCCCCGCCCGTGAAGCCGAAATCCGATCCCCACACCATCGGATACTTACCCACAAACTCCGCCGTCCGATCGCTGTGCTGCGACAGGTGATTCGGGTAATTGTGCTGCCCCGACAGCAGATACCTTCCCGACACCGCGCACATGGTCTTCAACAGCGCACGCGCCTCCGGCGTGGCATTCGGATTCACCGGCTCGCAAGGCGTCGGCGGCGGCGAGAGCAGGCTCGCCTGACCGTAACCCGGTACGATCCATCCGCCGAACAGCGACAGCAGTGATAACAGGAATCGCTTCATACTGGTCACTCCAATCCTCGATCGCATTCCCGTCTTAACACATCGTTCCCCGCCGTTGCCCGGATCTTCATGACGGCCGTATTACCATGGGCAATGTGACAAAACGGGCAAGTCATTGCACCGAGCCGGCCGCCGCCGCTCCCACCGCCATACCCTATGTCCGAATTCTGGTCTGGCTGCTCGCGTCCCGGTTCATCCTCGCCATGATGGCCGGCTTCTCCTCCATGGTCCTGAAGGCGGGACCCAGCATGGGCCACCCCTCAAGCTTCTGGGAGGCCATCCTTCGCTGGGATACGGGCTGGTTCATGAGCGTCGTCCAGCAAGGCTATTTCTTCGATCCTGGACGGGCCTCCAACATCCCGTTCATGCCGCTTTTCCCGGCCCTGGTCTGGATCTTCTCGCTCGGCCGCATCATCGACCCTCACGCCGTCGGAGTCTTCATCAGCAATGCCGCGCTGTTCTACGGCTGCGTCTCCATCTGGCGCATCACCTATCGCCACTGGAATTCAGTGGACACCGCCGATCTCTCCGTCATCCTGGTGCTGGTCTCGCCCGTCAGCTTTTTCTTCTCCATTTTCTATTCCGAAGGCCTCTTCCTCTGCGCCGTCGCCGCCTGTCTCGACGAGGCCGAGCGCGAGCGCTGGTTGTACGCCGGGCTATGGGGCATGGCCGCCTCGCTCACGCGCAACGCCGGGTTCCTCCTCGTCCTGCCGCTGCTCGTCTATTTCCTCATTCCCTGGCGCAAGGCCCGGCAATGGCGCAGCATCGTTTGGCTTTTTCTGCCGGTGCTCGGCAGCGCGCTGTTCACGCTGTTCCTTTGGGCGAAGTTCGGCGATCCCGAGATCTACACCAAAGCCCAGCAATTCTGGAATCGCCAGCTCGCCTGGCCCTGGCTCGCTTTCCAGAATGGATACCACAACAATTTTGTCCCGATGTTCTTCCGGATCTACTTCCGCGGCGCTGCACTGCTCGCCGTGGTCATGCTCGGACTCGCCGCCGCCGTCCGCGCCCGGCCGGCCTGGATCCCGCTGATGATCGTCTGGCCGCTGCTCTACACCAGCACTACATTGCTCGATTCGCTGCCGCGCTACCTCACCACTGTTGTCCCCTACTACCCCATCGCGGCCGCCGCCCTGACGCGCTGGCCCATCGCCCGCTATCCGGTGCTGATCTGGTCGGCCATGATGCTGATGCTCAGTGCGGCGTTGTTCGTGAACGGCTACTGGTTTGTTTAGCGGGCGGATGAGATGGCCCGTGCATAGAAATCCGCGCTGCCGAAGTTGCCGCTCTTCAGCACCACGGGGAAGCGGTGCCGGCCAAGCGGATAGCAGATCGGGACGCCTGGCTCAATGTTCCGGCCCACCTCCATGGCGCCGAAGCCGAGTTCTCGACAGATGGCCGTCGAGGTCTCCCCGCCCGCCACGATCAGCTTGGCCGGCGGCCGCCGCTCGACGATTTCCCGAACGGTTCTCGCTAGTGCATTCGCGATAGCCAACCCAGCCGAAGCTGCATCGAGCCCCTTGCCTCCGGCATAAGCGGCCACGCGCCCGATGTCAGCTTTCGATGATGCTGTCCGCAGCAGGCAGTCGCGTCCCTCGGGGACAGCCGGCGCGTTCCGGCCTTCGATCAACTCAACCGGGTCGAGGACGAGGGTGTATCCGCCCCGGCTTTCGAACCATTCGTTCTGCCGCCGCGTCGCCTCCGAACAACTGCCGGCCACGATCAGGCAGCCTCCATGTCGCCCGGCCGCCTGCAGCATCGTTTTGCTTTGCGGCTGCCACCACCCCTCGCGGCGCCAGATCCGCGGCAGCTTCATCGCCGGCGCCGAACTGCCGCTGATCAACGGCAGGTGCGCGATCGCCGCGCAGACGCTCTCCAGGTCGGCGTCGCTGACGCAGTCGAGGATGGCGATTTCGCCGCCCGCCTCGCGGCACGCTGTCAACGCATCCCTCGTCAACGGATGCCGCACGGAAGCCACGCGGCGGCGCGTCTGGCTCTGCAGGTGGCTCACCAGGTTTGAATTGCGCATCGGCGTCAGCGGGTGGTCGCGCATCGGCGATTCCGATAGCAACTGCCCATGGACGAAGTGGTAACCCATGTATGTTGTCCGTCCATTCACGGGCAGGGCCGGCAGCGCCACGGTGAAGGTCTCGCCGAGTTCGTCCATGGCAGCGTCGATTGACTGCCCGATATTGCCCTCCGCGGTCGAATCGAACGTGCTGCAGTACTTCACCTCGATCACGCGCGGAGACAGCGACCGCAGCCTTCCAACCGCCTCGCGCGTCCACCCATAGGCTTCGGCGGGCGGCAGCGCCCTGGATCCGGTTCCGAGGATGACCGCGTCATAACCCTCGCCCCAGGCCTCGGGCCGGCCGTCCAGCACCAGCACCGTCCGCAGTCCCTCGCCGGTCAGCATTCCGGCGAGATCGGTCGCGCCCGTGTCGTCGTCGGCCACGGCGCAGAAGACGGGCGTGTTCACCGGAATCTCCTTCGAAGCTCGGCCACCTGTTCTGGTGTCAGAGCCCTGCCGCGCGCGCCCAGCAGGAAATACAGCCTCGCCTGTTCCTCGATCTCCTCGGCCAGCGCCGACGCCTCTTGAAGCGTGCGGCCCGTGGCAATCGAGCCGTGGTTGCGCAGCAAGAGCGCGGGGCTGTTTGCCGCAGCGGCTTCCACCGACGGCGCCAGCGCCGGATCGCCGGGCGGGTAGTATTCGGCCACCGGCAGGCAGGGCAGGCGCATGGCGAAGTAGGGCGTATAGACCGGCAGCGCGTCGTCCATGTCCAGATCCGCAAGGCAGGAAACCGCGGTCGCGTGGCACGAATGCAGATGCACCACCGCACCGGCTTCGGGCCGCGCACGGTAGGCCGCCAGGTGAAAATGCGCTTCCTTGCTCGGCGACGGTCCAGGCAATGGCTCTCCAGTGAGACTCACCTCGGCCAGATCGCCGGGCTTCAGGCTGCCGAACGAACTGTTCGTCGGGCTGATCAGGATCCTCTCTCCCTCGCGGACGCTGATGTTGCCGGCCGTGCCGAACGTGTAGCCGCGCACGTAGAGCGAATGCGCCACCGCAACCAGTTGCTCGCGAAGTCTCATGACGAGCCTTCCTCCGGCTGCAGTTGAACCGCCTGCCGCCGCTCAGCCGAATCATAAATCGCATCAACCACGCGCAGCGTCTTCAGGTAGTCCTCGCCGCTCGATTCGAACTCGCCCCCATCCAGGAAACGGTCGACAAAATGACGTTGCGTCCGGTAGACGCAGTCGCCCGCGAAGTTGACGTTGGCGCGCGCGTAGTCCGCATCATAGGCGGCCTCGCCCAGTCGCTTCACGCGAATGTTCGATCCTGTGTCGAGCGTCAGGTGCCCGCCCATGGCGTCGATCCGCATCTCACCGAAGGTATAGCGGGGCGAATCCGACTCCACTTCGTTGTAGCGGTTCGCGTCCCAGAACGCCGTGGCGCCGGATGCGAAACGGAAAAAGACCTGCCCCGTCTCCTCGCCCTTGATCACCGGATTCAGCCGCCGCAGGTTCGCATACACCTCAGCTACTTCACCCAGCAGGTAGCGGAACGTATCGACGAAATGCACGCCCGTTTCATAGATCAGCAGCCGCGGGTAATCGCGGAAAAACGGCTGCCGGTCCAGATACGCCCGCTCGCCCCAGCCGTCGCCCATGCGCATCCGGAAATAGACGTGGGTGAACGCGCCGATCTCGCCGGCCTGCTGGATGCGCTTAATCTCGCGGTACCACGGCTGCCATCGCCAGTTCTCATGCACCATGAACCGCACGCCTGCCTCGCGCGCGCATTCGACAATGCGCCGGCTCTCCTCGTAAGTCGGCGCCAGCGGCTTCTGACAGATGATGTGTACGCCGCGCGAGGCGAGGAATTCACACATCTCAAGATGCGTCTCCGGCGGCGTGATGATGTCGGCGAAGTCCGGCCGTTCGCGTTCCACCATCTCGCGCCAGTCCCCGTAATACGCCTCCACTCCGTAGGAGGCCATCATCTCTCGCGCCTTCGACTCGGTGCGATTGTAGATTGCCCTGATCTTCGCTTCGGGGATGCGGGTCCAGGCTTCATACTGGAACCGCGAGAAGTAACCGGCGCCCATGGCGACGCCCCTCAATGGCGGCCTGGCGTTCACTGTGCGGCCTCCTTTTTCTCATCCAGCGATCTCATCTTCACCCAGCACACCACAGCCACAGCGTTGATCGTGGCCGCCACCCAGAAGTATGCCGAAGCGCTCCCGGTGAGCCCGTGCAGGTAGGGAAACGCGTTCGCGCTGACAAATGAGCCGATATTGCCCAGCATGTTCATCGCCCCCGACATGCTGCCGGCGCGGGGGCCGGCGATGTCGGCGCAGAATACCCAACTGGGGCTGATCGTCATGTCGGCGCCGAAGGCGGCGATAGTGAACAAAATCACGGCATGTTCGGCCGTGCGCGCCTGGGTCAGCGCAGCCAGCGCCCCGGCCGACGCAGCGAAACCGATGGCCGCGGGAAGCCGGCGCGACCACGCTCGCAGAGGTGTTCTGTACAGCGCGTCCACCATCCATCCGGCCAGCCACTGCGACGCCGCGCCCATCAGCAGCGGGGCCATGGCGTAGGCGGCGGCCCGGGAATCACTCAGCGCATATTGCTTCTTCAGGTAGGGCAGCATCCACGATAGGCACAGGAAGAAGGTGAAGTTGCTGGCGAAGTACTGCGCCATCGCCAGCGGCATGCCGCGTGTGGCTAACAGTTCCCGCAACGTCACGCCGGTGCCTCCTGGCGCACCGCCGCCCCGCGCCGGCCCGCCGTGCGGGTGGTCGCGGAACCACACCAACCACGCCGCCGCCCACGCGACGCCGAGCATGCCAAGGATGAAGAACGAAAGCCGCCATCCCCAGCGTCCGAGCATCCAGGCCAGCAGCGGGAACGCCACCGCCGCACCCAGCCGCGAGCCCGAAAACAGCGCCCCGTTGGCTCGCCCCCGCTCGCCTGCCGGCAGCCAGTTGACGATGGCCCGCGCGCTGCCCGGAAACGCACCCGCCTCGCCCAGTCCAAACAGGAACCGGATCACGATCAGCGACGTCAGGTTCCAAGCCGCCCCGGTCAGCGCGGTCAGCAGGCTCCACGCCCCGACCACTGCCGCCAGCGCGACCCTCGGACCCGCCCTGTCGGCGAACCATCCCGACGGGATCTGTGCCAGCGCATATCCCAGCGCAAATGCGCTGAAGGCCAAACCCATGGCCGTGTCCGACAGCGACATCTCGGCTGCGATCGCCTCCTTCGCCGACGAGATGCAAACGCGGTCGATGTAGGTGATCATCGCCAGCACGAACAGCGCCGCGACAACGGCGAACCGGCGCCGGTCGAGCGGCTGCGCGTGGGTGCCGCCCGCCTCCATCAATCCGTCTCCCCCAGGAACAAACGCCGCGCCGTTCCGCCGAGAATCAGCCGCCGCGCCTCCTCCGGCATCTCCATCGACAGGATCTTGCCGATTTCGGTCTTCAGGCTTTCGGGCAGGTCCGATCCGATCATCAACCGCTCCGCCGGAATGTCCGCCAGCACTTCGGTCAGATGGTGCGGCATCAGGCTGGAAAGCTCCAGGTAGATGTTCGGGCAGAACTGCGCCGCCACCATCGCATCGTGCGCAAACATCGCCGACCCGCAGTGCGCCACCACGATCTGCAGGGCGGGGAAGCGCCGCGCCGGCATCATCAGCAGCGACGGCAGCGAAAACGGCAGCCCCGACCCGGTATGGCAGACCGCGACCATGTCGAACTCCAGCGCCGTCTCGAAAAAGAAATCGCTGCGCGTGGAGTAGGGGTTCAGCCCGTGGTATTGTGGCTGCAGTTTCACCGCCCTGAAGCCGTATTTATCGCGGCAGCGCCGCACCTCTTCGCGGAACTCCGGCGCGTCCGCATACGGGTGGTAGCAGGCCGTGCCCGTCAACCGGTCCGGATGCTCGAGCACAGCCCGGCCGATGAGGTCGTGTTCAGCCCGCCAGTCATCCACCACCGGAAACGGGATCACCAGCGAGCGCTCCACGCCCGCGCTGTCCATGCGCCGCAACATCGCCTCGGCGGTATCGACGCGACCCGTATGGCGCGCGTGTCCGATGTGGGTGTGCGTGTCGAAAATGCGGTAGCCGCTTTTCATGCGGTTCTCCCCGATTCCAGCACGGTGGGCATGGCGCCGATGATCGCTTCGGCCAGCTCGCCGGTCGTCATCGTGCCGCCCATGTCGCGCGTCCGCGCCGCCCGGTTCGAGAAGACGCCGCTGACCGCGCCCCGGATGACCCCCGCCGCCCGCCGCGTAGCCGCCGTGTCGAACCAGTCCAGCATCATCGCCGCCGACAGGATCGCGGCTACGGGATTGGCGATCCCCATGCCCGCGATGCCCGGCGCCGAACCGTGCGACGGCTGGAACACCGCGTAACGGTCGCCGATGTCGGCCGACGGCGCCATGCCCATCCCCCCCACCAGCGCCGCAGCCAGATCCGACAGGATGTCGCCGAACATGTTCTCGGTCACGACGACATCGAACCTCTCAGGCTGGTTCACGAAATACAGCGCGGCCGCGTCGACATACACATGGTCTGTTTCCACGCCCGGATACTCCCCCGCCACCCTGTCGAAGACGCTTCGAAAATACGCCATCGAAGGCAGCACATTCGCCTTGTCCACCAGCGTCAACCTTCGCCGGCGCGTCAGCGCCAATTTGAATGCCGCACGGATCACGCGTTCAGCGCCGAGCCGCGTGATCAGCATCGTGTCTGTGGCCGCATCCGCCGACAGGTCGCAGGCCACTTTCCTTGTCGAGAAAAGCCCTTCGGTGCTCTCGCGCACGATGACGAAATCGATGTCGCCCGCCCGGCGTCCTTTCAGCGGCGAGTCGTCCGCATGAAACAGGTAAACCGGCCGCACCCCATTGTAGAGATCCAACCGCTCGCGCAGGTCCAGTTGCGGCGTCATCTCCACCCCGCCCGGCCACCGCACCTCCGGCAACCCCATGGCCCCGAGCAGGATGGCATCGAACTCCGGGATGCGTTCGAACACGCTCTCCGGCAGCGGATCGCCGCTTCTCAGATACTCGCCGGCGCCGGCCGAAAGCTCCTCGGTCTCAATGCTGAATCCCCCGGCCAAAGCCTCGGCCGCCCTCAGCGCGCGCACAGCTTCTGCCGTCACCTCCGGGCCGATTCCATCCCCCGGCAGCAACGCGATTCGATAACAATCTGACACTTTTTTTACTACCTCGTTCCTGCCCTGAGCAATCTGCCTCATTCTTATATATGATGTACTGCCATGTCAAATGGACCCCGACTCGACCGCGCGTCCGCCGCGCCCCTCAGCAGCGCCTCGAATCGCCCGAAAGCTCCGGCTAGACTGGTCGTGAGGGAGATTAAACCGCCATGGCCTGGGTCTATCTGCTTGTCGCTGGGCTTCTGGAATGCGCCTGGGCCATCGGCCTGAAATACACTGACGGCTTCACGCGCCTTTGGCCTTCGGTGTTCACCCTCGCCGCCATGGCCGCCAGTTTCGTCCTGCTCGCCGAGGCGATGAAAACCATTCCCGCCGGCACCGCCTATGCCGTCTGGACCGGCATCGGCGCCGTTGGCGTCGCCCTGCTTGGCATGGCCCTGTTCGGCGAACCACGCGATCTGGCCCGTCTGGTCTGCCTGTTGCTGATCGTCTGCGGAATCGGCGTTCTCAAACTGGTCAGCGTCAACTGACCGTCCCGCGTGGGCGTATATAGTAACGGTATGAATCGCCGTGAACTGCTCGCCGGCCTCGGCGCCTCGCCCCTTATGAGCGCCGCGCCTTCAAAACCCCGCAACGTCATCTTCATCCTCACCGACGACCACCGTTACGACGCCATGGGCTTCCTCAACGCCCAGCCCTGGCTGCGCACGCCGGTGATGGACCGCATGGCCGCCGAAGGCGCCCACTTCAAAAACGCCTTCGTCACCACGGCGCTCTGCTCGCCTTCGCGCGCCTCCATCCTCACCGGCTTTTACGCCCACAAGCACAGGGTTGTCGACAACAACACGGCCATCCCCAAGGGCACCACGTTCTTCCCGTCCCACCTCCAGAAGGCCGGCTACAAGACCGGTTTCTTTGGCAAATGGCACATGGGCGGCGAATCCGACAACCCGCAGCCCGGCTTCGACGAATGGGTCAGTTTCCGCGGCCAAGGGACATATCTCCCCAGCAAGAGCGGCCTCAACGTCAACGGCCGTCGCGTCCCGCAGAAGGGCTACATCACCGACGAAATGACCGATTACGCGCTCGACTGGCTCGGCCGCCAGTCCAAGGATCAGCCCTACTTCATGTACCTCTCCCATAAAGCCGTCCACGCCGAGTTCGAGCCGACGCCCCGTCACAAGGGCATGTACAAGGACGCCAAATTCGTCTACCCGCCCACCATGGCCGCCTCGGGCGATATGGCCCAGCACCGCCCGAAGTGGGTCCAGGACCAGCGCAACTCCTGGCACGGCGTCGAATACCCCTACCACTCTTCCCTCGACATCGCCGACTACTACAAGCGCTACGCCGAGACGCTGATGGGCGTCGATGAGTCGATCGGCCGCGTCCTTGGCGCTCTCGACAAGCGCGGCCAGCTCGATTCAACGCTGGTCATTTACATGGGCGACAATGGCTTCGCCTTTGGCGAGCATGGACTGATCGACAAACGCACCGCCTACGAAGAGTCCATGCGCGTCCCGATGCTCGCCCGCTGCCCCGAACTGTTCAAGGGCGGGCAGACCGTCAACGGCGTCGTCGCCGGCATCGACATCATGCCCACCGTGCTCGCCGCCGCCGGCGTCCAGGCGCCCCAGGGCGTGGACGGCATGAACTTCCTGCCGCTCGCGCAAGGCCGCACCGAAGGTTGGCGCAAAGAGCTACTCTACGAATACTACTGGGAACGCAACTTCCCGCAAACCCCGACCATCCACGCCCTGCGCGGCGATCGGTACAAGTTCATCCGCTACCACGGCATCTGGGACATCGACGAACTTTACGACCTCCAGGAAGACCCGCTCGAATCGCGCAACCTCATCTTCTCGGAGAAACACCAACCCGTCATCCGCGACATGCGCGCACGCCTGTTCAAGGTGCTCGAAGAAACGGGCGGGATGTCGATGCCCTTGTGGCCCGACCGAGGCGGCCAGAACGGCCTCCGCAATCCCGATGCCTCCAAGGGTTCGGACTTCCCGCCCGAACTTGTCCGCCGGCCGAAATAGCTGCCGGCTATCTCACTAACTTGCCGTCAGTAATAGTGAACGGGGTCATCGCCGCGAACGAGCGCCGCGAAGGCCCCGCCGTCACCCATGCCTCCATCAGGTATCGGCCGTCGCCCAGCATCGCCGGCGTCTCAATCGCCACATCGTGGCTCCGCCGTCCAACGATGGTCACCCACCGTGCCGCCTGCGCAAACGCCTTGCCGTCTGACCAGCGATACACCTGCCTGCCCGTCTCGTCCCAGATCACAATGTCGTAATCCTGCGAGTCGGGATACATCAGGTCGATGGCCTCTCCGCTATCAACCGTCAGCCGCAGTTTCGCCATCAGCCCGCCATCAGGCGCGTGCTCCATCGCCGCGGTAAACCCCGCCGCCGGGGTTGCCGTGAAGCTGAATCCACCCACCCGCGCTTCCACCAACTCCAATATCCGCGGCCCCGCGATCGTCTGCACCGTCCGGCTCAACATCCCCACATTCGGAGCATAGACTTCAGCCACGATGCCCGTATCGGCGCACGAAAACGTCCGGTAGTTCAGCGTCACGGCGTCGGAAAACACGCCCGCCCGTCCTTTGTACGAGCCGCCCTTGCCGTCCACCTGCGATTCATGCTCACAGGCCCGCAACGGCGCTTCCGCCCATCCGCCTTCCACCTTCTCAAACGACGTCAGAATCCGTTCCTTTTCGGCCTCTTCATCCAGATAGACGATCGTACCGTTCTCCAGCGTCCGCGCCCAAACGTCCCGTTCGGCATAGCCCATCAGCCGGTGGTACGTCCGTCCATCCATAGTCGCCAGCGGCGTGCCGGCCCGCACCGTAAACGTCTGCCCGGTAGCCGGATCCCTGTAGGTCCAAGTGTTGCCCTGTTGCAAGGGCAGATAGTCCGCGGCGAAGGCCGCCGATGCGCATAGCGCGAGTGCGATAAGTTTCATCCTGTAGCTATTTACGGATCGACTCGCTCCCGCGTTCAATACAGATTTGTAAACTTAGCGCCTCGCCGTTTCGGCCTGCTTCCTGGCAAGCATGCTGAACACCGCCAATGTCGCCACAATCAGGTTCGACGCCACCACCGGCATCGACTGTATGGCCAAGCCATACCCGATCCACAACATCGCCGCCAGCGCCTGCACCTTCCTCAGCGACGCCGGATCGCGAAACGCATAGGACAGCGCAAACGCCCCTGTCGCCGTCCAGCCCAGCGCGTCAAGCCACGTGATGTTCATCGCATCGCCTCGCTTAAACCACCGCGCCATGCGACGCCCGCACCGGCGTGAACGTCAGCGAATCGGTCCTCACCTTGTGCCAGTCCTGCAAGTCCAGCCCGTGCGATTCAAACAGCCCACGGATCCGCGCCGCGTCCCATCCATGAATCTCTTCCAGCACCGGAATCAGCACGCTCAGCGCGTTGTCGCTCAACACCGTCCGCCGCGCGATCTGCGTAATGTAGCTGTTCTCCGACACCGCGATCGTCAGCCCCTCCCGGCGGTTGATATGCAGCATCACGTGGACATCGGACGACCCGTCGCCCACATACACAATCCGGTCGTGCCGCACCTGCAGCCGCTCGCGGATCTCTTCAAGCACGGCCACTTTTCCGTAGCCCGCCGACACCCGCCCGATCGATTCAATCTCCCCGGTCCCGGCATGGTAGTTGAACCGCGTGCCGAAGATATGGTCCGGCGCCACGATGCCCTCCAGCGCCGACTGGATCACCTCTTCCGGCGCCGCCGAAATCACGTAAAACTCATACCTCGCGCCATCCAGCCGCTCGATCATCTTCATCAGCAGCGGGATGTTCCGCTTCAGCCTGATGCGCTTGCCCACTTCGTGCAGATGGTCGCGCCTCACCCGCCTGTACTCCGGGTCGTGCAGCAGCAGATACGCCAGCTCGCCGCCCTGCTGCACCAGTCGGATCCGCGCCAGCCCCTCCACCTTCTCCTCGAATCCCGATGTGCCCAACAGCTCGCTCAGCACAATGCCGGAATCGTTGAAACTCAACGTCTGGTCAAAATCACTTGCCAGAATGAATGTTTTATTCGGACTGCTCATACCAATCGTGCCTCCTCTGTGAATTGGAAAATTCGATTGTCGCCTTCAGGCGTTTCGATCAGATGTCAGACTCGTGACGATGGCCTGCTGGACTGGGAAGGCTTGTTGTTTTGGACGGCCGGCTTAGGCGGCGATGACGCGGAAAGGCGGCGGGGCCTGGATACCAGGAAACTCTTCCATTCTAGCAGTTCCTAAATCGTGTAGTCCTCGACGAACACCCGCGCGTCTTTCACTCGCACGAACACCGTCTCGCCAGCCGCAATCCCCATCGCCTTGAACCGGTCATGCGCCATCTCCACCATGATCGTCTCGCCGCCCTCGGTGGCAACTTCAATCTTCGCCGCCGCCCCTGCGGTCTGCACGCGCGTCACCTTGCCCCGCACCGCCGAACCGCTGCCCTCTTCCCGGCTCACTTCGAGGTCATGCGGACGCGCCCTCACCTGCGTCATGGCGCCGGTGTGGCCGCCCTCCATGCGCGCGTGGAACAGGTTCACGTTGCCCAGGAAGTCCATCACAAACGCCGTCTTCGGGTGGTGGAACACCTCTTCCGGGGTCCCCTCCTGCTCCACCTTTCCAGCCCTCATGACCACAATCCTGTCGGCCACTTCCAGCGCCTCTTCCTGGTCGTGCGTTACCAGCACGCTGGTCACCGGCATCTTGTCGTGCAGCCTTCTCAGCCACCGCCGCAAGTCCTGCCTCACCTTTGCATCCAGCGCCCCGAACGGCTCATCCAACAGCAGGATCCGCGGTTCAATCGCCAGCGCCCGCGCCAGCGCCACTCTCTGCCTCTGCCCGCCCGACAACTGCGACGGATACCGGCCGGCAATGCTCTCCAATTGAATCAGCGACAGCAATTCGGTCACCCGCGCCCGGATTTGCGTTTCGTCAGCCCGCTCCCGCTTCGGCTTCACTCTCAGCCCGAACGCGATGTTCTCAAACACCGTCATCGTCCGGAACAGCGCGTAATGCTGGAACACAAACCCCACCTGCCTGGCGCCCGCCCGCAAATCCATCTCCGCGCCGTCGAAACGGATCCGCGCCCCCTCGCGCGCATCCGGCGCATCAAGCCCGGCAATGATCCGCAGCAAGGTCGTCTTGCCCGAACCCGACGGACCCAGCAGCGCCACCAGTTCGCCTTCCCGGATCTCCAGGCTCACATCGTCGAGCGCCGTGAAGCCGCCAAAGCTGCGGCTAATGTGTTCAAGTCTGATGTTCATTGCCCGCCCTCCGCCTCGCGAGCCCGCCGCAGCCGCCATTCCAGCACGTTTTTTGCTCCAATGGTCGCTAGCGCAAACAGCGCCAGCAGCGACGCGACGGCGAATGCGCCCACCGAGTTGTACTCGTTGTAAAGGATCTCCACATGCAGCGGCAGCGTGTTCGTTAGCCCCCGGATATGGCCCGACACCACCGACACCGCGCCGAATTCGCCGATCGCCCGCGCATTGGCCAGGATCAGCCCGTAGACCAGGGCTAGCCGGATCCGCGGCAACGTCACCATCCGGAAAATCTGCCACCCGCCAGCGCCCAGCACCACCGCCGCCTGTTCGTCGTCGCTGCCCTGTTCCTGCATCAGCGGGATCAACTCTCGCGCCACGAACGGAAAGGTGACGAACAGCGTCGCCAGCACGATGCCCGGCGTGGCGAAGATCACCTCGATGCCCATCCCGCCCAGCCACCCGCCCAGCGGCGTCCGCGCCCCCAGCAGCGCGATATAGATCAACCCCGCGATGACGGGCGAGACGGCGAAGGGCAGATCGATCAGCGTGATCAGAAGGCTCCGGCCCTTGAAGTCGAAGCGCGTCAACGCCCACGCCGCCGCCAGTCCGAACACGGCGTTCAATGGCGCCGCGATCGCCGCCGCTGTCAACGTCAACCGCAGAGCCGAAAGCGTTGCCGGATCGGTCACGTTGCGGCAGTATGCGCCCGCGCCCTTGGCGAAGGCTTCTATGAAGACCGCCGCCAGCGGCGCCACCAGCATCACGCCCAGAAACCCCAGCGCAATCGCGATCAGCAGATAGCGCACCCACGCCGCATCCCGCCCCGTCATGCCGCGCTCCTGTGCCGCGATCCCCGCCGCCACTCAAAATAGTTGATCGCCATCAGCAGCCCGAACGAACCGGCCAGCATCACCGCCGCAATCGCCGACGCCGCCTGGTAGTCGAACTGTTCCAGCTTCGTCACAATCAGCAGCGCCGTGATCTCGGTCTTCATCGGACGGTTGCCGGCGATGAAGATCACCGAACCGTATTCGCCCAGCGCCCTGGCAAACGCCATCGTGAAGCCCGACGTCAACGCCGGCATCAGCGCCGGCAACAGCACCCGCACGAACGTCTGCCACCGGTTCACCCCCAGGCACCCGGCCGCCTGCTCGGTCTCCGGATCCAGATCCTCAATCGCCGGCGCGACGGTTCTCACCACAAACGGCAGCCCGATGAAGACCAGCGCCACCACGATGCCCAGTTCCGTGTACGCCACCTTGACGCCCAACTTCGCCAGCGGCGCCCCAAACCATCCATTCGGCGAATACAGCGTCGTCAGGACAATGCCCGAAACGGCCGTCGGCAGCGCGAACGGCAGGTCCACAATCGCATCGACGATCCTCCACCCCGGAAATCGGTACCTCACCAGACACCACGCCACGATGAACCCGAACACGGCGTTGATCGCCGCCGCCGCCAGCGACGCCAGTACGGTTACCCGATAGCTCGCCATCACCCGCGCGCTGAACGCCGCCCGCGTGAACTCCTCCCACGTCATCGAGAACACGCCCGAAGCCAGCGCCGCCAGTGGCAGCAGCACGATCAGGCTCAGGTAAAGCGACGCATACCCCAGCGTCAGCCCGAACCCCGGCAGGATGCTGTACTGCTTCCACGTCCGCGCACCTGCCTCGCCCATTTTCACTGCGCCCCGCCCGGCTGGTAGATCCTGTCAAACAACGCCCCATCGGCAAAATGCGCTTCATGTGCCTTCTGCCACCCCCCAGCCGCCTCTTCCACCGTGAACAACTCCAGGGCAGGGAACCGCACCCCCGCCAGCGCCTTTACCGACCTTGGCCTAAAGTGATGTTTCACCGCCAACTGCTGGCCCCTTTCCGTATAAAGGAACCTCAAATACTGCTCCGCCACCGCCCTCGTCCCGCGCCTGTCCACCACCGAATCCACCACTGCCACCGGCGGTTCGGCCAGAATGCTCTCCCTCGGCGTCACAATCTCGCACAGCCCCGGTCCGAAGTGCCCGTACGCCATCCGCGCCTCGTTCTCCCACGTCAGCAGCACATCCCCAATCCCCCGCTGCGCAAAGGTCGTCGTCGCCGCCCGCGCCCCCGAATCAAGCACCGGTACGTTTCCATAC
>JACZJQ010000140.1 GCA_014860455.1 Bryobacteraceae bacterium | reverse complement strand
GTTTGTAATCGTATGGATCCAGAATCAGGCCGACGAAGTAGCGAAACGGGATGAACGTGCCGGCCTGGGCCGCCGAAGCCGGAGTGAAGCTGGCGGCAAAGAGGTTCCAGAGTGCGGCGGGCAACATCGCCGAAGCCATGAAAACGGGTTGGCGATAACCGCGCTCGCGCCAGAAGCTGTAGGCCATCAGTGCAAGCGGCACGATGGCGGCGGTTTCACGGGAGAGGCAGGCGGCGGCAATCGACAGCCAGAGCCTGGCCGGGCGCCGCGTGTCGAAGTAATAGAGCGCGGCGAGGGCGAAGGCGGCAGCGGCGATATCGACCGTCATGCGGTCGATGGAGACGATGGCGGCGGGGCTGATGAGAAACAGCAAGCCGAGGGCGGGCGGGCGGTTGTGAGTGGAGGCCAGCATGGCCAGCCAGTAGACGCCAAGAAAGACGAAGACGAGGATCACGGCGAAGTAGGCGGCGTCGATCCACGCGTCCTGGCCGAGGGCCAGTGTCCAGGCGGCCAGGGGGATGAGGATGCGGCGGTAACGCATGCGGGGATCGTCCATCGACCGTTGAAACCCGCGGCGGTTGAAAGGATCATGCGCGATGTAGTGGTACATCTGGCCGTCGTAGCCGGTACCGGGGAACAGATAGATGTTCTCGCCCTTCAGCGCATCTGGCGGCGCATGGAAGCCGCGGCCGGTCGTAAACATAGCGGTCCATTGGCCCTGATACGTGTAGTGAACGGTGAGGGCGATCCAAGTCCAGGCCAGCGCCGCGGCGATGAGTCCGATGAGGGCGGCCTTGCCGGCGGTGGTCAGTGATGGAAGGCGATTCAACTGCATCTTTGACGGGGTTGCGGCCTACCGGCGCGCCTTTTCAAGAATCTGTTCGAAGACCTCGGCCACCCGATCCATACCGAACTTCGCGCTGACCATCCGCGCGGCTTCGTCCGCCATCCGGCGGCGGAAATCGTGCTCGCTCAGCAGGCGCAGGCAAGCCTGGGCGAAGGCGTCCGCGGTGTCGGCCAGCATGATGTCTACGCCGTGGCGAACTTCAAGGCCTTCGGCGCCGATGGTGGTGGAGACCTGGGCGACGCCGGCGCCCATGGCTTCATAGATCTTCAGCCTGGTGCCGCCGCCGGCGTGGAGCGGGACGATCGCCGCTCTGGCGCCCCAGAGGTAAGGACGCACGTCGGGGACATTGCCGTGGATGCTGATGCCGGGCGCGAGCCTGCCGATGGCCTCCACTTCTGCGCCAGGGTTTTTGCCCACAATCGCCAGGTGGCAGCCGGGATGCGCCAGTTGGACGGCAGGCAGCACCTCGGCGGCGAACCAGCGCAGTCCGTCGAGGTTCGGGCCCCAGTCGAGCGAGCCGACAAAAACCAGTTCGGCGCCGGGCGGGTGGTCCGGTTGGGGGTAGTTCTTTTCCAGATCCACGCCGGTCGGGATGGTGCTGACACGGGTTGCGCCGAAGCGCTGGCGCATTTCGCGTTCGTCGGTTTCGCTCACGGCCACGACATGGCGGGCGGCGAGGCACTGACGCTTTTCGAACTCCGCCATGCGGCGGGCCTGGCGAGTGAGATACGCCCGCGCCGCCGGATTTGACGCGCGTTGGGCCATCCGCTCCCAGATCACCGTCTCCACGTTGTGCTGGAACAGGACCATCTCTTCGAGCCTTGCCGTGTTCACCGCCAGTGAAAGGAAATCGCAGACCGCAACGTCGTGCCAACCCTTCGCCATCTCCTCGCGGGCCGCTGCGCGGAAGACAGGCGAAATGTCCCGCTGGACGGTCAGCGGCAGAGGCGACACCAGGTTCTTGAACAACTGGACCGCAAACTCCATCCCGCCCCGGCGGGGTAGGCTATGGCAGATCAATCGTGAGGACTGACAGTACTCGCCCACGCTGGCGACGCCATCCTGCTGCCCGTCCAGTTGCATCGACACAAATCGAACCTCGTGCCGCTGGTTGAGGCACTTCAGGATTCCCAGGCTGCGGATCTGCCCGCCCTGGGTGGCGGGCTGGAGCAGAAACGGG
>JACZJQ010000139.1 GCA_014860455.1 Bryobacteraceae bacterium | reverse complement strand
GTGCTGCTGAGGGACGATCAGACGTTGCGAGGGGTGAAGAACGAGGACAGCGCGGACCTGGCGAAAAAGGCGCGGGTGGCGGCGTCGGCGGAAGAGGCTCATGCGAAGGCGGCGAATGTGATTGATGGTTGGGTGAGGGATATTCCGAATAAGGAAGTGCATCAGTGGCAGGGGCGGATGGGCGATGCGGGCGCTTGGATTGAGTTGCAATGGCCGAAGCCGGTGACGATCGGGGAGATTCAGTTGACCTTTGATTCGGGGTTTCAGAGGGAGTTGACGCTGACCTCGGGCGATGGGGTGAACAAGGGGATTATCCGGGCGCCGCAGCCGGAGACCGTGAAGGATTACCGGGTGATGGCGGGCGGGCGGACATTGGTCGAGGTGAAGGGGAATCATCAACGGGTGAACCGGCACAGGTTTGAGAAAGTGACGACGGACAGGTTGAGGGTGCAGGTGGACGGGACGAATGGGAGCGAGATGGCGAGGGTGTTTGAGATCCGGTGCTATGCGTAGGGGGGCTGTGCTATGGTGATTTTGCGCGAACGCGCACACGTATGAGCGAACTACTGAAGACGCCTCTTAATGCAGCGCACCGGGCGCTGGGGGCCAGGATGGTGGACTTTGGCGGGTGGGACATGCCCGTGCAGTACACCGGCATCATTGATGAACACACGGCGGTGAGGACGGCGGCAGGGCTGTTCGATGTTTCGCATATGGGCGAGATCGAGGTCCGGGGGCCGCAGGCGCTGGAGTTGGTGAATTACGTCACCACCAACGATGCGTCGAAGCTGGCGGTGGGGCAGGTTCATTACTCGGGGCTGATGTACGAGACGGGGTGTTTCGTCGATGACATCCTGGTGCACAAGGTCTCAGACGCCGAGTACTTCCTTTGCGTGAACGCGTCGAACCAGGACAAGGACTTCGCGCATATCGAGCAATGGCGGCGGGAGAAGGGTTTTGATTGCGAGGTGGTCAACCGCGGGCCGGAGCTGGCTCAGATTGCGGTGCAGGGCCCGAAGGCGATTCAGATCCTGCAGAAGTTGACGAAGACCGATCTGGCGGCGATCAAATACTACTGGTTTGCCGATGGCGAGGTGTCGCGGGAGCGGGCGCGGATTGCGCGGACGGGGTATACGGGCGAGGACGGGTTTGAGATTTATGTCGCGCCTGAGCAGGCTGAGGCGCGGTGGCGCGAGTTGTTGGCGGCTGGCGAAGAGTTTGGTCTGAAGCCATGCGGGCTGGGCGCGCGGAATACGCTGCGGCTGGAAGCGGGCATGGCGCTGTATGGGCATGAGATTGATGCGTCGATCACGCCGTATGAGGCCGGGCTGGGATGGATTGTGAAGCCGGCGAAGGGAGAGTTCCTTGGGTCGGATGTGCTTGCACGGCAGAAAGCCGAGGGCGTGAAGCGGAAGCTGATTGGGTTTGAGATGCGCGGCCGAGGGATCGGGCGCGACGGGTATGAGATTCGCGTGGATGGAGTGGCGGCCGGGTGGGTGACCTCCGGCGGCCCGTCGCCCACGCTAGGCAAGAACATCGGATTCGGATATCTGCCGGTGGACAAGGCGGTGGCGGGGACGGCGATTGAGGTTGTCGTCCGGAGCCAGGCGGTCGAGGCAGTGGCGATCCCAACCCCCTTTTATAAGCGAGCAAAATGAGCGACTATCCCGAAACCTACCGTTACACCAAGGAACATGAATGGGTGGCAGTGGATGGAGATACCGGCACGGTCGGTATTACGTTCCACGCCCAGAAGGAGCTTGGCGACATTGTGTATGTGGACCTGCCGAGGGCAGGGACGAAGGTCGAGGCGGGCAAGAGCTTCGGATCCGTGGAGAGCGTGAAGGCGGTGTCCGACATCTATTCGCCGGTGACGGGCGAAGTGGTGGACATTAACGCTGACCTGGCCGATGGTCCGGAGAAGTTAAATGAAGACCCGCATGGGGCGGCGTGGCTGGTAAAGATCAGGCTGGCGGATATGGGCGAGGTGGAGACGCTGCTGTCGCTGGAGGATTATCTGGCGTACATCGAGGCGTAAGGGGCCTTCAGGGTCGAACGGTTACAGATCGTGAGGAAGTGATGTGGCGGTGGTGTGTCTGGACATGGATTGTAGTTGGATTGGCAGCGGGGGTGTCCGGGCAAGGGGGCGGGAGCGTTGCGCCGCGGTTGCCGTACGTTGATCCGAATGCGGGCCTGGGCGAGGGGCGGGCGTACGGCGAATGGACGGCCGCAGGCGAGATGGCTGTCCATGAGGGGTACGGAGAAGGCCGGCGGGTGGTGGCGAGGCTGCGGAAGGGGGATGTCGTGGCGGCGGAGTCGAGTGTGGTGGTGACGACGAGGCCGGGGGTGATTCGGATGGATCGGGATTTGGGACGGCATGGGTTGAAGCGGGGCGATGAGGTTCTGATGTACGGGTTTGTGAACGAGGGGTTTGCGCGGGTGTGGTTCAAGGGGCGGATGATGGCCGACTTCGACGTCTCGTTTGCGAAGTGGCCGGATGGTGGGGGATGCGTGGGCGCGAACTGCGCGGCGCGGGTTGTGTGGGAGGCCGAGGCGGCGAGATGGGTGAGGGTGAGGATGAAGAGCGGGGC
>JACZJQ010000138.1 GCA_014860455.1 Bryobacteraceae bacterium | reverse complement strand
CCTCGATCCCATCCCCGACCCGTCCGAACTCCACCAACTCCTCGACTACCTCGAACACCGCCTCAATGAAGAAAAGCAGTAACCCTATCGTCGTCATCGGCAGCGGCTTTGGCGGCCTCGCCACCGCCATCCGCCTCCAGTCCCGCGGCTACCAGGTCGATCTCGTCGAAGCCCGCGACATGCTCGGCGGCCGCGCCTACGTCTACCGCCAGGACGGCTTCACCTTCGACGGCGGACCCACCGTTATCACCGCCCCCTTCATGATCGACGAGATCTTCGAACAGTCCGGCCGCAAGACCTCCGACTACGTCAACATCGTCCCCGTCGACCCCTTTTACCGCATCGAATTCCACGACGGCCGCTCTTTCGAATACAACAACGACGAAGCCGAAACCGAACGCCGCGTCGCCGCCTTCGCCCCCGCTGACCTCGACGGCTATAAACGCATGATCCGCCGCGCCAAGGCCATCTTCGAGAAAGGCTTCCTCGAACTATCCGACAAGCCCTTCCTCAAGTTCACCGACATGCTCCCCATCGCCGCAGACCTCGTCCGCCTCCAGTCACACAAAACCGTCTTCCAGTTCGTCTCCCAATACGTCAAGGACCCCCTTCTTCGCCGCGTCTTCTCCTTCCACCCCCTCCTGGTCGGCGGCAACCCTTTCCAGACCACCTCCATCTACGCCCTCATCCACTACCTCGAACGCCAGTGGGGCGTCCATTACGTCATGGGCGGCACCGGCGCTCTCGTCTCCGCCCTCGGACGTCTTTTTGAAGAACTCGGCGGCCAGATCCACCTCAACTCGCCCGTCTCGCAGATCACCGTCGAAAACGGCCGTGCCACCGGCGTCGAAACCGCCAACGGACTCCGCCTGCCCGCCTCGGCCGTCGTCTCCAACGCCGACGTCGCCAACACCTACCGCAAAATGCTCCCGCCTGAGGTCCGCCGCAAATACACTGACCGCCGCCTCGAGCGCATGCGCTACTCCATGGGCCTCTACGTGATCTACTTTGGGACCCGCAAGCAGTACCCCAACATCCGCCACCACACCATCATCCTCAGCCCCACCTACCGCGAACTCCTCGACGACATCTTCAATAAGAAGGTCCTCAGCGACGAATTCTCCATCTACCTCCACCGCCCCTCGGCCACCGACCCTCGCATGGCCCCCGACGGCTGCGACTGCTTCTACGCCCTCGTCCCCGTCCCAAACCAGCTCTCCGGCATCGACTGGGCCACCCACGACGAGCCCTTCCGCCGCCGCATCCTCGAATTCCTCGAATCCCACTCCCTCCCCGGCCTCACCGAAAACCTCGCCACCGTCCGCACCCTCACACCCCTCGGTTTCGAAACCGACCTCAACTCCTTCCGCGGCTCCGGCTTCAGCTTCGAACCCATCTTTACCCAGTCAGCCTGGTTCCGGCCCCACAACCAGAGCGAAGACATCCCCAATCTCTATTTCGCCGGCGCAGGCACCCATCCCGGAGCGGGCGTGCCCGGCGTCCTCAGTTCGGCTAAAATCGCGGAGAAGTTGATTTGCGCCAACCACCCGAACTGAACGCGCTCCGCATCGACGCCGCCGCGGCCACCGCCGCCGGCTCGAAGTCCTTCTATTTCGCCACCCGTTTCTTCCCGCCTGACCTCGCCCGGGCCGCCCACGCCGTCTATTGGTTCTGCCGCACCACCGACGACATCGTCGACGAAAACCTCGGCGATATCAATGAATGGGAGGCCGCCCTCCGCGACGCCCTCCGCCACGGCCATAGCCCTAACCCCACACTCGACCTTTTCGTCCGCACCTCCGCCGAATACGACATACCCCACGAATACCCCCTCGAACTCGTCGAAGGCGTAAAAATGGACGCCCTCGGCCACCGCTACTCGACCTTTGACGAACTCTCCATCTATTGCTACCGCGTCGCCTCCGTCGTCGGCCTCATGATGATGCACATCATTGGCGCCAAACCCGGCGCCGCGCCCTACGCCATCGACCTCGGCATCGCCATGCAATTGACCAACATCCTAAGGGACGTGGGCACGGATCTCCGCATGGGCCGCATCTACATCCCCTCCGATGAACTCGACCGCTTCGGTTACTCCTCGTCCGACCTCCGCGCCGGCCTTCGCAACGAGGCCTTTGTCCGCCTGATGCAATTCCAGTGCGAGCGCGCCCGCTCCTACTACCGCTCCGCCGCTCCCGGCATCCCCATGCTCGATGAACGCGGCCGCTTCGCCGTCAAAATCGCCGCCGATGTCTACGAAGGCATCCTCGGCCGCATCGAATCCAGCGATTACGACGTCTTCCACCGCCGCGCCGTCGTGCCCAAAGCCCGTAAATACTGGATCACCGCACGCGCCCTAGCCATGCCCGCCCTCCGCCGTTGTCTCCATCTCCAGAAATGATCATCCGTTCCATCCAGCGCTCCTCCGCCGTGGCCTTGGCCCTCGTGGCCCTCAATATGGCCGCCTTCTATCTCGCCGGCTGGCCCCTCGTCACCGATCTGCTCGCCGAGTGGATCATGGCCCGCACCCCCAACGCCTTCGCCCTCGCCCTCCTCGATACCCTCG
>JACZJQ010000010.1 GCA_014860455.1 Bryobacteraceae bacterium | reverse complement strand
AGGTGCATGATTGTTTCACGGTGATGGGGGCGATCGGGACGGAGGTGATTGGGAAGGCGGAGATCGGCAAGGGGGCGAGGTATTGGGTGGAGGGCAAGGCGGCGGTGGATGGCGAGTGTGGCATCAACACGTCGGGCGGGTTGATTGCGAAGGGGCATCCGGTGGGAGCGTCGGGTGTGGCGATGATCGGGTGGGCGGCGATGCAGTTGCTGGGACGGGTGCCGGAGGGGTTGCAGGTAGAAGATGCGCGGGCGGCAGCGACGTTTAATATCGGCGGGCCGATTTGCGCGTCGGTGTGTACGGTGCTGAGGGCAGGTTAGATTTACTCTTCTTTGAGAGAGCGTTCCATGAGGTCGCGCAGGGCGGCCTTGGGGGATTTGTCCTGATAGAGCACGGCGTGCATTTGGGTCGCGATGGGGACTTCGACGCCGAGGCGGGCGGCGAGGGCGACGGCGGCCGATGTCGTCTGCACGCCTTCGGCGACCATGCGCATGCCGCCGAGGATTTCAGAGAGCGACTTGCCTTGGCCGAGTTGGTAGCCGACGGTGCGGTTGCGGGAGAGTTCGCCGTTGCAGGTGAGGACGAGGTCGCCGAGCCCGGCGAGTCCGGCGAGTGTACGGGCGCTGCCGCCGGCGGCGACGGCGAGGCGGGTGATTTCGGCGAGTCCGCGGGTGATGAGGGCGGCCATGGTGTTGGCGCCGAGGCCGAGGCCGGCGCAGACGCCGGCGGCGATGGCGATGACGTTTTTGAGCGCGGCGCCGATTTCGACGCCGACGGGGTCGGAGTTGGTGTAGAGGCGGAAGGACGGGCCGGCAAAGCGGTGCTGGATGGTGCGGGCGAGATCGGCGTCGAGCGAAGAGATGACGATGGCGGCGGGTTCGCCGCGGGCGATTTCGCGGGCGAAGGTGGGTCCGCTCAAGACGCCGATGCGGGCTTCGAAACGGGGCTTGAGCACGTCGTGGATAACTTCGGAGATGCGCAGCAGGGAGTCTGGTTCGAGGCCCTTGGTGGCGCTGACGAAGAGCATGTCGGGCGCGGCGTGAGGCGCGAGCTGGGTGTAGATGGAGCGTGCGTGGTGGGAGGGCATCACCCCGAGGACGGTATCGGCGGAGTCGACGGCCCAGTCCAGGCGAGTTCCAGCTTCGATGGTGGCGGGGAGATTGAAGCCGGGCAGGAAAACGTCGTTGATGCGGGCGCGGTTGATGGTGTCCGCGAGGTAGGGCTCGAAGACCCATAGGCGCACGCTGTCGTACTTGGGGGCGAGCGCCAGGGCGAGGGCGGTTCCCCAACTGCCGCCGCCGATGACGGCGAGGCGGCTCACTTTTTTCCTCCGAAGCGGAAGACGTTTTCGGTGCCGGTGCGGAGACGCGCGATGTTGGCGCTGTGCCGCCAAACGATGAAGAAGCCGCAGAAGGTGACGGCCAGCATCACCTGCCACAGGGGATGGTAGAGCAGCCAGACGGCGAGCGGGAACAGGGCGGCGCCTAGGATGGAGCCGAGCGAGATGAAGCGGGTTTTGGCGACGACCATGACGAAGATGACGACCACGGCGAGCAGGGCCATGGGCGCAAGCGCCAGCGCCACGCCGACGAAGCTGGCCACGGCTTTGCCTCCCTGGAACTTGAGGAAGATGGGGAAGGCGTGTCCGAGGACGACGGCGACGCCGGCGGCGGCCATCCAGACGGGATCGTTGTTGACGAGGCGGCCCATCATCCAGACGGCGAACCAGCCCTTGGCGATATCGAGAAGCAGCGTGAGGATGCCGAAGGCACGGCCGGTGGTGCGCAGGACGTTTGTTGCGCCGATGTTGCCGCTGCCCATGTCGCGGACATCCTGGCCGGTTTTGAGCCGCACCAGCAGGTAACCGAAGGGGACGCCGCCGAGCAGGTAAGCGGCGATGAGTGCAAGCGTTGGTGTCATGGGATCAGGGGATAAGAGGCCAGTTTAGTGTACAGGGAGCCTTGCGGCCGGAGTTCGGTCTTATAGAGGTGAAACTCCATGGACTCGAATGCGCCGAAGCTGTCGTCGGGCAACTCGGCGATGGCTCGCTTGAGTTCGAACAACGGCTTCGGGTTGCGGACGCGGGCGAGGGTCAGGTGGGGACGGTAGTCGCGTCGTTCGGCGGCGATGCCGAGAGATTCGCAGGCCGATTCGGTATCGGCGGAGAGAGTGGCGAGTGCGGGCGGCCCTTGAATTCCGGCGTAGAGCACGCGCGGCTGATGGGGATTGGGGAACCAACCGATGCCGCGGATGGCGATGTTGAGCGCGCCGGGGCGGGGGACGAGCGTGAGCGCCTGCTTGAGTTGTTCGATGCGGTCTTCGGGCCATTCGCCGACGAACTTTGTGGTGACGTGGAGGTTGTCCAGAGGGCTCCATGCGATTTCCGCTTTGGTCTGGAGGTGCTTGAGCAGGAGTTCGAGGTTGCGCCGGATCTGCCAGGGCACGTCGAGGCCGATAAAAAGTCTCATTCGCGAGTGGTACTCTCACTTAGCGTATCGCGAGATGAAGGCGACGATTCTGCCAAGGCGGTTCTACGCGCGCCCGACTGTGGAGGTGGCGCGGGGCCTGCTGGGGTGTGTGCTTGAGTACAGCGGGCGTGGCGGCAGGATTGTGGAGGTGGAGGCGTACCTTCCGGATGGCGACGAAGCGGCGCATGCATGGCGAGGCAGGACGGCGCGGACCGAGGTGCTTTACGGCGAGCCGGGCCACGCCTATGTCTTCCTGAACTATGGGATCCATCATTGCCTGAATGTTGTCGCCGAACCCGTGGGGACACCGGGGTGTGTGTTGATTCGGGGTGTTGGGGGCTTGGGCGATGGTCCCGGGAAACTGACGCGGGCGGCGGGCATTACGCTGGCCGAGAACGGATGCGATCTGACGCGCGGGCCAATTGTGATCCTGCGCGGGGAGCCGCCGGCGGGGGTCGAGCAGACCACGCGAATCGGGATCACGCGCAGCGCGCATCTCGTGCTGAGGTTTGTGGCGAAGGACGTTGAGTGAAACCGGTCTACTTCGCCGGATCCTGAGCCGCGGGCTTCTCGGGCTTCATAAGAGCCGAGTACTCGGCCAGTTTCGCGGCGACGAGTTGATGCAGGGTGCCCTGTTCGGCGGGCGATCCTGGAGCCATGCCGGTGAGCAGTTCCAAGGCATCGTCGACGCAGGAGGCTGCATAGACGTGGAAGCGGCCGTCCCGGACAGCATCCTGAATGTCGTCGCGCAAGGTGAGGTTGGCAATGTTGGTTGCGGGCAGCATGACGCCCTGTGAGCCGGTGAGGCCCTTGGCGTTGCAGAGGTCGAAGAAGCCTTCAATCTTCTGCGTGACGCCGCCGACCGGCTGCACTTGGCCGTGCTGGTTGACCGATCCGGTGACGGCGATCTCCTGACGCAATGCCATGCCGGAGAGCGACGACAGCAGGACGATGAGTTCGGCGAGCGAAGCGCTGTCGCCGTCGACCATGCTGTAGGTCTGTTCGAAGACGAGGCTGGCCGACAGGCTCAACGGGCCTGGCGCGCCGTACTGGCGCAGCAGGTAGCCGCTCAGGATGAGGACGCCCTTGCCGTGGATGGGACCGCTCAGATCGACTTCGCGTTCGATGCTGAGAACGCCGCCCTTGCCGGGTCCGGTGGCGGCGGTGATGCGAGCCGGATGGCCGAAGGCGTAGTCGCCCATCGAGATGACGGTGAGTCCGTTGAGCCGGCCGACAGCCGTGCCATAGGTTTCAAGCAGGATGGTGCCTTCGGCCATCATCTGCTGGATGCGTTCCTCGACGAGATTCTGGCGGAAGCGGCGGGCCTGCTCGGCGGCCATGACATCAGCAGCGGTGACGGCCCCGTTGCCATTGCGGCCGGCGCGGTGGGCGGCTTCGTGGACGAGGTCGGCGACTTCACCGAAGCGGGTGGTGAGCCACTGCTGGTCGTCGGCCAGGCGGGTGCCGAACTCGATGACGCGGGCGACGGCGGAGCGGTCAAACGGCATCAGTCCGCCCAGCCGGGCGATGTCGCCGATGAACAGCGCGTAGCTCTGTTCGGATTCCGCGGTGCGGCGCATGCGGGAGGCGAACTCGGCCTTCACCTTGAAGAGTTTCTGGAAGTCTTCGTCGTAGGCCGAGAGCAGGTAGTAGAGCTGAGCACTGCCGATGAGGACCACCTTGACGTCAAGGGGGACGGCTTCGGGATCGAGCGTGACGGTGGAGACAAGGCTGAGTTGAGTGCCGAGTTCCTCGACGTCGAGTTCGCGCGATTTGAGGGCGCGTTTGAGAGCCTCCCAGGCATGGGGGTTCATCAGGCACTCGCGTGCAGGGAGCAGCAGGTAGCCGCCGTTGGCGCGGTGCAGAGCGCCGGCTTTGATCATGGTGTGGTCGGTTTTGACGTCGCCAAGCATGGCCTGGTGTTCGATGCGCCCGATGAGGTTGTGGTAGGTGGGATTGGTTTCGACCACGACAGGCGCGCCTTGGGTGCGGGCGTGGTCGACGACTACGTTGACGGAATAGCGGGTGAACGGCCGGTCCTGCGAGGAGCGCATGAGGGCGACAAGCGGGTTCTGTGGCGAATCGTCGTCTTTCGATTTGACGAAGTCCTCGGCGTTTTCAACGACGTCTTTTTCGAGGCGATCGAGGTGGGCGAGGACTTCGGTGAGGCCTTCGTACTTGGCTCTGACGTCATCGACGAGATGGCGGACGGCGAACGCGGCCGTGCGCGTGTCGAGGTCGCGCAACTTATCGCGGGCTTCCTTTTCGGCCAACCTGGCGGCGCGAATCTTCGTTTCGATCGTCTTCTGGACCTTTTCGCGGGCACCGCCGATCTTCTCCTTTTCTTCCTTGGGCAACTGGTTGAAGAAGGCCTCGGGCATGAGTTCGCCACCGACCGCAGGGGCGAGCACCATGCCGCTCTCGCCCTTCAACAGCTTGAAGCCGGCCTCCTTGACGGAGTGTTCCATTTCCTCGAAGATTTGTTTGCGGGCGGTATCGACTTCGGCGACGATGGCGTCGCGGCGCTCGACATACTCAGGCGCATCGAAGGCCTTGGGGATGGCGGAATTGAGTTCCGCCACGAGGACTTCCACGTCCTTCTTGAATTCGCAGCCGCGGCCCGCGGGCAGGCGGAGAGGCAGGGGGCGGCGGCCGTCGTCGAAGTTGTGGACGAAGCAAAGATCCTGGGGCCGGTCCTGCGTCGCGGCGCGCTTTTCAATGTACTCGCGGATGAGCGTGGTGCGGCCGGAACCGGGCTGGCCGAGAGCGAAGAGATGAAAACCATGGCTGGTGATTTCGAGGCCGAATTCGAGTGCGGCGACAGCGCGAGGCTGGCCGATGAACTCGCCGAGCGGCGGCAGTTCGGCCGTGGTTTGGAAATCGAAGGAAGCGGGATCGCAGCGGCGATGGAGTTGATAGGAAGTGAGTTCGGTGGGAAGGGGCATGGTTCAGATCGATCCTCGCGCCCATGATACTCCTGGATGGGTTGCAGGAACAGCGCCTGGCGCGTGCGAGTGGAGAATGCCCGTTGTAGGAAGACCTGGCGCGGAGGTCCGCAGAGGGTGTGCCGGCTGGAGACTATGATCGAGAGAGAGTGGGTAAGCGCTGGTCGATTATGGTTGACGGCGGTTGAACCTGTGTCACGGGCGTGAAACAATAGATCTTGTTCCCCACAAAACCAGCAGGAGAGAGTGTGCCAAACACCGCCATCCTAGCCCTGGAGGACGGCACAGTCTTCCAGGGGCGCGCTCACGGAGCGCGGACCGTCCGCACCGGCGAGGTTGTTTTCAACACGTCGATGACGGGCTATCAGGAAGTCTTCACCGACCCTTCCTACACAGGCCAGATCGTTGTTCTAACGAATCCGCAGGTTGGCAACTATGGCGCCACCGGGGCCGACAATGAAGCCGCCAAGGCATGCATTGAAGGGCTGGTGGTGAGGGAGTGGGCCGAGATGCCGTCGAGTTGGCGCGCCGACGAATCGGCCGACCAGTTTCTGGCGCGCCAGGACGTGCCGGTGATCGACGAGATCGACACCCGCGGGCTGGTATTGAAACTGCGCTCAGGCGGCGTCATGCGCGGTGCGTTGTCCACGGCCGGACACACGGCAGAGCAGTTGATTGAGATGGCGCGGAAGTCGCCGTCGATGGCGGGTCTGGACCTGGCCACGGGCGTTTCGACGAAAGCGCGCTATAGCTGGGACAAACCCCTTGAACCCTGCTCGCCTTCAGAGAGAATCGCGCCGCCGCCGGCCGATGGCTTTCATGTGGTCGCATACGATTTTGGCATCAAGCACAACATCCTGCGCTGCCTGGCGTCGATCGGCGCGCGCGTCACGGTGGTGCCCGCGATGACCTCGGCCAAAGAGATCCTGGCGCTGAATCCAGATGGCGTCTTTCTCTCCAACGGCCCCGGCGATCCGGAGCCGCTGCACTTCCAGGCCGAACAAGTTCGCAAAATGGTCGGCCGCAAACCGATCTTCGGCATCTGCCTTGGCCACCAGATCATTGGGCTGGCCTTGGGCGGCAAAACGTACAAGCTGAAGTTCGGCCACCGGGGCATCAACCACCCGGTGCTGAACAAACGGACCAACAAGGTGGAAATCACGGTTCAGAACCACGGCTTCTGCGTTGATCCCGATTCGCTCAAAGACTCGGCGGTTGACATCACGCACTGGAACCTGAACGACGATACTGTCGAAGGCCTGCGCCACCGCAGTGAGCCGCTGTTCTGTGTCCAATACCATCCCGAGGCCGCGCCCGGCCCGCACGATTCGCAGTATCTGTTTGACGACTTCGCGGCCCTGATGCGCGAGTTCAAGAAGTCCTAAGCACGGAGAACGACGACCAAGGTGCCCCGCAGAAACGACATCCACAAGATCCTGATCATCGGCTCCGGCCCCATTGTCATCGGACAGGCCTGCGAGTTCGATTACTCGGGTACTCAGGCCTGTAAAGCTCTCCGCGCCGACGGCTATGAAGTGGTGCTGATCAATTCGAATCCGGCCACGATCATGACCGATCCGGACACGGCCGACAGGACCTATATCGAGCCGCTCACGATTGAATACGCCGAAGAGGTGATCCGCCAGGAGCGCCCCGATGCGCTGCTGTCGACCGTCGGCGGCCAGACGGGCCTGAACCTGTCTGTGGCGCTGGCCGAAGCGGGTGTTCTCGACAAGTATGGCGTCGAGTTGATCGGCGCGAAAATCGAATCGATCAAGAAGGCCGAGGACCGCCTGCTGTTCAAAGACGCGATGCGTAAGATCGGCCTGGAGACGCCGCAGTCGCGGCTGTTGACGACGGTCGAAGAGGGCCTGGATTTCGCAACCAAGATCGGTTACCCGATGATCCTGCGGCCGTCGTTCACGCTGGGCGGCACAGGCGGCGGCATTGCGTATAACCGCGAGGATCTGGTGACGATCCTCGAGCGCGGACTGGACTTGTCGCCGGTGCATGAAGTGCTGGCCGAAGAGTCTGTGCTGGGCTGGAAGGAATACGAACTCGAAGTCATCCGCGACCTGGCAGACAACGCCATCATCGTCTGCCCGATCGAGAACTTCGACCCCATGGGCGTGCATACGGGCGATTCGATCACCGTCGCTCCGGCGCAGACGCTGTCGGACCGCGAGTACCAGATGATGCGCGACGGCGCGCTGGCCTGCCTGCGCGAGATCGGCGTGGATACGGGCGGCTCGAACGTGCAGTTTGCCATCGACCCTGTCTCGGGCCGCATGGTTGTTGTGGAGATGAATCCGCGCGTGTCGCGCAGTTCGGCGCTGGCATCGAAGGCGACCGGATTCCCGATCGCCAAGATCGCCGCCAAACTGGCCGTCGGCTACCGCCTGGACGAGATCAAGAACGACATCACGCGCAAGACGCCGGCGTGTTTCGAACCGACCATCGACTATGTGGTCGTGAAAATCCCGAAGTGGCAGTTCGAGAAGTTTCCCGGCGCCGAGCCGGTGCTGACGACGCAGATGAAGTCTGTCGGCGAGGTGATGGCCATCGGGCGCACGTTCAAGCAGGCGCTGAACAAGGCGCTGCGCGGCCTTGAGACGGGCAAGTCGTCGGCATCGACCAACCTGGATGAGCGGCTGATCGCCCAGCGGCTGATCACGCCCAACCCCGAACGCATCCACTACCTCCGCTTCGCCTTCGAAAAAGGCTACACGGTGGAAGAGGTCTTCGAGATGACGCAGATCGACCCGTGGTTCCTGCGCCAGGTGCGCGACGCCGTCCTGTTCGAGGACAGCCTGCAGACGACCGGCCTGGATTCGATCACCGCCGCCGAGATGCGCCGCGCCAAACGCGAAGGCATTTCCGACAACCGTCTGGCGCGGTTCTGGGATGTCGATTCGCTGGATGTGCGCAGGAAGCGCAAGGAGCTTGGCGTCACGGCCGTGTTCAACCGCGTGGACACCTGCGCCGCGGAATTCGAGAGCTTCACGCCCTACATGTATTCGTCGTACGAAAGCACGTGCGAGGCCTCGCCGTCGGACCGAAAGAAGGTGATGATTCTCGGTTCGGGTCCGAACCGCATCGGGCAGGGCATCGAGTTCGATTACGCCTGCTGCCATGCCAGCTTCGCGCTGCAGGAGTTCGGCGTCGAGTCGATCATGGTGAATTGCAACCCCGAGACGGTTTCGACCGACTACGACACTTCGGACCGGCTGTACTTTGAACCTCTGACGCTCGAAGATGTGCTGAATATCTTCGATACCGAAAAGCCTTCCGGCGTCATCGTCCAATTCGGCGGCCAGACGCCGCTGAACCTGGCGCTGCCGTTGAAGGCGGCGGGCGTGCCGATCATCGGTACCGACCCCGAGGACATCGACCTGGCCGAAGACCGCAAGCGCTTCGGCAAACTACTCGATGAACTGCAAATCCCTTCGCCGCGCTGGGGTACGGCCACTTCAGTTGAACAGGCATGCGACATCGCGCGCGACCTTGGCTATCCGGTGCTGGTGCGGCCAAGCTACGTGCTCGGCGGGCGGGCCATGGTGATCGCCTACGAAGAAGACACCGTCCGCCGCTATATGCAGGAAGCGACGCTGTATTCGCCGGGCCGTCCGGTGCTGATCGACCGCTTCCTGGAAGATGCCACCGAGATTGACGTCGATGCGCTGTCCGACACCCAGGATGTCCTGATCGGCGGCGTGATGGAGCATATCGAAGAGGCCGGCGTGCATTCGGGCGATTCGTCCTGCGTGATGCCGCCGCAGTCGGTGGGCGCGGCCGAGATCGCCACCATCGTCGATTACACGGAAAAGCTGGCGCGGGCGTTGCGGGTGCGCGGCCTGATGAATATCCAGTATGCGATTCAGAAGGGCAAAGTCTATGTGCTCGAGGTGAATCCGCGGGCGTCGCGCACGGTGCCGTACGTTTCAAAAGCGACGGGCGTGGCGCTGCCGAAGATCGCTGTCGGATTGATGTTAGGCCAGTCTCTGAAGGATCTCGCCCACCTGGCTAACGGTCAGATTTCCGGTGTGCTGCCTCCAAAGAAAGTGTCGGTGAAGTCGCCTGTTTTCCCATTCGCGAAGTTCCAGGGCGTGGATCCGGCGCTCGGACCTGAGATGCGTTCCACCGGCGAGGTGATGGGCGTTGGCGAGAGTTTCGGCGAGGCTTTCGGCAAGGCGCAACTCTCGGCAGGTGTTCCATTGCCGATGTCGGGCTGCGTCTTTTTCAGCGTGAACGACAACCACAAGCCGGCAGCGCTGGATCTTGCGAAGAAGTTCGCCGCGCTCGGCTTTGAACTCGCCGCCACGCGCGGCACCGCATTCTGGCTGAAGAACGCCGGCCTTCGTGTACGCACCGTATTCAAGGTGAACGAAGGGCGCCCCAATGCGGTGGATTTGATGAAGGGCGGATCGCTGCAGTTGGTGATCTACACGACCACCGGCGCAACGTCGTTCCCAGACGAACAGGCGATCCGCCGCACGGCGGTTCAGCATCGCGTGCCCTGCATCACCACGATCTCAGGCGCACGGGCCGCGGCAGAGGCCATCGCGTCGCGACTGAAGGACCCGGTCCGCGTGTGGAGCGTTCAGGAGTTGCATGGCGACGCGGCCGACTGATTCGCCGCCGAGAGTTAGAAAGGTCAACAGATTCGCGGCAACTGTTCGCCGCTGAGCATATCAACGATCCGGCGCCCGCCAATCCGTGTCTTCATGACCACCCGGCTGCGGCCTTCGCAGAGGGCGCCGATGACGCGGGCATCCAACGCGAGTCCGGTTGACTTCAGTACGCCTACGGCTCGCGGTGCCTCGCCGCCGGGCACTATCACGCAGAAGCGGCCTTCGTTGGCGACATAAAGCGGATCGAGTCCGAGGAACTCGCAGGCTCCGCGGACGGGCTCTGAAATCGGAATCGTTGCTTCGTCGATATTGATCTCGACGCCCCGTGCGCGCGCGATTTCGTTCAGCGCACTCGACAGTCCGCCGCGGGTCAGGTCGCGCAGGCAATGAATCTCGATGCCCGCAGCAATCAGCGCCGAAACGGCGGGCCACAGCGCCATGGCATCGCTTTCGATCCGCGTGCTGAATTCGATACCCTCCCGCACCGAGAGAATGGCGATTCCATGTCGGCCGAGATCGCCGCTGACGATGACCGCATCGCCCGGTTCAGCGCGCCACGGACCAGCCTCGCCGATCAGGCACTCGCCGATCCCCGTCGTGTTGATATAGACGCCGTCGCCCTTGCCACGCTCGACCACCTTCGTATCCGCGGTGATGATCTCGACGCCCGACTCTCGCGCCGCCGCGGCCATGTCCGTGACGACCCGCCGCAGCAGTGCGATCTCCAGTCCCTCTTCGAGAACGAATCCGGCCGTCAGGTAGAGTGGCCTTGCGCCGCACATCGCCAGGTCGTTCACCGTCCCATGCACGGCCAGACTGCCGATCGATCCACCGGGAAACAGCAGCGGCTTGACGACGAAGCAGTCTGTCGTCACGGCCAAACGGCGCTGCAATTCCGGCAGGTACGCCCCATCGTGCCGGCGGCCCAACTCCGCGCCGACGAATGCCGGCAGGAACACGTCCTCAATCAACCGTTCGGTCATGCGGCCGCCGCCGCCGTGGGCCATGGTGACGCGTCCCGCGCCGTCCGAGGGTAGGGGACAGTGAAGTTCGAAATTGCTAGTCTCGTCCGCCATAGAGATAATACGCCGCGCAGGCGCCCTCACTTGATACCATCGGCGCTCCGAGCGGATGATCGGGCGTGCAATGCGTGCCGAAGGCCGCGCAGCCGGTTGGCTTGAGCAAGCCCTGCAAGACGCGCCCAGCCTGGCATTGTTCAGGTTCGGCGACCTCACCGGTCTGCGCGCCGAAGCGTGTCAGCGCGTCGAACGACGCGTATGCAGGCCGCAGACAGAGACCGCTGTTTGGGATCGCTCCGATGCCGCGCCACTTGCGACTGCTGGTCTCGAACACCTCCGCAACAATCCGCCGCGCCTCTTGATTGCCCTCGCGCTTGACCGCCCGCGAATACCGGTTCTCGACCTCAGCCCTGCCATCTTCCAACTGGCGCACAGCCCCGAGGATGCCTTCCATCAGGTCCACCGGCTCAAAGCCCGTCACAACAACCGGCACGCCGTATCTGTTCGCAACGGCTTCGTACTGCTCGTACCCATCCACCGCGCAGACGTGACCTGGCGCGAGAAACGCCTGCACACGGCACTCGGGCGAGCCGAGCACCGCCTCCATCGCCGGCGGTACGAGCACATGCGCGGAGACGATCGAAAAATTCTCAACCCCGGTGTTCGCTGCCTGCCATACGGCCATGGCGTTGGCGGGCGCGGTGGTTTCGAAGCCAACGGCGAAGAAGACGACTTCCTTTTCCTGCATCCGGCGCGCCAACTCCACCGCGTCCAGCGGCGAGTAGACGATGCGCACATCAGCGCCTCGAGCCCGAGCGTCAAGCAGGCTCAAACGCGAACCCGGTACCCGCAGCATGTCGCCGAACGACGTGAAAACTACACCCGGACGCATCGCGACCTCGACCGCGGCGTCGATCAACTCCAGCGGGGTCACGCACACCGGACAACCCGGCCCATGCACCAGTTGGACGTTGCCGGGCAGAAGTTCCTCCAGACCGGATTTTAGAATCGTATGCGTCTGCCCGCCGCAGACCTCCATGATGGTCCAGTCGTGTGCGGCGGTAGCGGCAATCCGGCGCCCAAGTTCGCTTACCAGTTCACCGTCGCGGTATTCGTCCAGAAACTTCATCCCGGGCCCTCGGGCGGCGGGTCCAGCATTCCCAATTGATTCAGATCGTCGAGCGTCCTTCGGGCTTCGGATTCATCGAGCACCTGCAAGGCAAATCCGGCATGGACCAGGACATACTCGCCCACCTTCACCTCGGGCGTGAACGGGAGCGCCACTTCCTTCAACACGCCGCCGAAGTCCACTTTCCCCCGCAGAAACGCGGGTTCAGCACCTTCGATTTCCACCACTCGTCCCGGCACGGCAAGACACATCTTCGCTACCTGCCTCTCACTTTCTCAACCCGCGCGGCGAGCCACTCCACCCACTCGGCGAGTCCCTCGCCAGTTCGCGCCGAAACCGTGAATACCGCGGCCTCCGGGCTCACGTCACGCACGTTCGACAGCAACTCATCGAGTTCCACGCCCGAATACGGCAGCAGGTCGGTCTTGTTCAACACCACGCAATCCGACATGCGGAACATCTTCGGATACTTCTTCGGCTTGTCGGCGCCCTCCACCACGGAAAATAGAGTCACCTTCACGCTCTCACCAAGGTCATAGGATGCCGGGCACACCAGGTTGCCGATGTTCTCGATGAACAGCACCTCGGGCGGCGATTCCAGAAACGTCGCGGCCGCGCCCTGCACCATTCTTGCGTCCAGATGGCAACAGGTCGTGTTGATCTGGTGCGCGCGAACGCCAACGCGCCGGATGCGCTCGGCGTCGAGGTCGGTCTGCAGGTCGCCCTCGATGACCGCGCACGAATAACGGCCGGCGAGCATCGGCAGCGTCTTCTCGAGAAGAGTCGTCTTGCCCGCGCCCGGAGCCGACATAATGTTAATGACGGCGATTCCGAGCGAGGCAAACCACTCGCGGTTGCCGGCGGCATATTCGTCGTTCTTCTTCAATACCGGCGTTTCCACCGCCACGCGCTCACTCATTCTTCAGCGCCCTCCAACACGACCGATTCTACCGTCAATTCCTCACCCTCCAGCACCTTCAGCGGCCTGCCGCAGCTTTCGCACCAAAGGACCAGATCCGCGCCCGGCCGCGACTCGGTTCCGCATGTCTCACATTTCGCCAGCACGGCGATCCTCTTCATCACCAGCGCCGCGCCGCTCGCCGGGCCGTCGCGCAGCGCTTCGAAGGCAAACTCAAGCGCCTCGGCCACCACGCCCGACATGTCGCCTACCCTGACCGTCACCTCCGCCACGCGCGCTTTGCCATGCGCAACGGCCTGCGCCCTGGCGATCTCCAGGATCTCGGCTGCGATTCCGGCTTCGTGCATTCAATGGCTTTCGGCGAGGACGCCCATACGCATCATAATGCTATTGTTTCAGTAGAAGGCGTCCCTCCGCAGCATGGGCTTTGCCAACCGCGTTTCCAACAGCACGATCTCGTTCGGCCAAGTCACCCCGGCGGTGAAATGGCTGCTGATTGTCAACGTCGGCCTGTTCATCGTCCACTTCTTCCTGGCCCGTGCCGGCCTCGCGGGACTTGTCGCTCCCTTCGGCCTGTCGCCGCGCGAAGTGCTCACCGGTTTTGCCTTCTGGCAGCCTGTCACGTATCTCTTCATCCATAGCGCCACATCGTTCTCACACATCCTGTTCAATATGCTGGCGCTTTACATGTTCGGCTCACCGCTCGAACAGACTTGGGGAAGCAATCGCTTTCTTCGCTTTTACTTCGCCAGCGGCATCGGCGCCGGCATATTCGTTATCGTTCTGAACCTGTTGTTCGGCTCCATCGATACGCGCACCATCGGCGCATCCGGCGCCGTCTACGGACTGCTGCTGGCCTTCGGACTGATGTTTCCAGAAACCACGGTCCTGTTTGCCTTCATCTTCCCGATGAAAGCGAAGTATTTCGTCGCCATCATCGGCGCCATAGTCTTTCTCAGTTCGATCGGCGACACAGGCAGCGGCGTCAGCCACTTCGCGCACCTCGGCGGGATGGTGGCCGGGTTCCTTTATATGCGAACCGGCATGATGTACAAACGCGGCCCAGGGCTGGCCTCGTCTCTCGAACAGGTCTACAAGGACTGGAAACTGCGGCGGGCGAAGAAACGGTTCCAGGTCTATCTCAAGAAGAAGGATCCGGGCCGCGACCGCTGGACGAATTGACCCTGCCGCCGCATTCTGCAACCAGAGGCATCCTTGAATCGTCTGATGAAGTGGATCGAGTATCATGGACTCAATCTACAAAGAGGAAAACTCTGCATGAAGAAAGCACTTCGAATCGCTGTCTTCTCCGTCGCGGCCGCCGCGTTAGTCGGGACCGCCGCGTTCTCGCAGCAGGGTCCTAAGAAAGAGACCGGCGATCCTGTCGCGCGGCCCCGCCCCCGCCCGGGCGAAACGCCCCCGGCCGTCGAACAGCCCAAGATCCCCTCGCAGTTGAAGAAAGCGCCAGAGGCCCAAATCGACCAGCAGGCGCCCACATTCCGCTCAGACACGCTCTCGGTCAACGTGGATGTCGGTGTACTCGACAACAAGGGCCGATTCATCCCCGGCATCCCCGCGGGCAACTTTCGCATTCTCGAAGACGGCGTCCCCCAGAGGCTCACCGGCTTCACCACCGGCGAATCACCGATGACCGTTGCCATGGTGATCGAGTTCTCGAATCTCTTCCAGCAGTACTGGTCCTGGGGCTGGCAGGAGACTCTCACCGCCTGCTATAGCTTCCTCGAGACGCTGAAGCCCGAAGATACAGTGGCCGTGGTCGCCTTCGACCTGCGCCCTGAAATCCTCTCCGACTTCTCGACAGACCGCCGCGACACGTCGCAGGCGCTCGCCCGTTTGCGCATCCCCGGCTTCTCTGAGTCCAACATGTACGACGCGCTCACCGATGTCGCCGACCGCATGGCCGAGATCGAAGGCCGCAAGGCCATCTTCTATATCGGCTCAGGCATGGACACATTCTCGAAGCTCACCTTTGACCAGACCCGCCGAAAACTCCAGACCGCCGGCGTGCCCATCTACGCCATGGGTACATTACAGGCTATGCGCGAATACTATGACTCGCGCGGCGCCATGGGCTCGATCCAGAGGCTCGACTTCCTCATGGCCGACAACCAGCTCCGAACTTTCGCCAAGGAAACTGGCGGCCAGGCCTGGTTCCCGCGTTTTCTCGGGGAATACGGCGGCATCTTCCGTCAGATCTCGGAGGCTTTGCGCAACACCTACACCCTCTCCTACAGCCCGACTAATATTGCCCGCGACGGCAAGTACCGCAAGATCAAGGTTGATCTGGTAGGGCCCAACGGCGATCCTCTCCGGATCACCGACGAGAAGGGCAAACCGATGAAGTACACAGTTGTTGCGAAGGCCGGCTACAACGCTCCGCGGGCCGTCGAATAACGGCCCCTACACCTGCCCGGCTGCGATGTCAAGAACTCGATCTGCCCGTGTGTGAGCACATTACGATTGTGTTGACACTGCAAATCGCCGTCTGCTAACTTTGCCCTTCGCGCATGAGTCTGAAACGGACGGTCAACGCAAAACCCGCCCCCCACATCCTGCTTGTGGATGACAACCGTGCCGGGCTGTCGGCGCGCTGTGCCGTGCTCCGCGAACTAGGCTATTCCACGACGGGAGTGGATTGTCCCGATCAGGCCCTCGAGGCTTTCAGGGCGTCCACCCAAATGGGTGAACCCTTCGAACTTGTCATCACAGACTACAAGATGCCAGGCCAGACGGGCGTCGACCTGATCAAGGCGATCCGCTCCATCTCGGCCGAAGTGCCGGTGATCCTGGTCTCCGGTTTTGTCGATGCGCTGGGATTGAATGAAAGCAACACCGGCGCCGACGTGGTGATCATGAAGAGCGCCAATGAGGTCACTCATCTGGTGCGCGCCGTCAACCGCCACCTCAGCGGCGCAGTTCGCCGCAAGGGGCCCAAGTCCGCCGCTCCGGCGCCGAAGAACCGCCGCGCGGCCAGCACCGCTTAATGCGCCTCATCTGTTCATTCCTCTGCTCGATTCTCATCGCCTCCGCAGCACAGCCGCCAGCCGCGCCCGCCGCCCTCAAGACGCTCCAGGCGTTGACGTTGCGCGAGAAGGCGGCCCAGCTTGTCATCGTGCCTTTCTATGGCGACGATCTGAACTCCAGAAGCAGCGCCTATGCCGAATACCGCCGCCTGGTCGCCGACGTGCGCGTCGGCGGACTCATCCTGCTCAACCGCGTCCGTCACGGTTCCGTCGAAAAGGCCCGCTCCCACGATGTCGCCACGTTTCTGAATCGAATGCAGCGGCTTGCGAAGCTGCCGCTGATCGTCGGCGGCGACTTTGAACGCGGAGCGTCCATGCGGCTGATCGACACCACAGAGTTCCCTCACGCGATGGCCTTCGGCGCAGCTAATGATCTGGCGCTGACTCGCGCCTGGGGTGCGGCTACGGCCCGCGAGGCCCGCGCGCTCGGCTTCCACTGGGTCTACGCGCCGGTGGCCGACGTCAACAACAACCCCGACAACCCCATCATCAATATCCGCAGCTTCGGCGAAGACCCGGCGGCGGTGGCCCGCCACGTCCGTGCGTTCATTGAAGGCGCGCATGGCGACGCGGATTCGCGCGTGATGATCACCGTCAAACATTTCCCCGGCCACGGCGATACGGCGACGGATTCCCACATCGGTCTCGGCGTCGTCGACGCCCCTCGCGAGCGTCTCGACAGGATGGAACTCGTTCCCTTCCGCGCCGCCATCGACGCTGGCGCGGACTCGGTCATGACCGCCCACTTGGCCGTCCCGGCGCTGGAGTCCGAGAAGATCCCGGCCACCGTCTCGCCGGCCATCCTCACCGCCCTGTTGAGAAACCAACTCGGCTTCAACGGCATTGTCACCACCGACGCCATGGACATGCAGGGCCTGACCAAACAGTTCCCGCCCGGCGAGGCCGCCGTGCGTAGCCTGTTGGCCGGCGCCGACATCCTGCTGATTCCTGAAAACCCTGACAAAGCCATCGACGGCGTGGTCGAAGCCGTGAACTCAGGACGTCTCAGCGCAAAGCGTCTCGACGAGAGCGTCCTCAGGGTACTAAAAGCCAAGGCCAGGCTGCGCATCGATCAGCGCCGCTATGTCGATCTTGAAAAACTCGCCGACGAGTTGAATACACCCGAAGACCAGCAACTGGCCCGCGATGCCGCCCGCGCCGCCATCACCGTCGTCAGGAACGAGAACAACCTGCTGCCGCTGCGCGAACCGGGACGGGCCTGTTTCTATCTGCTCTCAGGTAGCCGTTTCTCTACGCAGGGGCGTGAGCTTGCCGCCGAAATCCGCCGCCGTGCTCCAGGCGCGAAGGTCTCGCTGCTCGATCCCGAACTGCCTGCATCGGAACTCGCCACGGCGGCGCAATCGGCTTCCGCCTGCCGCGCCGCCGTGGCCGTCAGTTGGGTGGCCGCGGCATCCTATCGCGGCAACGTCGCTCTCGCCGGCGGCTACCCGGCCTTCATGGAGAAGTTGATCGCCACCGGCGTGCACGTCGCTTATCTCTCCTTCGGCAACCCTTACCTGTTGCGCGCGTTTCCAGCCGTGAAGGCCTACATGGCGGCATTTTCGACCACGGCGCCTGCCGAGGCCGCCGCGCTCGACGCTCTGCTCGGCGCAGCCAAGGTCCGCGGACGCCTGCCCGTCTCCATCCCCGGCTACTCGGCCATCGGCGACGGCCTCGATTTGAACTAGTGCCTGCATACATGTGCGGAGTAACACCGCATTGGGGCTGAAGAATGGTCAGTCTTCCTGCAAGACCCCGCCCTGCGGCGGAGAGGAAGTTCGAGCCATCGAGCGAGGAGAGCCAAACCCGTAGCTGCAACTCCTTACAGTGATGAAGGCTGTATCTGCACGAAGCTGGTGTACAAATTCGGTTACAGGAAGGTTTTGAGCACCCAAACCAGGTGATTCTGCGCACGAATCGGATTGTTGCCGACCACGGGCGATGGCTGGCTATGGTCTGCCGAGCATGTCGGCGATCAACTCGCTCTCAGTCAGACCCAGGAGATCCTGCAGGTATTCTCTGAGAGCCATCAGCACGAAAGCGCATTCCGCCGCAAGGAAGATGCCAATGTAACAGGCGGCCAGGCCCAGTGCGTATGGGATATCCATGTAATCTGTTTTCTGGAGGACATCGGAAGTCGAACCTACCGTGACGCCCCGCCGCACCCAGTCGGCGGCAGCAGCGATGAGGGAGCCTTGAAGCAAATAATGGTAACCCGCGATGAGGCAACAGCAGGCAACGATCATGCCGAGCGGGAATAGCCGGATGAAGTTTCCGAACCGCGGCCGGCGTCTGGCCGGAGACTGGAACATCCAGCACGCAAGCGTATGGCGGCTATAGAAAACAAATCCTAGCAGAAGGAAGCAGGAAAGTGACGAGTACACGGCAAGGAACTTCGTGTGCGCCGAGTAGGTGGGGATGAACTGCAAGGCTGTCACGGGAACCGGCAGGGCCGCCGCGACTAAGGAAGATGCATTCATGTACTGCTTGAAGAACCGAACGAACTCAAGGACCCGGCGCGGCGCCGGGCCCTCCTCTGGGAGAGCACTATTCATGGTACGGGAACCTCAAAAGTGATTTCCAGTGAGCCGCCCACGGGTACGGGCAGTTCCTTGGAAAGGACCTCCTTTCCGCTTACGGTCTTGAGCGCGAAGACTGAATAGGCGCCGGGAGGGATCTCAGCGGCTGTTGGACTGCTCAGAGAGGGAAAGGATTGCGGGCGAACCTCGCCGACTGCGCGTCCGGGCAGCCAGCGGTAAAAGACCTGCCAGCCTCTTACCTCAGTAGTCCCTCGGATAGTCCGCACTTTGAGTCTGACCAACCTCCCCATGCCAAACTGCCTGCAGTCAGCGTGCTTGAGCTTGATATCGTCAAGGACCATTCGTAACGTCGCCGCCTGTTGACCCTTCCCAGGACCGGCTGCGTGGCGCAGGAGTGCGAGGTTCCGCTCAAGGCTGCGGGCGTAAGCGATGGGCGTCTTCTCGTCCTTCAGTTGTCCGGCCAGCCAGGTTGCACTTCGCCTGATCTCCGCGACAAAGCCGCCGGTTTCGGGCGAATGCGGGTAACGGTCGAGGGTTTCCACAATCTGGCGCAGTGTGGCGCTCGCAGGCTGGGGGTTGAGCGATGGAGCCCTGCCAGAGCACATCCCCGCCAGGGTCAGGAATACCCAGGGCATTATCAGTGACCGGATCATTGCATCCCAGTGCCGGATTGGCCAGTTGGAGGGAATTGTAGCACGGCTCTTCGCATCCGAAGCCACAAAAATCTGCCGATCAAAGTGGCCGCGCTGCCCAGACAGATGAACTTGCGTGGTCAAGGGTCATGCGCTGGAGGGATGCAGGGTCAGGCTCCTCCCGCTTCCTCAGCGTGATTCTTTTTCGGCACTTTCTGGTGGTCATCGAGTGTGTTCGGCTTTTTTCTTGTACTTGACGCGTAAATCCTGTATAAACCTTGGGAGGGACCGCTGGGAAGAGTTCTTGCTACATGACAGAGTTTCAATTGCGCATATTTGCGCCCGATGGATCAGTGTCCCGAATTGAGGCACTTCGGGGTGGATCCGCGCTGACAGTCGGGCAGGCGTTGATCGACTCGCGGAAGCTGAGGGCATTCGACGACGATCCGAAGGCGTACGGCGCCGCATTGCGTGATGTGTTGTTCGCTTCGGCTCCCATTGCACGAGCCTACGAGCAGGCGATCGCGGGAGGCGAACTCAGGTTCCGGCTTCTGCTTGATCCCGATGCGGGAGAGGCGCATTCGGTGCGCTGGGAGCGGCTCATCCTTCCCATCAATGGAGAGGACCTGCCGGCGGCTGCTTCTCCGCAATCCCCGTTCTCGCGCTATGTGGCCCTGGACGCGCCCGAACCTCCCACCCTGTCCGGAGGTTACGTCCAGTTGCTGCTGGCTGTAGCCAACCCAAGCGATCTCAGGACTTTCACTCCGATCGACACAGCAGCCGAAATCGCGAATCTCATCGAAGCCTGGGAATCACTGCTTGAAAACAGTGAACTTCGGGTGACGATTCTCACCGGTGGCGCACTTCTGCCGCAAGAATTGCAGGAAAGACTGGTGGAGCTTGGGTGCAGGGTCGTTCAGCAACCCGCAACGATTGACCTGATCAGCGAATGTCTGACGGGCGCCGACGCATTGCACCTCATCGCACATGGCAATCTGACTCCAGACCGAAAAGCCGTATTGGTGCTGCAGAACGACGACGGTGGCCTGGCGCTTGTTGAGGAAGATCTGCTGGTGGAGAAACTCAACGTGGCTGGACTGCGATTCGTCTTTCTTCAATCCTGCAAGAGTTCGGGAGGAGGGGCGCAGACGGGTCTGGCGCCGCGGTTGGTCCAGCTTGGGGTGGCCGGAGTGGTGGCAATGCAAGACTTCGTCCCGATGGGGGATGCGCGGGAGTTTTCGAGCACGTTCTACAAGACGCTGGTACGCGAGGGTGCTGTCGATGTTGCGGCGAATGCGGGCCGCCAGGCGCTGCTGCGCGCCAATAGTACAAATTACTCGATCCCAGTGCTCTTCTCGCGCCTGAAGGATGGGCGGATCTGGCAACCAGATCCACTGCGGACGGCTACGCGGCACATCGCCGCCGACTGCAGGATGGAGTGGCGTGTGCAGCACCCGTTCCCGATCGAGGTGGTGCTGGTGAGGTCCGGTTTGGAGGCCTTGCAGCATGGGATCGAGAACGCCGCCGGTCCGAGGCTTGGCATCGAGGAGGGTGCAAAGGAAGCGCTCAAAGATGATGAAGAATGCGGCAGCCCCTTCGTTCTCATGATCGGCAGCCGTGGCCGGGCCAAGACCACACATATGAGGGCTCTGTTCGCCGATGTTGCGTCGCAGCCCCAGGATTCCCATCCTCGCGTGCCGGCGCAACTATATTCCACCGACTGCGCCGCCTCCACGTCCCGGCCGGCTCTAACCGTGGCCAAGGCGATGGCGCGTGTCTACCAGGAACATGGATTCGACATTGACACCGCGCGCATCCTGACCGCGCTTGACGAGCAGAGTTTTCTGTTCCTGGTGGACGGCGATGCCGAACTCAGCGCAGCCGATCGTGCAAGCGTGGTGGGACTGCTGGCGGATCTGCATGCCACCCATCCACAGCACAAATTCTGTCTGACCGCGGATGCGTCACTTTTCGATTGGACGATTTATCCGGAAGACTCGATCGCGCTGGTGATTCAGCCGATGAACAGCGATCGCGTGATCGAGTATCTGGAAAATCAGGAGGAAGCGGCCGTCCGCGCTCTTGTGCCGAAGTTGCGCGAGTCGGCGCTGTTTGATCTTGCGACAGTTCCATGGCTGCTGAAGAAGCTAATGGAGGATGCGCGTGAAGGGGCGTGCATCAACAGCCGGACCATCGTACTCGGTCGATTCGTGAGGGAAGGGATGGCACTTGTGGACGGCCCGCCGGGCATGAGGCCGCGCGCCGAAGAGGCCCTAAGCCGCATCGCTTGGCGGATGCAGACAGGCCGCCAGGTTGAGCTTGGCGGGCACGACGTCTACGACATCCTTGCTGAAGTGCGCGCCAACCGCGAATTTCCTCTGGAAGTCTTCCTGGCCGAGATCAAGAAAAGCCGCCTTCTGGTCAACAGCGGCGATGAGGGGGTCCGGTTTGCATACTCCGGTCTCCAGTCCTATTTCTGCGCGCAGTATCTGAACGCAGCTGCCGGCAGGAAGAGGCTGCTTGAAGACATCACGGCTACATTGGGCCGGTTACCACGCCTCAAGTGGTGGGAGGACACGCTGGTGCTGCTGGCCGGTATGACGAATGAGGCCGACTCCCTGCTGCGGGTCATTCTGGCCGGAAGCGCCCTGACCGAAGGCGAGCAGGTGCTGCTTGCCACCCGCTGCCTCCATGAGGCCCGGCGCGCCACGGCAGCCCAGTCCGGCAACATCGGCGACGACGTTGTGGACCAGATTGTGGACAGCCTCATCTGGCGCTCGCACCCTCAGAATGTCCGGTCAGTGAGTCATCGCAGAAGAGCCATCGAGTCGCTTGCGCTGCTGCCGGAAACGCGTGTCATCGCTCATCTGTTCTGTCTAGCCGTTGAGAAGATCCGGACCGACATCAAGGGAAAGCCCTGTTTTGACTATTCCGGTGTGCGCGGCTCAGCCGTGCTTGCGTTGCGCTGCATGCCGGAGGCTGCACTGGCCTACGCGAAATCCGATGCCCGCCTGTCGGAGAACGCGGCGTTGCAGGCATTGCTGGATGCCTGGCTGGGTGGTGACCTGCACGGGTTGGGCTCGCTGCTCGAACTCGATGACCCGTCGGTCTCAGCCGTGGCGGCTTTCGCGCTGAGCACCATCAAGGACGCCGAAGCGCTTGACCTCCTTGTGCGTCGGTTCGAGAACTTCGCCACCCGGCCCGGCGACAGCGACATCATGTGGGCGATTACCGACACACTTTGCCTGCTCAGCCCTATCAAGGTGACCGAGCGCGCGATCCTGCCTTTCCTCGACAAGCCGGAGTGGGCGCACCATGTGGCTTACATGATCGGGCGGCTTGGTATCGCTTCGCTGGACGGCCCCGAGGTCCAGTTTCTTCGCCGGTGCCTGCTGGACGGCGATCCCTATGTGCAGAGCCGCGCTCTTCGTTCCTACGCGACGATTCTCACCCAGCAGCGCGAGACGCAGGGTTCCGCCCAAGCCCTTACCGAGGTCCGGACTCTGTGCCATGACCTGGTAATCGACAACTTTGCCGCGGCGGCGAAACGCGATTGCATCAAACTGGCGCCCGGCTTCTCTTCCGAGGGGCGCTGGCAGTTGCGGTATCAGGCTTTCGAATCGTTGCGCGCCATCGGCGACGGCTCCTCGGTCGAAGTGTTGCGCCGCATGAGAAACAAATGCGCCGCCTCCGGAGACAGAGAGCGTTCCAGGCAAGGCCTCTCCTTCAGCCAGCTCAGTTTCGAGGTTGGCGAAGAAATCTATTGGCGGCTGACCGGCGGACTCGCCGGTGAGACCTACCGCCCGCTGAATCCCAACCAAGCAGTCTCGAAAACCACCTGAAACGGAGTGCTCGATGCCCTATAGAACCATCCCCAACTCAAACGTGACCTACTCACTGATTGCATTCGACGCCCGTGGGCGCGAGCGTAAGGACGACCCGCACGGAATCGGCGGTATCATGAGCGCGCGGATCATTCAGGATGCCCAGGCGAGTCCGCCCAGCCACATCTTCTTCTTCAGCCACGGATGGAAAGGAGATGTGCCGGCGGCCATCGACCAATACAACCGTTGGATCAAGGCCATGATCGACTTGCCAGAAGATTCAGCGGCCATGGGTCCCGGCTTCAAGCCGCTTTGGATCGGTCTCCACTGGCCCAGCCAGCCATGGGGCGATGACGAACTGGGCGCGAATTCGTTCGAAGCGTCTTCGGTCTCGTCGAACGAACTGGTGGAACGTTACGTGAGCCGGCTTGGCGGCGATCCCGAGGAAGTGCGAAAGCTGCTGCAGGTGATCTTCCACGAAAACGACATCAACGCGGGCGCAATCGAATTGCCGGCCCATGTGGTGGAGGCTTATAACCGTCTGGCCGACGCCATCGGGCGCACGTCGGCAGGTCCCGAGGCCGCGCCAGGCAACGACGACGCACCATTCGATGCCGTCGCCGCTTTCGATGCGGCGAACGAAGCCGGCGATGCATTCGGCGGTTTGAGCCTCGGCGGGTTGCTCGGTCCTTTGCGACAGTTGTCTTTCTGGACGATGAAGTCCCGGGCCCGCACCGTGGGCGAGGGAGGCATGCATTCGTTCATCGCCGCATTACAGCAGTCGCTGCCGGTGGCCAGGTTTCACCTGATGGGACACAGTTTCGGCTGCATCGTGGTGTCATCGATTCTGGGCGGTCCAGGCGGCAAGTCCTCGCTGCCGCGGGCCGTTGATTCCGCGGTCCTCGTGCAGGGTGCTGTGTCGTTGTGGGCGTATGCCGATTCAATACTCGGGACCGCCAAGACAGGCTATTTCAACTCGGCCATCAAACGAGGCGGTGTGCGGGGTCCGATCATTACGACCCTTTCGCGCCACGACACCGCTATTGGGGTGATCTACCCGGTCGCCGCGGGCTTGAGCGGCCAAGTGGATTTCGCTGCCGCGCTTCCACGCTTCGGCGGCATAGGCGCCTACGGGCTGCAGGGGTTGGGCGGGGTGAACGCGATCAAGATGCTCCCTCATACGGGTGACTATGACTTCGTGCCCGGCGGGATCTACAACATGGAAAGCAGCGAGTTCATCCGCAAGGGGGATGGGGCCTCAGGCGCGCACTCCGACATCGACGGTCCCGAGGTCGCCCACGCGATATGGCAGGCCGCGCGGGCATAGAAAGGTCAAAAGTATGAGCAGCCCCGAAATCCTCATGCTCACAGAGGACGAGATGCCCCTGCCGATGGGCGTCATGGCCCAGACCGGCAGCATTCTGCCCGAACTCACCACGGACGATCTAGAGCGCATTGGCCAGGATCCCAACGCGGTCCAAACGCGTGGACATGCGGAGAATACTGATTTTCTTGCCGTGGCCGACGTCGATCCGAACAAACTCACAGAAGCAGGCTGGGGCATCATCTTCCCGAGCGGCATCGACCCCGCGATTCGCGAGGCGCTTGATCCACTGATTGAGCACCGGCGCAGCCAAGTCGGCGAACCATCGCTGTTCCGGATCTTCGATGGACCCGCCGGCTACCAGGATGGCGACACAGTCCGTTCATGGCTTGACAAGTTCAGCGTGGGTCTGGCCACGGTCGATCCCTCCCTGGGCGTGCCGCTCTATCTGGCTCTCGTCGGCACACCCGAGCAGATCCCGTTCGAGTTTCAATACCTGCTGGACGCCTATTGGTGCGTGGGTCGGATCTGCTTCGACAGCCCGCAGGAGTACCGGGCCTATGCTGAGGGCGTTGTCGCCTACGAGACCGCGGCGAAGGCGCCTCACGCCAAACGCATCGCGGTGTTCAACACGCGCAACCTGGGAGATCGGGCAACCGGGCTGCTGCATAACCAGGTGGCCCTGCCATTCGTGAGCGGTGCCGGTTCACAGAAGCCACTGGGGACCAAACAGGGCTTCCAGCTTCAGCCATTCCTCGCCGACGACGCGACGAAAGAGAACCTCACGAACCTGCTTCGCGCCAAGGCTCCAGGAGGTTCTCCTGCCCTGCTGTTCACGGGTTCGCACGGAGTCGGCTTCGATGCCGCTGACCCGCGGCTGCGTTCCGGACAAGGCGCAATCCTTTGCCAGGATTGGGAGGGAGGTCCAGTCGCCAGCGACCACCTATTCGCCGCCTCCGACATCCCCGATGACGCCAGCATGAGCGGCATGATCCACTTCTTCTTCGCCTGTTACGGCGGGGGATGTCCTAAGTTCGACAACTACTCGCGCCTTCCCGACGGCGGCGCTAAGCAGATCTCACCCGAGCCCATCGTCGCCAGGCTGCCACAACTTATGCTGGCGCGGGGGGCGCAGGCGGTTCTCGCCCACATCGACCGGGCGTGGACCTATTCATTCCAGGCCGGCCGCAGCGCTCCCCAGATTCAAGACTTCCGGGACGTCATGATCCGTGTCATGAAGGGTGAGCGGATCGGGCAATGCACCGATCAGTTCAACCTCCGGTGGGCCGTGCTCTCGGCCGAACTCGCGGATATCCAAAGGCAACGGTCGTTTCTTCCCGGACAGGTGACCGACGCCGTGCTCGCCAACCGATGGGTGGCCCGCGACGATGCGCGGAACTACATTATTCTCGGTGATCCCGCGGTCCGGCTTCGTGTCGAGGACATGGAGACATAGCAACGAGGTGAGTCAATCTGGGCGAGGATCGCTTCGAGTCGGATCACCCGGGCAGCCGGGTGACTTCAGAGTTTACGCTGAGCCAATACAAGGAGGAGGCCAATATGGCATGCAAAGACCCCGCCGTCGAGCAACTGAACAAGCTGAGCTACAACATGGTGAAGCTCCCGCGAGCTGGCATAGAACCGCTCGACGTTCTCGGACGCGACAACAAGACCCTCAACAGACTGGGTTCCATCGTCGAGGTTTGGACTTCAAGTCTGCCACCGCCCACGGCAGGCGCACCACAGCCGGCGGCGGCCATCGAGGGAGGCAAGACAGGCGATCTCGACCTTGGCATCGGACTCAAACTCCTCTCGAACGCCCTGGCTGGCCTGGGTTCCGTGGTTGGGCTGCCCTCCCTTAACCTTGGGTTCAAGAAGGCGAAGAGAGTCCAGTTCAAATTCGTCGACGTTGTCTCGGTGAGCGTCACTCCGTTCGCACTGGGAAAGTACCTCTCGGCCGGGTCGCTGGACCTCTCAAACCCCTTCGTGTCGCATTACTTCGACAACGGGGAGACTCAGGAGTTCATCATTTTCGAAGTCCTGAAATCCAACGCGGTCAGCATCACAGCCAAGGACGAGCGTGGAACCGATGTCGACGCCGATATCAACGCGCTCCAGTCCGTGCTCACGGCCAATGTGAAGGCCAAGTTTTCCTCGTCGTCGGCTTCAACCATCGTTTTCGAAGGCACCACCCTTGCAACGTTTGCCTTCAAGGCATTTGAAGTGTCCTATGAGAACGGCAAATGGGCGCTCCAGGGAGCGCGGGCAGACGATGAGCTTTCATTCGCCGCCACTGTTGGCGGAAGCAGCGTCGAGGCATCTGAGCTGGGTGTGCTGTTGTCGCCTGGCAAGGCGCTGAGTCTGCGGTATTGACAGAGGGCCGGTATAGCGCCGGCCGAGGTAGACCCTGCCCAGGTGAAGCTGGATCGAGGCTTCGGAGGGAGCACTGACGATGGCCTTCGCCGGGAAAACCTGATGGCATGGAGTGTGCCCGGAATTCTAGTTCTTCAGCTGTGAAGAGGTTGTAAAAAAGACTCTTTCCAAATCTGTACGTTTCGGTTATATTGCTATCCCATGCGCGCAATCGGCATCACACTCCTCTTGCTGGCGTCGGCCGCAACGGTTTCCAGCCAGAACTATCCGGCTGGCGACGACACCTATGAATACGGTGGCGCACAGCTCACGCCACTCCAAAAGGAGGGTCGCAACACCTGGTACTTCTGGACCGGCGGTGGCGAGAAATTCTGGAGGCAGGTGGCCCGGATCACGCACGGCATCACAGACCTGCTTCAATATGTCGACTCGCGGCGGCGTCCGCAACGGTTTCGCACCATGGGTGTGTTGAACGACCCCGATTGCACGGCAGCCACGAAGCCGGATGAATACGGGTTGTGGATGGACGTCTGCAAGGAAGTGAACATTCCTGGCATCCCCAGCAAGTCCTCGGGCACAGTCGGACTACGCAAATTCAACAACCCCAAGTTCGACAAGTTCACCTGGGACGTGAACAAGTACATTGCCGATCCGGCCAGCGTTGAGCCGCCCTATCTCATTGGGATGACCTGCGGCTTCTGCCATATCGGCATGGATCCATTGAATCCGCCGAAAGACCCCGAAAACCCGCGCTGGCACAACTTCGCCTCTGCGATCGGGAACCAGTACTTCAAGGAAGGCACCCTTTTCAGCCTGAAACTCAACCCCAAGGACTTCCGCTGGCATGTGGCCGACCGCCAACCGCCCGGGACCTCCGATACGTCGCGATTCGCCACCGACCACATTTTCAACCCCAACGCGATCAACTCCATCGTCCACCTGGCCCACAGGCCGAGCCATCCCGAGAAGATGGCTGACGGCTCCACGCGTCCGGTCCACCACATCCTGAAAGACGGGGCCGATTCCATCGGAACCGCCGGCGCCTCGCTTCGGGTGTACGTGAACATCGGCATGTGCTCGGATTATTGGACCACGCTGCACGATCCGATCCGCGGCACCAAGATGGAGCAGAAGCCCTTCCGCATCGACCTGGCGCGGAAGGACTGTCCCGATTGGAGTGCGACCGAAGCCCGCATGGAAGGGGCGGAGGCCTTCCTCAAGACAATTCTTCCGGCACGGTTGAAGGATGCTCCGGCAGCGCAGAAGTATCTGTCCCGGGATGCCGAGCAGTTGCGCCGTGGCGCGACAGTGTTCGCAGAGCAGTGCGCGCGCTGCCACTCGAGCAAGCAACCGCCGGCGGAGATGGTGGACGAAACCGCGCGGACCGAATGGTTCAGAAAGGCCGTTCAGCAGTCCGATTTTCTGGACAACAACTTCCTTTCGAACGATCGCCGCTATCCGGTGAGCGAAATCGGGACCAACATCGGCCGGGCGCTGGCGACCAACGCAATTCAAGGCCACGTGTGGTCGGAGTTCTCCTCGCAAACATACAAGGATCTTCCGGCAGCGGGCGAGTTGAAAGGGCTGCACAATCCGGTGAAACCCACAAGTCCCATCAGTTTCCAGCCTCCCGCGGGCGGCCGCGGATACTACCGCGTGCCCACCTTGGCCGGCATCTGGGCCACTGCGCCCTACTTCCACAACAACGCGCTTGGCATCTTCAACGGTGACCCAAGCCTTGAGGGCAGGCTTGCAGCCTTCGATGACGCCATGGTGAAACTGCTCTGGCCGGAGAAGCGCCTTGGCGTACAGTCGATGTGGATGACCTCCGAAGATAGCGAACTGCCCCAGGAGAGCGGATACAGACTCAAAATCCGCAAGGGTACCCCGGTCAACCTGATCGCGAACATCAACGCTCCAGAACTGCAACTGCTGCGCAACGACAACTTCTTCACTCGCTTTATCGGCTGGCTCATTGGCAGGGGCAGGCTCTACAACACGCTGCTCAGGAGGAACCTCTCACCAGACTTCGTCGTGGACCGCGGCCACACCTTCGGCAGCGAGTTGCCCGATGCCGACAAGCGCGCGCTCATCGAATACGTCAGGACTTTCTAGCAAGGGGCGATACCACCATGCCGGACATCATCTTCCAGCCCTTGAAGTTCCGCAACCTCGAGATCAAGAACAGGCTGATCCGGTCGAACGTCTCGGGGCGGTTCGACAACTACGACGGTTCCGGCAGCCCCGTCCGGATCAACTGGGAGCGCAACTTCGCCCGCGGCGGCGTGGGAGCCATCATTTCCTCGTTCGTGCCCGTGCACTGCCGCGGCCGAATCCTGCCCAACTACGCCATGATCGATGCCGATGACAAGATTCCGTTTTGGCGTGAATTGGGCGAACGCGTTCACGAATTCGACTGCAAGTTCATCCTGCAGCTGAGCCACGGCGGGCGCCAGCGCGACATCGCCGGCATCGAGTATCCCGACAGTTGGAGTTCCACATCCAAGCCCGACCCGCTGCACGGTTTCGAGTGCACAGCGATGACCGGGAATCAGATAGCCGAAGTGGTCCAGCAGTTCGGTCAGGCCGCACAGCGCGCGCAGGCTGCCGGACTCGATGGCGTTGAACTGCACGGGGCCAACGGTTATCTCATCACCCAGTTCCTGAGTTCAGCGATCAACGATCGCACAGACGGCTACGGCGGGGCGCTAGAAAACCGGGCCAGATTCCTGCTCGAAATCGTGCGGTCGATCCGCCAGCGCTGCGGGCGCGAGTTCCATTTGCAGATGAAGATCAGCGCCACCGAAAACAACAATGCGATGGTGCCGGGCGAGCCTCGCGGCAACACGATCGAAGACGCCGTGAAGGTATGTAAGTGGCTGGAGGCCGAAGGCGTGGACGCGATCCACGTATCCAGCGGCAGTTTCTTCCCGCACCCCAGAAATCCCGCCGGCGACCTGCCTGTCGACGACTTCGTCCGCATCTACGGCAGCATGATCTCCAGTGGCAGAAGCACCTTCCGCAACTACCTGCTGTTGCGCAACGATCTGACGGGGAGGCTCTTTCATGACCAGTGGGTGAAGCGCAGAGGCGACGTCATCGAAGGCCTGAACCTACCCGACGCAGCCGCAATCAGGAATGCCGTAAGTATTCCGGTCATCTGCACGGGCGGATTCCAGACAGCATCCGTGATTCGGGACGCGATCGCTTCAGCACAGTGCGATGCCGTGAGCATGGCGCGTCCTCTCATCGCCAATCCCGACCTTCCTCGGATGTTCGAGCGCGGACTCGACCGGCCACCCGTTCCTTGCACTTACTGCAATAAGTGCCTCGTCAACGCCGTCGCTAATCCTCTGGGGTGCTACGACGAGACACGTTTTACGACTCGCGAGGCCATGGTACGGAGCATTCTCTCTGTCTTCGACCTGTCGTCCGCAAAAACAGCGTAGGCGGTTCGGGTTCTGCGGCCTCAAGGCGGCGTGCCGAAAAGCGATCACCGGCGGGCCAAACGAGTCGGCTCACTTGGATCCGGGGAAGAGGTATTCGAGGACCCTCGCAAGACGGTGACTCCAGGCGGCCTCGTTGTGACCTGCCCCGTGATCCTCGACATACTCCAGATTCACGCCGGGCCGCCAGCCCCTGTCAATCAGGGCGTCGCGCAGCAGGCGGGCGTCGTGGACCACTATGTCGGGCCGGGTTCCCTCGGCCGTCCCTGTATCAAGCCAGATGCGGGCGCGCGCCTCAGCCTTGTACTGGGCCACCATGGACAGCACTGACCGCTGGTCCCACCAGACCGACGGCGACATGACGGCCAGTTTGCCGAACACGCCTGGGTAGTGCAGCCCCGCAGACAACGAAACCAGCGCGCCCAACGACGATCCGCCCGCCCCGCAGTGCTGGGCGCCCTTGCGCACGCGGTACTGCCTTTCGATGAATGGCTTCACATCGTTGGCCAGCATCTGGGCGTAGCGCTGGGCCTTACCGCCTTTGCGGCTGCCGGGGTCGCGGGTCGGGGTGTATTCCGAGACGCGGCGGACTCCTGTGTTGTAGATCCCGGCGATGATCAGTGGTTCGATCTCGCCAGCCTGAATCAACCGGTCGGCAATCTGGTCAGCGCGCCATTCCTGGCCAGCAAAGGCCGTGGCGGAGTCAAACAGGTTCTGCCCATCCTGAAGGTAGAGGATCGGGAACCTGTCGCGGCACTGGTCGTACCCAGGCGGCAGATAGACGATCAGGTCCCGAGGCGTCGAAAGGTACCGGGACGGGAAGCGGTGGTGAAGGCAGAGGCGGCCTTCGGATTTGGCAGTGCGGGGAGAGTCCATCTCATCGTGTGGCAAGAGCAGTGTGGCATGAGGCGGCCAGCGGGGGCGCCAATCGGTCAGTTTAGCAGCCCGAACTGCTTTGGGGAACTGTAAGCTTGCGTTAACATGGAAGGATTCCCTCTGACAATCCTGGGCTTTAATGCGACGAGACTATGTGAAGTGGTACAGCCCGTCTCTCCACCGCGAGATGGAATTGCTTGCGTTCGGCGATCGCGGTTTCCCTGTGGTCGTCTTCCCGACCTCAGGCGGACGGTTTCATGAGTACGAAGACCGCCGGATGGTGGAGACCTTGCAGCCCAAAATCGAGCGCGGCGAGTTGCAGGTGATCTGCCTGGACTCGGTGGACCAGGAATCCTGGTACAACCGCGGCGCGGGCGCGCAGGATCGTTTGAACCGCCAGAACGCCTTCGACGCCTATCTGGCCGTGGAAGTTGCGCCGTTTGTCCGCAACAGGACCAGTTGGCCGCAAATGGGGGCGACCGGATGCAGCTTCGGCGGTTATCATGCCGTCAACTTCGGCTTGCGCCACCCCGACATCGTCACCTATGTTGTCAGCATGTCCGGGGCGTTCGACATTCCGCAGCGCTTTTTGGGCGATATCGACAGCACGGACGCCTACCTGAATTCTCCGCCGGCGTATCTGCCAGGACTTGGCGGCTGGTATCTGGAGCAGGCGCGAGGAAACTACTACGCGCTGGTGGTGGGTAACCAGGATCCGTTGTTTGACCAGAACGTCAAACTAGCACACGAACTGGGCTCCAAGCAGATTCCGCACGCGCTTGACGTCTGGGAAGGATTCGGACACGATTGGCCCTGGTGGCAGCAGATGGCGGTGAAGTACTTCCTATAGATGGCTCGGAGGCGATTATGGCAGTAAAGCGTATCGCGGTTCTGTACGGCATGGAGGATTCGTTTCCTCCCGCTCTGGTCAACCGGATTAACGAACTCGGCGCCGGCGGGATCGTCGGCGAGCATTTGAAGGTGGGCGGCGTGCGGATGGACCTGCCGAGCGGCTACGACGTGATTGTCGACCGCATCTCTCACGACATCCCCTTCTACCGTTCCTATCTGAAACAGGCGGCGCTGACCGGGACCGAGGTGATTAACAACCCGTTCTGGTGGAGCGCCGACGACAAATTCTTCAACTACGCAATGGCCGCCAAACTGGGCGTGGCCGTGCCGCCAACCGTGCTGCTGCCGCATAAGTCGCATCCGGTGGGGACGACGGACCGGTCGATGCGGAATCTTGAGTATCCGCTGAACTGGGACGCGGTCTTTGAATATGTCGGATTTCCGGCGTTTCTCAAGCCGCATGACGGCGGCGGATGGCGCGACGTCTACAAGGTGGATAACCCACAGGAGGTGTTCGACGCCTACAACCAGACGGGTACGCTGTGCATGACGCTGCAGCGCGGCGTGAATTTCGAAGACTACTACCGCTGCTATGTCGTCAACCGGGAAAAGGTCCACATCATGCGGTACGACCCGAAGCAGCCGCATCATTTGCGGTATGTAGCGGGCAATCCGCCGCCGGACGCGGCGATGGCCGAGCGCATCACCAAAGACGCGCTGCTGCTGTGCCGGGCTCTCGGATACGACCTGAACACGGTCGAGTTCGCCCTCGAGGACGGCGTGCCATATGCCATCGACTTCATGAATCCGGCGCCGGATGCGGGTCTTGAGTCAGTAGGCGAGGAGAATTTTCGCTGGATCGTAGACGCGGTGGCAGAGATGGCGATCGCGAGGGTGAAGTCGCCGGGGCCGGCGCAGCCCTATGAATGGGCGAAGATGCTGGCGCGCGGATAACGAATGGTCGAGGGAGCAACCGATGCCGAACCATAATGCGCACTCCAAACGTCCGAGCCTGACGCTGGGCATCGAGGAGGAGTTTCAGACGATCGACCCGGTGACGCGGGACTTGAAGTCGCATATCCAGGCTGAGATCGTTCAGAAGGGCAAGATGGTGCTGGCCGAGCGCGTGAAGCCGGAGATGCACCAGTCTGTGGTGGAGATCGGGACCGGGGTGTGCCAGACGATCCAGCAGGCTCGGGACGAGATCAAGGAGATCCGGCAGCATATTGTGAAGCTGGCGCGGGCGCACGACTTGAGGATCGCGGCCGCCGGGACGCATCCGTTCGCGCAGTGGCGCGAACAGGAGATCTATCCCGATGACCGCTACCGGATGATAGTCGAGGACATGAAGATGGTGGCGCGGGCAAACCTGATCTTCGGCTTGCACGTTCATGTCGGCGTCGAGGACAGGGAGACGGCAATCCAGTTGATGAACGGGGCAAGGTACTTCCTGCCGCACCTGCTGGCGATTTCGGCCAATTCGCCGTTTTGGCAGGGCATGGAGACGGGGCTGAAGAGCTACCGCTGCAAAGTGTTCGATAAGTTTCCGCGCACCAATATCCCCGACCTGTTTCAGAGCTGGTCTGAGTTCGAGGACTTTGTTGAACTGCTGATCCGCACCAACTGCATCGACGACGCGAAGAAGATCTGGTGGGACATCCGGCCCCATCCGCACTTCCCGACGCTCGAGTTCCGGATCTGCGACATGCCGATGCGGCTGGACGAGACCATCGCCATCGCCGCGCTGTGCCAAGCGATCATCGCAAAGCTCTACCGTCTGCACGAACAGAACCTGACCTTCCGCCACTACGGTCGGGCGCTGATTATGGAAAACAAGTGGCGGGCGGCGCGCTACGGGCTGGACGGCAAGCTGATCGATTTCGGCAAGCAACAGGAGGTGCCTGAGAAGGACCTGGTTCACGAAATCCTCGAGTTCGTCTCAGATGTTTCCGCCGATCTGGGCAGCCAGAAGGAGATCTCCTTCATCGAAAAGATACTGGAGCGCGGCACGGGCGCCGACCGCCAGTTGAAGGTGTTCGCGGAGACCAAGGATTTGCAGCAGGTGGTGGATTACATGATTACCGAAACCGAGGCGGGCCTGTTCGACGACGCCGCGGAGGGCGCCGCACGGTGACAGGACACGCTGAACTGCTGGCATCCACGGGTTTTGATCCTGAGTTCGCCGACGGCGCCAGAAACGCCGTGAACAACTGCCTGCGCGTGGACCGCGGCGAGAAGGTGACGCTGATCACCGACGAGGCGTGCCTGGAAATTGGCGCGTCGCTGGCCGCTGAACTGGCGCGTCTCGACATCGCCTACAACGCCTGGATCCTCGAACGGCTGGCGCCACGGCCTCTGGCATCAATGCCGGGCGAGGTGCTTGATGACATGGAATCGAGCCAGGTGAGCATCTTCGTGGTGAAGGCTCAGCGCAATGAACTGGGTTCGCGCATGCAGATGACCGACGTCGTCAACCGGCGGCGGATGCGCCACGCGCACATGGTCAACATCGAACCACGGATCATGCTGGAAGGCATGCGGGCGGATTTCGAGGCCGTCGACCGCATCAGCACGGCGGTGTGGAAGATGGCCAGCCAGGCGAGGGAAATCCGGGCGACAAACCCCGCGGGCACCGATATACTGGCCCGATTTTCGCCCAGCCTAAAGTGGCTGAAGACAAGCGGCATCATCAGCCCGCACAAGTGGGGCAACCTGCCCGGCGGCGAGACGTTCACGACGCCGGAGACCGTCAACGGCGTCTTCGTCGTGGACGGCGTGGTGGGCGACTACCTCTGCGAGAAATACGGCGACTTGAAAGCCACGCCGCTGACGCTCGATATCCGCGACAGCCGCCTCGTCAGCGCCCGAAGTGCGAACAAGGAACTGGAAGCGGAATTCTGGCAGTATTGCCACACGGACGAAAACAGCGACCGCGCCGGCGAGTTCGCCATCGGCACCAACATCGGCGTGCGCGACGTGATCGGCAATATCCTGCAGGACGAAAAGATCCCGGGCATCCATGTGGCATTCGGCAATCCGTATGGAGCGCACACCGGCGCGGACTGGTACTCGGCCACTCATATCGACGTCGTCGGACGCCGGTTCGATATCTGGATCGACGGGCTGAAAATCATGCAAGACGGAGCATTCCTGCTTGATCACCTCACGCCGGCAGGCCTTTAACCGAAGCTTTTCGAAGGACCACTACCCGCGGTTCCTGTCGATTCTGGAACGCCGTTTCGGCGAGCGGGCCCAGTTTCGCCACAGCGAGACGCCTTGCTTCTTCGCGCCCTCGCTCATCGATCGTGTGGCTCGAGCCGGCAAGGAGATGACTGAGCAGATCGTCGCCGACAGCGGCTATCAGCGGCTGGCGTTCGAGGCCATTCCAGAACGATATCGCGTGCCGGCGACCAACGCGGCCCCTCTTTTCGTACAGGCCGATTTCGGTCTCGACGAACAACTCAAGCCCAAGCTCGTCGAGATCCAGGGCTTCCCGTCGCTCTACGCCTACCAGCCCGTCATGGCGGAAGCCTACCGCGAGGCCTACGGGCTGGATGACATGCTGGCATCGCTGCCGTTCGGACTTGGGCTTGACGAATACAAGCGCCTGCTGGGCGAGTCGATCCTGGGCGGCGAGGATCCGGAGCAGGTGGTGCTGACCGAGATTGACCCCGATGCCCAGAAGACAAGGCACGATTTCCGTATGACCGAACAGTGGTTCGGCGTCAGGACCGTGGACATCCGGGCGCTGAAGCGCGAGGGCCGGCGCCTGGTCTATGAGCGCGACGGCAGGCAGGTGGCCGTGCGGCGCATCTACAACCGGGCGATCGTCGACGAACTCGAACGCAAGCGCGCCGAACTGCAGTTCGACTGGCGCGACGATCTGGACCTCACCTGGGCCGGCCACCCAAACTGGTTCTTCCTGCTGAGCAAGTTCTCGTTGCCGTACTTGAAACATCCATCGGTGCCGGAGACCGTTTTCTTCGACCGGGCCGGCGAGGTGGACAGGCCCGAGGATTGGGTGCTTAAGCCGCTGTGGTCGTTCGCGGGCCTGGGTGTCGTGGTGGGTCCAAACGCCGCGCAGCTCGCAGCCGTCCCATCAGACAGGCGCGCCGACTACATTCTGCAGAGGCGGGTGGATTTCCGGCCCGTCATCGACACGCCGTTCGGACCGGCGAAAGTCGAGATTCGGATCATGTACCTGTGGCTGGGCGAGTTGAGGCCGGTCAACGTCATCATCCGTATGGGGCGCGGCGCGCAGATGGGCGTGGATCACAACATGGGATTCGAGTGGGTAGGCGCCTCGGCGGCGATGATCGACACAACGCAGGATTAGGAAGCCAACATGGAAGACGTTAAACAACTCACGATCCTCTGCCTGGCCAGCTACGAGAAGGGGCACGAGTTCCTCCGCCAGTGCCGGCGCCAGGGCGCGCGCGTGGTGCTGCTGACCTCGCAGAGCCTGAAAGACAAGGCTCAGTGGCCCGTGGAGAGCATCGACGAAATCTTCTACATGGCCGACGACAACGGCAAGTGGGACCGCGAGCAGTTGCTCAACGCCGTCAGCTACCTGGCCCGCTCGCGCGAGATCAATCGAATCGTGCCGCTGGACGATTTCGACGTCGAGGTGGCGGCCTATCTGCGCGAGCATCTGAGGGTGCCGGGGATGGGCGAGACCAGGGCCCACTATTTCCGCGACAAGCTGGCGATGCGGATGCAGGCGCGTGAGGGCGGGCTGGCGGTACCGGACTTCGTCCACGTTCTGAACCACGGGCGGGTGAACAGGTTCATTGACCGTGTGCCGGGGCCGTGGGTACTGAAGCCAAGGTCGATGGCCGGCGCCATCGGCATTCGAAAAGTTCACTCGAAAGACGAGATTTGGCCGATCGTCGACGAACTGGGCGACATGCAGTCGCACTACCTGCTGGAACGCTTCGTCCCAGGCGACATCTTCCACGTCGACTCGATCATCTACGAGCGCGAAGTGCTGTTCGCCATCGCCAGTGGCTACGGCCGGCCGCCGATGGAGGTGTCGCACGAAGGCGGCATCTTCACCACGCGCATCCTGGACCGCCAGTCGGAGTTAACGCGCCGGCTCGTGGACACCAACTCCGCCGTCATGTCGGCGCTGGGCATGCTTCGCGGGGTGTCGCATACCGAGTTCATCGTGTCGCATGCCGATGCCACGATCTACTTCCTTGAAACCTCGGCGCGCGTAGGCGGCGCGCATATAGCCGATCTGGTGGAGGCAGCGTCCGGGCTGAACCTGTGGGCCGAGTGGGCCAAGGTGGAGATCGCCGGCGGCAAGTCGACCTACGCAGTGGCGCCACCGCGTGAAGACTACGCAGGGCTGCTGGTTTCGCTCGCCAAGCAGGAGCATCCCGACACATCGTCCTATAACGACCCCGAAGTGGTTTGGCGCATGGATAAGCGCCATCACGCGGGCCTCATCGTCCGCAGCCCCAGCCATGCACGCGTGCAGGAACTCATCGCGAGTTACACAGGCCGGTTTGCCTCGGACTTCATGGCTTACGTGCCGCCGCGGAGTGCGCCCACCGAATAGCGCCATTGGCCAGAACGCCCGACGGGCCTTCAACAACGCCTGCACGCCGCTCCCTTACCTGCGCGTACTGTTTCCGGTTTACACTATGCGTTATCGGATTCCTCCTGGACGCAATCCCAGAGAGGACAGTAACAGGAGGAAAGAGAAGATGAATGTCGGACTGGGAAGGATCGCGGGTGGGGCCGCGGGCATGATCGATAAGCTGGGACTCACCAAGGAACTGTCCAAGGTGATGGCAGCCGCCGAATCGGGCATGGGTTTGGAGGGTTCGCTCAAAAACCTGACGAAGGTCTTCGAGCAGGCGCTGGGAGCAGCGGGGGGCGGCATCGCCGCGGGCGCGGCACAGTCGGTGAACCAAGGCTCGATTGAGAAGTTGATGTACTTGAGCGTCCTGCGGGGGGCGCTCCAGAAGGCCGCCGCGTCGAAGCACTTCAACATGGAAACGCAGGTGAACGACCTGTGGGTGAAACTCTCGCAGGTCAAGCAGCAGAAGTCCAGCGAGTCTACGCTGAGGCTGCAACAGATGATCGAGAAACAGGCCCAGATGCAGCAGATGCTCTCCAACATCATGAAGGCCTACCACGACGCTGCGACATCGGTTATACGTAACATCAAGTAGCGGCGCTTCAAACGCCCATTCATGGCCCGCCGCCCGCCTGGCATCAGAACAGGATCGTCGGATGTACAATCGTGTCTTGTCGAAGATGCGGCCGGATAATTTAAGCTCGCTCTGGGCGGTCGCCGCTCTGGCGGCGCTCACGCTGGCTGCCGGCAACGCCCCGGCGCAGCAGACCGAGTTGCTGACCTCGTTCGAAAACGACGACCAGTTGCGGCTGATCGTGCCGCGCGACACCCGGTACGAGATCACCGGAGAAGGGGCAACCGATGGCTCGCAGGCCGTTCGCATCACGTTTTCAACGGTGAAGTGGCCGGCATTCTTCTTCCGCCCCGATGCGGCATGGAACCTCAAATCGTGGGGCGAGATCGTTCTTGACGTCACCAATCCGGATGACGAGCAGGTGACGTTCTCGGTCCGCGTGGACGACGATCTCCGGGCTAACGGGACCGTCTACTGCCGGACCGGTTCCTCAAGCCTCGCTCCGCACGCCACCCAGACCTTTTCGTTTCCCCTGGCTCTCTCGGGCGGCGCCGATTACGGCATGAAGGGATTGCCTGGTTGGCCGGGCACGCGCAGCCTGGGGTCGAATGGATCCTGGCAACTCGACACCAGCCACATCGTGCAGTTCCAGATCTTCATGAGTTCGCCGTCGCGCGAGCGCACTCTGATCGTGGACAACGTGCGGTTCCGTGCGGCGCCGCCCATGGAAGGCATCGTCGATGCCTTCGGCCAGTTCACGGGCGCGGACTGGCCCGGCAAACTGCACGGCGTCGATGAGTTTCCTTGGCGGCTTGAGGAGGAGAACCAGCAGTTGGCGGCCGTTCCGGAACTGCTGGCCAGGGACATCTACGGGGGCTGGGGCGAGGGCCCGCGGCTGGAAGCGACAGGTTTCTTCCGGGCGGAAAAATTCATGGACCATTGGTGGCTGGTGACGCCCGAGGGGACGCTGTTTTTCTCGTCCGGCATCGACGGCGTGCGCCCGCAAGCGCCAACCTACACCAAAGAGCGCGAGCAGATGTTCACCTGGCTGCCCCAAGACGGCGACCCGCTATCGGCGTATCTAACGTCGAGCACCGTTGATTTTCATCTGGCCAATCTGCACCGCAAATATGGCCCGGAATGGCGGCCCGCCTGGCGCGAGATGACATTGAAGCGCCTGCGCTCCTGGGGGTTCAACACCATCGCCAACTGGTCTGACACGTCTGTCTACGCCAGCGGCATCCCCTATGTCACCACCACGCATTACGGCGGCGACTTTGCCTATATCAAGGCCGGCTCCAGCGGCATCGGCGATCCGTTCGACCCGCGCTGGGAAGTGGCTGTGCGGGCGGCGCTCGTTCGGACCATCGGAGCGGTGACCAGCGACCCTTGGGTGCTCGGTCATTTCGTCGACAACGAATTGCCCTGGCACTCTGGCGTGGTCCAGGCCGTTCTGACCTTGAACATGGCGGAGTCTCCGGCGAAGCAGGCATTCGCGGCATTTTTGCGCGAACGGTACGGCGAGATCGGGGCGCTGAACCAGTCCTGGGGCGGGACGTTCGATTCATGGGAGAGCCTTGGCGCACCCAAGACGCCGCTGAGCGCCGAGGCGCAGCGCGATCTGCCGCACCTGCTGCGGCTGATGGCGAGGCGGTATTATTCGAAGGTCCGCGAGATGGTGAAGGAGATCGATCCGAACCACCTTTATCTGGGCTCGCGCATCAACGTTTACACGGCGGAGGTCGTGGAAGCGGCTGCCGAATCCTGCGACATCGTGAGCTTCAACATTTACCAGCGTGACCTGTCGGCGGCGTCATGGATCGCGTTCGCGGCGCTAGACAAGCCCGCCATCATCGGCGAATTCCACTTTGGCGCGCTCGACCGCGGCATGTTTCATACCGGCCTTCAGGCTGCCGCCAGCCAGGAGGCCCGCGCGCTCGCATTTAGGCGTTACATGATGAGCGTGCTCGCTCATCCGAGCTTCGTCGGCGCCCACTGGTTCCTGCTCTACGACCAGCCGCTCACAGGCAGGACGCAGGACGGCGAGAACTACAACATCGGCTTCCTGACTGTCACCGACACGCCGTACCCGGAGTTGGTGGGCGCGGCGCGGATCTTCAACGACGAGATGTACTGGCGTCGCGTGACCGGCGAGATGGATCTGAACCTCGGCGGCAGCCGCGACATTCGCCCGGTTGCGCAGCGCTGAGCCGCGCCGGTTTGGGCAGTTCCGGCGTGAGCCGTGAGACTTCCTGCGCTGGCTCTGCCGGGTGCCGCTTAACGGTCGACCACGGTGTGAGTCCTGGTTCCATCGACAGCCTGCACCACGGTCCGTCCTTCGCCCGACATGCCCTTCAGACGGATGTTGCCGCGTTCGCCCTCCCCCCACCAGGCGGCGATGCTCGCGCCGTCCACGCTGAAACCGCGCGCGCCATTGCTTTCCAACAACTCAATCACAGGCTCTTTCTCCGACTCACGATACGGCACCAGGACGGCAAGGAAGCGCGCTTCGCGCGCAGGCTGCTGCGTCTTCGCAGTCAGATGCCACTGATCCGGGAAGCGCGCCTTGCGCTGCTCTTCCGTTTCGAACGTGTCCGGAGTATCCCCCCGCACGGGCAGTACGCTGAACTGGTCGGTCTGGGAGAAGCGAATCGGCGAACTGGAGATGATCCGCACCACCAGCCGCGCGTGTCCGTCTTTCACGCGAATGACGCCCGAACCGTCCTCGACCCCCATCTTGCTTAAGGCATGCAGCAGCCAGTCATAGGTGGTTGGTGCGGCGGCACGCAGGTAGTCGGAGATGAAGATCACCGGCCGTGTTTTCGACGAAACGAACACCATCGTGCGCTCGAATGATTCCAGTTTCGGTTCCATCGGCGGGATGGGGTCTTTCCTATGCTGTTTCCACAGTTGCATCGTGCCGGGCTCAAGCGGCTGATTGTAGGCGTTGGCCGCCTGGCCGCGGGCCAAAGTCACCGGCCCCTGGCGCTCATAGGCTTCGATCTCTCCGTTGGCCGCCCAACTGTAGGGCGGCTGGCCCCGCCCATTCACCAGTACGCCATTGTGGGCTGTGGTCTGCCTGTACCAGAGCGCATGGTGCGGGCTGCCGTACCAGGGATAATAGCCGCTGTCGATCAGCAGTGCGCGCCCGTAAGCGTTCAATTGGAATGTGTTCTGATCGCCGTGGCTGTGGCTCATCGACCCGAAGCGGCTCGACTTGAACAGCGCCCAGACATCGTCTTTGGCATTGCCCAGCGCCGAGTGCATCGCTACCCAGCCGATGTCGGAGAAATTGCGCGACCCATCCAGATCCACCGGCGGCTTGACCAGTCCAGCAGGTCCGGCTTTGGCCTGCAATACCGAACCCACGTCTTCGATTTGCCACTCGCGCCAATCCGTTGGAGCTTTGGCGGCCGGTTCCGATGCCGCTGACTGAGGGGGAAAATTGCGGGGGGCGTCAGAGGAAGCCATGGCCTGGGCGCGCCAGCGAAGCACAGGGTCGTCGAAAGCCTCGGCGAATCGCTCCACCAGCACCTGCTGCCCGTCTGAGGAAGGTCTTTCGCCTCCGTCGCCGAAGGCGCCTCTGGGCGCGTAGGGAGGCTGGAAATAGACAGCCATGTAACCCGTATTCCGATAGAAAGGCCGGCGGAACAGATCGACATCCGTCGTCCCGCGCAGCGCCTCGGCGAAGGTAGTGAGGTAGTAAACGTATCCGGACCAGTAGCTCATCCCCTGGGCCCAGCCGCCTTGATCGCCGCCCCATCCGGGGTAGGAGGTCAGGTAGCAGCGCAGAACGTAGTCGAGCCATTTATCGGCGTCTGGAATGTCGCCGAGAAACGACAGCCCCGCATCTCCAAGGAAGGCCAGCACGCGTCCGGAGTGGTTCGGGAAGGGGTGCGACAGAAACTCCTCTTTCTGAAGATGGAGCAGTACCTGGTTGCCGCGCTCGGTCATCACCGCAAGGATCTTCGCCCGTTCCTGGGGCGTGAACTCGCCGCCAATCCAGTCCCAGCCGAACGACATTCTCTCCAGGATCGACATCGACGCCTCGTCGTTGCCGATTGAACCGTTGGGCTGCGGGATGTCGTGGCTCGTGACGCCGCGCGGATCCCAACTGGCCAACACCAACATCCATCGCTTGGCGGCTGCAAGATACTTGGAATCGCCTGTTAGCCGCCAGGCGAGCGCCGTTCGGGCAACATGGGCGCTGGCGCGTTTGCCGGGCGTGTAGATTCGTCGCCAGTGGTCGACCGAGAAGTCGGCACTGGGGTATCCGGCTGGTTCGGCGTAGCTGGCTTCAGCCACGGCGGCATCTGCCAGAGCGATGAACTGCTTCCACGAAGCCACCTTGCCAGCCGCCACCGCCTGTTTAATCTCCGCGATCCGCTGCCCGTTCAGGAACATCCGCGGCCGCTTCCCCTGGAGTTGACGGCGCATGGCCGCCACATCGGGCATCGGCAGCTTTGGCGTACCGCCTGCAATCGAGAACTGGCGGGTCTTTGAGACGCCGAGCGGTCTGCCCGAGCCGTCAAGGTACACCACCTGATACTCAAACTCGCCTTCGGGCAACGCGGCAGGATGGGGGTAAACTGTCGAGGACTGCGGCGGCGTGGAAAGCAGGGCGGTCTGCGAACCAGGGCGGCGAAGCTCCAGCCGGTAGCTCCTGGCCCCATCCGCGGGTGTCCATGTGAATCCCGGAGGATTGACGCCCGCCCTGGAACGGTCAGGAGGATAGGCCTCCAGATCCTCTGGCCGGGGAGCCCTCTCGATGACGGGCACGGAAGCAGTCCACTGCCTATCGACTTGCGCGGACGAACAGCCCGCGAGGGTGGAGAAGAGGAGTGTGAATAAGATCCGCCGCATGCCGGCCTCCGAATACCTGGACAATCATACTCCGATCACGCTGCCTCCCCAAAATCCAATATCCGCTGCCGGCGAGCAACGCGGGACATGGCAAGACCTCCTGGGGCTCCTCCCGCTACAGTTGAGGGAAGCAGCCCAGGCTGGCCGGTCTTCCCTTGCGCTGATCCTTCCGGCTTGACGTCTTGCTTGGCCCACCTCTAGAATCGGGATTTCATCGGCCAACAATCGCCTGTGCAGACTTCCATGCCCACCCCATCCCAGATCCCGGAAATACCACTAACCGACTCCCCGGGCACCTGGCTCCGCCGCGCCGCGGCCTTCATAGATCGCCGCTCTGGCGCGCTCATCGCCGGTTTCATCACTTTGGCCATTCTGCTTCGCCTCCTGCAGTGGTACCACTCCCGTTCCCTATGGTTCGATGAGGCGGTTCTCGCCCTGAACCTGATCGAGCGCGACTACCTCTCCCTTGCCCGCCCGCTCGACTACGACCAGGCCGCTCCGGCAGGATTCCTGGCTCTGCTCAAACTTGCGTCCAGTGTATTCGGCACTGGAGAACGCGCTTTCCGCCTGATTCCCGTCCTGGCCGGAATTCTCGCCTTTCCCCTCTTCCACCTGTTTCTACGGCGTCATGCCAGCCCCCTCCAACAACTCGCCGGCATTGTCCTGCTCGCCACCAGCTACACTCACCTGCTCCACTCCATCATGATGAAGCAGTACGCGCCGGACGCCCTCGCAGGCATCGTCCTCTGCCTTCTGCTCCCGCCCCTGCTCACCAGCCCCCTGACGCCCTCCCGGTTCGCGCTCTACACCGTCACCGGCTGCCTCGCCGTCTGGTTCTCACATCCCTCGACCTTCGTCCTTGCCTCGTTCGGCCTCGTCGCCATCGTTCATTCTCTCCACCTCCGCGACTGGAAGAAAGCTCTGTGGACCTCGCTCATGGCGGCCTTCTGGCTGGCCAGTTTCGGCGGCCTTTATCTGCTCTCGGTCTCCGCTGATGCGCAAAACGCCTATCTGCTCCAGTTCTGGAGCCGTTATTTCGCTCCCTTCCCCTTCCACGATACGGCCAGCTTCCTCTGGTACCCCTGGTCTTTCTTTGACTTGTTTAGATTCACCTGCGGCTACACGTTCCCCGGCATCGCCACGGGCCTGTTCATCGTCGGCGTATGCCACCGCTGGCTCGCCAACCGCCCCCTCTGCCTTGCCCTGCTCGGCCCCCTGGCCTTCGCCCTGCTCGCCTCAGCGCTCCGCCTCTATGCGTTCGGCGACCGCCTCATGCTGTTCTGGCTTCCGATCCTCATCTTCTTCATGGCGGAAGGCCTGGCGACCCTCGCCGAATCCCGCCTCCATCTGGGTTTCGCTCTAGCCGCGCTGTTTGGCGCTCTGCTGTGCGTCCACCCCACCGTCGACGTCGTCACGATGCTCAAACGCCCCTACCTCCTGGAGGAATCACGCCCGGTCCTCCGCCACGTCGAACGCTCCCTTGTGCCCGGCGATGACATCTACCTCTACTACGGCGCCGTTGCCGCCTTTCGCTACTACCAGACCCAGGGCATTCTCGCCGGCGCACAGCCGATCGAAGGATATAGCTTCGGCATGGTCCCCTCGCGGCCCAGCGTCGCTTTTGTTGAAAGCCGGAACGCCCGCTCCCACTGGAAGCTTTACCTCGAAGATCTTGACCGGCTCCGCAGCCGCAAGCGGGTCTGGGTCGTCTTCTCCCATCTCTATAAGCGCGCCGAAATCAGCGAAGAACAGTTCTTCCTCGACCACCTCAACTCGTTCGGCCGCCAGATCTCCCGCTTCGAGGCCGAGGGTGCTTCCGCCTATCTGTTCAACTTCAGCGCCAGCCCCGACGCCACTCAACACTGATCGCACCGCCGGCGCCATCTCCACTCCCCCCGCCAGGCTGAACGGCCAGATCTCAAACTGGCCCGCGTTCCCCAAATTAAGACGGCCGGACCGCGATGGCTCGCGCGGGTCTTGGTGCTGGCCTTTCATGAAGTCTCGCCGGCACGGTTTGGGGGGCTGGCCGGCATCCGTGATGAGGGGCTGCTCGATTCGGCTCTGGCTCGGCCGGAGATGCTGCTCAACTACGAACCGGGGACGGGCGTGCACCGGTTGGCTGCGTGCTACGCCGTTGGACTGGCAGAGAACCACCCGTTCGTGGACGGCAACAAGCGGACCGCGTTTCTTGCGGCATATGTGTTCCTTCGCGACAACGGCTGGCGGTTGACGGCCTCGCAGGCTGCGGTGGTTGTGACGTTGCTGGGGGTGGCATCGGGTTCGGTGGGCGAGATGGAGTTTGCGGCGTGGCTGGAGGCGAATACGGCGCCTGAGGGTAATGTTTGATATGGAGTAGGTGAGGGATATTCCCTCAGGGGTAGAGGGGGTATAGCCGCGCGTTCCGGCGGACGAACCGCCTCCCCGCGAGCCTGCGGCAGCAAGGAGGAACACCATCCCCTGATGGCAACTGGGTGGGTTTGGGAGGAGCGGAGTTGGGTTGCGGGTATGCGGGCGAGTAAATAGATAGCAGGGCGGATCGGAGGCCCAGGTGAGGGCGAGGGCGGTGCGGAACTTCAGCGAGACTGGGCACGCGTGCGTCGGAGTTTCTCCGGGAGGTAGGCCCATCCGTATTTCTCGTTGGTCCAGTTGTCGTAGAGCGGTGCGCTGATGGCTGCGGTGGCGCCGTCGGAGACGCGATAAACGGCGAGCGAGTAGATTCCCATCACCCGCTTCAAGTGGATGCGTTTGGTCGCGTAGAGGAAGAAACGGGAGTCCGGCGACCAGGCCACGCCTCTCGGCGCTTCGATGCCCAGATCGCGTTCCTGGAAGGCTGCCGGGTCCTTCATCTCGCCCATCTTCAGCCGCCCATCCGGCCCCAGATAGACGATCCACCGGCCATCGGGCGACCAGCGCGGTTCCTTGCCGTGCGCGAGAACACGGAAGGTCCAAGTGCCGTAAGTGTAAAGGCGGATCTCGCCGTCCAGGCAGGCGACGAACCTCTCGTTGTCCGGCCCCCATGATGTCTGCGCACGCAGCATTCCGTCGCCCGAATAATCCTGCCCGAGCAGGAAGAACTCGCCCGTCCGGGCGTTTCCCGCCCATATGCGCTCAGGGCCCATCCGGGTGCCGTTTGGGGCGACTCGGTCAAATTTGCCCTTGTCCTGATATAGCGCGCGCTCGTTGTCTCGAGCGAACTCGATGTTGTAACCGATTTGAGGAGCTTTGCGGTAGATCTCCGGAGGGGAACCATCGAGCGAGTACCGGGACCAGAAGAGTCCTTCAGGAGAGGGATAACAAGTAAAAGACCGCCCATCCTTCGCCACACGATAGAGTTGGAACTCACCGGGCATCAAATCGACACTCCCCACGAGAGACAGACCCTCGCCATCGAACGGAAAAAAAGCCATCTCGACGGCGTGGGGTTTGACTAATCCAAGCCCTTGCTCGAGGAAGAGCCGGTGCAACTCGGCAATGACGCTGGCTTCCGACTGCCCTCGGCAGGAGACGCAGGCTGGCAGCAGGAGCAGGGCCCGGCGGGAGATTCTCATGGCAGATCCTCCAGATCGTACAGCGGCCGGATTTCGATTTCGCTGGGGCTGGGCATGGGATTGGGGCAGCGTTTCACCCAGGCGAGGGCCTCGTCCATATTCTTGACTTCCCAGAGCCAGAAGCCGGCGACCAGTTCGCGCGTTGCGGCGAAAGGCCCATCGATGACGGTCCGGCTGGGACCATCGAACGCGACACGCTTGCCTTGCGAGGAGGGCGTGAGTCCATCGGCGGCGAGCAGGATGCCGGCGCTGCGAAGCTCGTCATTGAACCTGTCCATCGCCTGCATCATCTCCATCGCCTCGGGCGTGGGGACAAAGCCCTTTTCGCTGTCCTCGGTGGCCTTTACCAGCACCATCACTCGCATTGGCTGTCTCCTGGTTTGACAAAACTCCAAGGTAGGGAGGGGAACCGGCTTAGCGGGCGACGGGTCGGCGTTTGGTGGTGGAAGCGACGCGTTTCACGGCCCCGCGGGTGGACTTGCTGGAGACGGCCTTCTTAGCGGACGACTTCGCCGGGGCTTTCGAAGCGGCCCGTTTCACCGGAGCTTTCCCGGATGTCTTTGAGGCCATCCTTGTCCTGGAGCGGGTGGTCTTCTTCCTGGTGGCGGTTCGCACCGGAACTTCTCGGGCCGGGATGAGGATGAGTTCGCCGTCGCGGGGGGCGTCGAAAAACTCACGGCTGAGGCGGGTGTTGACCTTGAGGATGGAATCCGCCGTGGTCGAGTAGCGCTTGGCGATGAGGGGCAGCGTGTCGGCGGTGGAGACGCGGTGCAGGCGCCAGGCGCGGCGGTTGGTTTCCGGGACGGCATCGAGGGCGGCCAGCACATCATCGGCCTTGCCTGCCGGGATGCGGACCTGGGCCGATTCC
>JACZJQ010000137.1 GCA_014860455.1 Bryobacteraceae bacterium | reverse complement strand
TTTGCGAGGCGGACCGGCGTAGCGCTGGCGGATAAGGGACAGCGCCCGGTTGTGGTATTCGATGCCGAGTTCGAAAACGGCCCCCTCGGCGAGCAACTGCTTCTGGAGTTCGGCGATGGGAACCTCCTGGACGGCGACTCCATGCTTGACAGCGAGCCCGGCCGCGATGCCGGCGGCGTGGCCAAGCAGCATGTACTGAGGCTCCATCCTCATGCTGGAATAGGCGATGTGCGAGGCCGAGAGACAGACGGGAACCAGCAGGTTCGACGCTTCGGCGCGCTTGGGGACAAGCGACCGGTAGGCGATCTGGTAAGGTTTCACCGACACCTGAACGTCGCCTTCGTTGAGGACGAATCCGTCTTCGTTGACGTGGCGCTGCAGGTTGTGCGAGTCGCTGCTGTAGCTGCCCATGCCGACGACGTCGGATTTCATGAGATCGGTCTGGAGATCCTTCTGGACGGCGACATACTCGCCGATCATGCGGCGGGCTTCGCGGATGTAAAGCTGGTGGGGCCAGTTGCCGGTATCGGTGAATTCGTCCTTGGCGAGGCCCCACTGGTTCATCTGGTCCTGGAGCGGCTTGGGGACGCGGGGATCGTTCGCCAGGAAGTAATAGAATCCCTTCTGGTAGTCTTCATGCTCTTTCCAGATGCGCTCGCGGGTGGCGTATGAGCCTTCGGGGTACTCATAGTTCTTGCCGATGTAGTCGGTGGAGAAGCCGCCGCGGTTGTTGAAGTCGGCCTTGCCGTTGGGGATGATGCGGAGGAGGTTGACCTCGTTGATGTCGAGCGGGCGGCCCATGTAGGGCGTCATCGCCTTGAGGTAGCGGGCGAGCAGTTCGTAGCGCTTGACGTCATAGTTGGCAGGCTTGGGCCAGGGGACGCGGTTTGCGGGCACGTTGGTGGCGATCACGCGGAAGTTGTACGCCTGGATCCTCTTGTCCGCTGCGCCCGGCTCCCCGCGCGGCTCCGGCGAGATCTCAGGCAGCAGCTTGCCGTTCTCGTCGCGCGCCGGGATATCGACGGCGAACTGGTGGCTGGGCGTATGGGCGCGGATGCCGGCGAGCGATTCACCGTACTGCTGCGTGGATTCGCGGCCATAGGTGTAGCTGACTTTGGCCTGGGCCATGAGGTCGCCTTCATACGAACAATCGGCGAAGACCTTGGCCTGGTAGCGCGTTCCGTTTTCGGTGGTGAATTCGACGATGCGCGCGCCGTCCTTGCGTACGCCGGTCTTCTCGCGAAGCCGCTGGTTTTCAATGAGCGCGACCTTGTTTTCGCGGAGCATGTCGCGCATGAGTTGCTCGGCCACCTTGGGTTCGGGCATCCAGGCGAGTTCCTGGAGGTGGCGGTCGAGGTTGTAGAATCGCCCGGCGCGGAAGTAGAACTCGAGCGCCAGCCCGCCGATCACCTCTTTGCGGCCGGTGTCGGTTCCCGACAGTCCGCCGCTCACCAGCCCGCCGATGTGGCGGCCGGGGTTGACGAGGGCGACGTTGAGGCCCTGGCGGGCGCCCGCAACGGCGGTCATGACTCCGCCGGCCGAACCGCCATAGACGACGAGATCGTAGCTTTGCTGCGCCGCAAGCGAGCCCGCAGCCAGTAGAAGAACAAACAGTGTTCTCATGAGATGTCTCCTCGCAACTGATGATGTGTCCTGCCAACGTCCCGGCCTTGCCGGGGATGATTACTTCGCCGCCGCGGCCGTGGCGTGTTCAAGCACCTGGCCGTCGGCGAGCAGACGTGCGCGGAGCTTGTCATAGGGCACGTCCTGAACGTCGATGTTGCTGTCGATGGCCATCGCTGCCGCGGTGGCGGCTGACTGGCCGAGAATCATGAAGACCGGCTCCATGCGGATGGAGCCGTATGCGATATGTGAGCTGGAGAGACAGACGGGAACCAGCAGGTTCGGAGCCTGGCCCTTCTTCGGGACGAGGGATCCGTAGGAGATCTGATAGGGCCCTTTGGTCGAAACGCCGATGTCGCCTTCGTTCTGGACGTAGCCTTCGGGCGTGATGTAGCGCTGGATGTTGTGCGAATCGATGCCGTAGGAGCCCATGCCGACCGGCTCCGGCGTCGGACGCTTCTTGAGCAGTTCGTTTTCGGTCATGACGTAGCGGCCGATCATGCGGCGCGCCTCGCGGACATACATCTGGTGGGGCCAGTTGTTGTTATCCGCAAACTCGTCCTTCGCCAGGCCCCACTTCGCCATCGCCGTTCGCACTTCTTCGGGCACGCGGGGATCGTTGGCGATGAAGTAGAGCCAGCCCTGCTGGTAGTCGACATGCTCCTGGACGATCTCGCGGCGGCGGGCGTAGGAGGCGTCGGGGTAGTCATAGTTGCGGCCGATGTTGTCGGTGGAGAAGGGGCCGTGGTTGTTGGTGTCGGTCTTGAGGTTGGGGATGGGGTCGAATTTGTGGAAGGTCTCGCGCCACCCGGCGTTGAAGATGCGCAGAAGCAGTTCGTACTGCTTCGGATCGTAGTTGGCGGGCTTGGGGAAGGCGACGCGGTTCTCCGGGAGTTGGGTGAGGCACATGCGGAAACAGTAGGCCTGCACCTTCTTGTCGCCGTCGCCGTAGTTTCCGGGCGGCTCAGTGGAGATGCGGGGCAGGACGCCGCTGGAGGGATCGCCGGGAACGACGTAGGGAGAGATGGGGGTCTTGACCGCGCCGAAGTGGTGGCGATGGTGCAGGACGCCGGTCTGGATGCCGGCCCACTGCTCGCCGTAGGTTTTTTGGGACTCGCGCCCGACGTGATAATCGACTCGGGCGGCGGCCATGAGGTCGCCTTCATAGGTCGCATCGATGAACATCCGGCCGCGATAGGTACTGCCATCGAGGGTCCGGATGGAGGTGATGCGTCCGTTTTCCATCCGGACGCCCTTTTCGCGATCGAGCCAGGCGTTACGGACGATGGTGATCTTGTGCTCTTTCACCCACGCCTCATAGACCTGTTCGGCGGCATGCGGCTCGAAGATCCACATCGTCCGCATCCCCTGATCGATGGCCTCGGTGCCCTGGCCCTTATTGCCGTACTCCTCGCGCTTCTGCCAGCGCCAGGCTTCGGGCTTCTGGTAGTGCTGCCAGAGGCGGTGATAGAAGTCGCGCGACAGCCCGCCGATGACGGCCTTGTTGCCCGTGTCTGTGAAGCCCAGGCCGCCGGCGGTCAGCCCGCCGAGGTGCTTTTCCGGGCAGACCATGACGACCGACTTGCCCATGAGCTTGGCCTGGATGGCGGCGGTGATGGCGCCCGAGGTGCAGCCGTAGATAACGATGTCGGACTGCGCTGGGGCCGCGAAGGCGGCCGGCAGCGCCAGAAGTGTGAAGAAGAATCGACGGCAGAGAGTCAGCATTGGAACACCCATTCTATAGATCGCAACACCGGGAAACGCGCGGGACCTTGTGTCCTGCCGCTTCCGGACGACGGCCGGAGCCGCCGCCCGGAAGCAGGAGCAGGATAATCACGGATCCGCGGCTAGAACGTCAGGCGAAGCCCGAGTTGGACGCTTCTCGCCTTCATCGAGCTGGTGATGACGCCGAACGACGCGTTTGTATTCACGCCCTGAGCATTGGGCGAGAAGGTGGTCCCAGGGTTGTTCAAGTTGACGTGGTTGAGGAAGTTGAACGCTTCGGCGCGGAACTCGAGCTTGCCACGCTCCTTGATGGCGAAGTTCTTGAACGCCGAAAGGTCCATGCTGACCATGCCTGGACCGCGGGTATTGGGCAGCGTACGCGGCGCGTTGCCGATCACGAAATTCGGCGGATTGGCAAACGCCGTCGTGTCGAACCACTTCTTGACGCCGCGCGCGTCGCCCTTCAGAGTCGGATCCCTCAACATGTCGGGCCAACTGATCGTGAAATTGTTGGCGCCGCGGACGCTCAGAGGATTGCCCGTCTGGATGGTTGTGATCGTGTTCACCTGCCAGCCGCCGATAATGTAATCGACGGCAGTCGGAGCGTCGGAGGCGAACTTCTTGCCCTTGCCGAACGGCAGTTCGAAGACGCCGCTGCCGACAAAGCGCTGGGAGATGTCGTTCTGGTCGATGGCTCGATCCACGCGGCGGTTCAGCCGGCCTACGCGGAATTCGCCTGAACTCGTGCTGCCGGCGCTCGAAAAGCTCTCGCCGATCAGCTTGCCGCCGGTGTAGGAGAACAGCGCGCTGATCCCCTTCGCGTACCGTTTTTCCAGCGTCATCTGAATTGAGTGATACGTAGTCGAGTTGCCGTGATTGGCCAGCGTCATCACGCTGCCGTAATCGGGGTAAGGCAGCAGGAGTTGAGCGCGTGAGACGGTCGCCCCGGCCAGCCCGCCCGTTGAGATCTGTCCGAAGAACGGGTTCGGCAACTGGTTCTGGAGCGCGAGCCCGTATTCCAGATAGTACTTGGGATCGATCTGGTTCAGGTTGTAGTTCGACCCTGGGATGTTGACGCCGCGGTTGCCGGCGTAGCTGGCGCTGACCACCCACTGGCCCATGATCTCGCGTTGCAGCGTCAGGTTGGCCTGCTGCAGATATGGGGGCGGAGCGACGAGGCTCTGCCAGCGGACGCTCTGCCCGCGGAACGCATTCGGGCCGCCGGCTGCGGCCAGGGGCTGGATCAGGGATGTCGGGCCGGCACTGAACTGGAACGCCGGGTAGTTGCTGCCCTGCGTCGATGCAAACGGCGTTGTCGCCTCCCACCCCAACGAATTTGAGTTGTCGGCCTGCATGTCGTAGGACTCGGTCAGCATGTGGACGATGCCGTATGCGCCGCGGATGACGGTCTTGCCGTCGCCCGTCAGGTCGTATGCAAACCCGAAGCGCGGGCCGAAGTCCCGGTTGTTCCGGTTGACGAAGTTGCGCGGGTAGCCGTCGACACCCGCATAGGTGAGCATCCCCAGCATCTTCGTTTCGGGGTTGGTGGTGAATGCCTCGAAGTTCGAATGCCTATTCCAGCGCTCAGTGGGACCGGAACGCAGGTCATACCGCAAACCGATGTTGAGCGTCAGGCGGGGCGTGACTTTCCAGTCGTCCTGGATGTAGGAGGCATGCGACCACGAATGGAACGACATGTGGTTGCGGACTGTCAGGCTGCCGCCGCTGACCGCGCCGAGCAGGTATGTGGCCATGCCGACGCCCGTCCCGGCCGGGCGCTGCGGATTCGCCGTCAGCCCTGCCGCGAACGTGAACGATCCCGATGGGTTCGACTTGTTGATCCAGTTCTCCCGCACGTAGCGCTGATCCACGCCGATCTTGATCGTGTGCTTGCCCTTGATCCACGTCAGCGTGTCGGCAAACTGCACCTGATGCTGCGCCCGCTGGCCGAAGGAGAACGATGTCGGGCCAAGCTGGAGCACGCCTCCGATACCCACCGCCGGGAACATTTCGTTGGGGATGATCGACGGGTAGCCAAGCTTCTCCGGCCAGTCGCCGCCGTAGCCGATCGACTGGAACGGCAGGTTCTGCCTCGTCGCGTTCGCCTTGAACTCGTTGATGATGCTGGGCGAAAAAATGTGCGTCTCCGTCGCGACGACGTTGTGGTTGTCCCGCTGGTCGAGGCGGGCGAAGATGTCAGGATCCGCCGGACCCAACCCGTATCCCTGGCCCGATCGCGTGTTGCGCGTCACCGAGTAACGCACGAACGTGCTGTCCTTGTCGCTGATCCGGTGATCGAACCGCATGTTCGTCACTCCCTGGTTCGACGGCTGCACCGCCAGCGAATAGAAGTTGTTCGTATTCGAGAACGCGTTCAGCGGCGGCGTGTTCGGCAGCGGCATGAACTCCAGCACTCTCAGGCTCAGCGGATCCTGCCGGCTCTGCGGCACCACGTTGCCTGGAATCAGGTCGCGCACGAATCCAGACCCCGCCGGGTTGGCCCTCGTCGTGGCTGTGTCGTAAACCGGGAACAGGACCCCGTTCGCGTCTCGCGTATTCGAAAAATCGCCCGCGCGCTCCAGCGCCGTGGGCACCGTGGCCCTGCGGATCTCCGAGTTCCGGAAACGCCACTGCTCGTAGCCAACAAAGAAGAATGTCCGGTTCCGGCCGTCGTAGATCTTCGGGATCCACACCGGTCCGCCCGCCGTGCCGCCATACTGGTTGTATCGTAGGACCGGCTTAATCCGACCAGTACTCGAAGCAACCTGGGTCGCAAACGCGTTGCGGGCGTCGAGCGCGTCGTTGCGGAAGAACTCGTACAGCGAACCGTGCAGATCATTCGTGCCCGACTTCGTTACGATGTTGACCACGCCGCCGGAAGTCTGGCCGAACTCGGCTTTCAGTCCGTTGGTCTCCACCTTGAACTCTTCAACCGCATCCACCATCGGCACCACGCTGATCTCGTTGTGAACCGGCACCGTGTTGGCGCCGCCGTCGAGGAACATCTGAGTCCCGTACACCGGCCCGCCGTTGAACTGGATCTGTGAGAAGCCCTGATTGGTGATTTCGCCGAACCCGTCGGCCCCGCGGTCGACGGGTTGGACGCCGGTGACGAGCTTAACGAGGTTAAAGACATGGCGGCCGTTCATCGGCAACTGTTCGATGCGCCGACGCTCGACGACCGTGCCTAGGGCGGATTCCTCGGTGCGGACTCGCGAGACCTCGCCTTCGACCGTGATGGTCTCAGTCAACTGGCCAAGTTCGAGCGTGATGTTCAGGCCAAGCCGCTGCGACACTTCCAACTGGATGTCGGTCCGACGGAAGGTCTTAAATCCCTGCGCCGTCGCCGTAACAACATAACGGCCGACAGGCATGGCGGGAATCACGTAAGTGCCCTCCTGGGAACTCGTGCCTTTGTATGTCAGGTTCGTACCCACGTTTGTAGCTACCACCTCAACCCCGGGGACACTGGCCCCTTGGGAATCTGTGATAGTCCCCGTGATCGTGCCCTGCGGCGATTGGGCGATCGCCGCTATGCACAGCAGCAGCAGGAACCCAACTAGAAATCTGTTCGATATGCGAATCATGATCACCTCCAGAAGCCTACCTGGCGTGCGCTTGGCCTCGCTTGCCGGCCATCTCTGCCGGTCTGCCGGCCACGCCCTCTATTTTGCGCTCAGTTGCGTCAATCTTGACCATTTGACATGGAACAAGCATGCGACGCCGTCGTCGAACTGATAGGACATGCAGGTTGCTGCCCGCGGCAAACTCCCGGAGCCCAACGGAAAGCGAATCGAGTCGGGTCAAGTTTGGTGGATCGCCTGGACCGTGCCGAAAGCGGTGAAATGACATCGCCCTCGACGGCGCTTCGGGCTTCAAACAGACCGATTGCACGTCGTGCGAATCCGAACACACATGGCTCCCGCTGAGGTCCATCGACATGGGCTAACCTTCTGCGCTCGATTCTAGGCTTGCTTTAATCTGGAGAAGGGATAGAATGGGGTCTGTTAACGGTTAAGGGCAAGTGGTTTCAAAGACTTCTATAATCCAGGCAGAAGTAGCCCACATACTGGAGAGCCGGTGGTTCAGGGAATCCACCCAACTCCGGAACCTCCTCAAGTATGTGGTTGAGGAGACCCTTGCGGGCAGACCGGATGGATTGAAGGAATACTGCCTGGGGCGGGAAGTGTTCCACCGGCCGCCGGACTATGATCCTCGCAATGACGCGATTGTCCGGGTCCAGGCGAGCCTGATGAGGAAGCGGTTGGCTTCCTACTACGAGCATGAGGGGCGGGAGTCCAGGCTCAGGATAGAACTTCCCCGGGGCGGGTATCACCCTGTGTTTCAGGAGGTAGAACTGGTGGAGACGCCGGAAACTACGAATGACGTGGTTTCTTCGGCGTCCAGCCCGAAGTCCTCGCATTGGCGTCCGTTCGCCGCCGGTTTGGCCGGAGGGTTGGTTCTCGCGCTGGCGATCTTCGGATTCGCCCGGTCGTGGCAGAACAGGCCCCCGATACCGGCCCCCACGGTCTGGGGCGTGTTCGTCGAGTCCGGTACGGAGACGATCGTCAGCTATGGCGTCCCCCTGTTCTATGCCGGCGCCGGGGTATTCATCCGCGACACCAGCGTCAATACCCCCGGGGATCAGTCGAAGTTGGCGCTGGACAGGATTCAGAAGCTACTGGGCGAATCGATCCGTGAGCAGGAGGACATCTACACAGGCATAGGCGACCTGGTGGGCACGCACGAGATTGTCCGGTGGCTCGAACAGCGTGGCGTCAAGGCAAGTATGGCGAATTCGCACTACCTGGGGCATTCCGATGTCCAGGGCAAGAACCTGATTGTCGTCTCTTCGAGCCGGTTTCAGACACTGCTGCGGGAGATGAATCTGCCGAGCCATTTCCGTTTCGACGACTCGTCGGCCAACGGTGCGTTCTTCCTGGACAAGCCGCTGGAGGGTGAACAGCGCTACTACCAGCCATTGACCGGCGCGGGGGTGGATACATCATACGCCGTAATGAGCCTCTGGCCCGGCAAGGGCCAGGGGAACCGCATCCTTTATCTATCGGGCATCACGACTTGGGCGACTCAGGGAGCGGCTCAATATGCGGTGGACTCGGCAAGCCTCGGCGTGCTCCAACGGCGGTTGGATGCGGATCCCGCCAATGGCCCGCGAGGCCGGAAGAGTCCGTTCTTCCAGGTTCTTCTGAGGGTGGAAGGCAAGTATAACCAGGTGCGGACGGCCGAATATCTGACACACCGATATTTTGACATGCCGGACCATGCCACCAGCCGGGCAGCGGCCCGTTGAGCGTCCGGACGGCTGTAACTGCGGGCTCGGATTCGGGCAAGCCACATTGCAGGGGCGGACGATCGCGGGAGGAGCGTATCCCCATCGGACGCACGGAATCTTTTCACCCCTACCCCAATCCCTAACTCTCGCCAGATCCGTGCAAGCAGCTTCTAGAACTGCTTGATCCTCCAATTGCGGTATTCGACTCTCATCGGCGGACCGACGTGCACCTGGACGCCGATCTGCCCCTTCCGCGGACGGTTCGGATCATCATCCACCACAGCGCTCATCAACTGCCCGTTGATGCTGTGCATCAGCAGATTGCCGCGGACGATCAGGTGCACCGAATTCCATCCATCGGTGATGAATCGCGCCAGCTCGCCGTTGTCTCCAAGGCGCGAGACGACAACCGGCTTGCGAACGCCGGTCACGTGCGCGACGTCGCCGCGCTGCGCGAGGAACAAACGGCCCTTCTCTTCGTAGTTGTTGCCGGTGTAGCGGTTCTTGCCGTCGATGTCGCACTGGTAGCCGCGCATGGCAAAGCGGTTGGACGGAGTCACCTTGTCCGGGACCACCACGCTGCGATAGTTGATCCCGCTGTTGCCCGCAGCTGCTATGCGGTACTCCACCTTGAGTTCGAAATCCTCTGGAGCGCCGCCCTGCCAGATGATGAAGGTATTGCTCTTAATGACGGTTTCGGGGGTGATCTCCCCGGTCATCACGCCATCGGAGACTCGCCAGTACACGGGGTCTCCCTGCCAGCCGTCGAGGGTCTTGCCGTCGAAGATGCTCTTGAAACCATCCTCGTCGCCGGCGATCGGTTCGGGACGGTCGCTCTGTTTGGGAACGTACGCCTGCGGCGCCTGTGGCTGGGACAACGCTGGATGGCTGAAACCGGCGGCGAGGGAGGCGAGAAGGAGACGGCGGCTTGGATTGGATTTACCCATGGCGCCCAACATTGTATGCCAGAGCGGGACGGACCGCATGTTTCAATGTCTGGTGTTTCGCTATTCGGTGATGCCGGGAATCGTCGGGCGGTGAGATGTTACTGCCGCGGCTGTAGCTCCGCCGCATGCGCTGTATGATGGGGTCGATCGAAACCGCTGTTGTTTGCTGAGGACGGAGTCCCCGGCCGCAGCATATGATCGAGGGTTGTTGAGAGGAGAGGGCTCATTTATGACAGTAGACAGAACGGCCTTCCTGGCAGCCGCGGGAATTCTGTTTCTATACGCACAAATGGCTCCGGGCCAGGCAGCAAGCGCGCCGCCGGCAGTGGTGGCGGGCGTCCCGGTCAACTACGACGACGCCCTGGTGGGCAACTACAAACTCCCGGACCCGCTGGTGTTTTCCAACGGCCAGCCGGTGCGGACGGCGAAGGAGTGGACAAGTAAGCGGCGGCCGGAGATCGTGCGCCTGTTTGAGGAAAACCAGTTCGGCAGCAGCCCCGGCAAGCCGAAGGACTTGACCTTTGAGGTCTTCGACAAAGCGTCGCCCGCCTTCGACGGGAAGGCATTGCGGCGACAGGTGACCGTCTACTTCTCGGCCGACAGGAGCGGCCCGAAGATGGATCTGCTGATCTATCTGCCGGCCGGCGCGAAGAAGAAGGTCCCGCTGCTGCTGAACCTGGGTTTCATGGCCAATTCGAGTGTCGTGAACGATCCTGGAGTGAGGCAGGGCGAGATTTGGGGCAAGGAGAAGAAGCGGGTGGCGGCCCCGAGGGGGATGAACTTCGGGCGGCTGAATGTGGAGCCGCTATTGGCGAAGGGATTCGGTGTGGCCACCGTTTACTATGGCGACATCGATCCTGATTTCGCCGGCGGAGCACAACTTGGAGTGCGCAAGTTGTACTTGAAGCCAGGCGAGGCCGAACCGGGGCCGGGCGAGTGGGGCGCAATCGCCGCCTGGGCGTGGGGACTCAGCCGTGCGCTGGACTACCTGGAAACGGACAAGGGAGTGGACGCGAAGCGAGTGGCGATCATGGGTATCTCGCGGCTGGGCAAGACGGTGCTCTGGGCAGGCGCGCGCGATCCGCGTTTTGCTGCCGTGATCGCCAGTTGTTCAGGCGAGGGGGGCGCCTCGTTGAGCCGCCGCAACTACGGAGAACTTGTGAAGCACCTGAATCTGCGGTTCGGATATCAGTTCTGCGCCAACTATCAGAAGTGGGGAGACAGGCCCGAGGCGATGCCCGTGGATTCCCATATGCTGGTGGCCCTGATGGCGCCGCGGCCCGTGCTGCTGCAAACCGGCGACAAGGATTTCTGGTCGGACCCGAAGGGCGAATTCCTGGCCGCCGTGGCGGCGAGTCCGGTCTTTAGACTATTGGGCCTGCCTGGGATCGGTGCATCCGGGATGCCGGCGGCCGGGGAGTATGTTGCCGGAATTCCCGCATACTACATGCACTCGGGCGGCCACGGGACTGTACCGTCGGACTGGGAAGTGTTCCTGAAGTTCCTTGAGGCGAGCTTGAAGCGATGAAGCCGCGTGTTGGTCCTGGCCGGGATCTCCACGCCCGGCCTCAGGCCAGACCGGCAGAAGGGCCTGCCGCGGGCTGGCTCGCGGGTGCAGGCGGTGCTGGGGCGACCTGGATCAGGTATGATGACAGGCGTCCGACCGGACGCTGGAGGATCGAATATGAAGAAGCTTGTTCTCGTTGCCGCCGTTGCCGGGGCGCTGCTGGCTGGATCCGTGGCTGCAAAGCCGAATTTCACGGGCGACTGGAAGTTGAACGCCGCCAAGAGCAGCTTCGGCGATTTCCCTGCGCCATCATCCATGACCTTGAAGATCGCCCACGAGGAACCGGGCTTGAAAGTGGCGACGGCGATGGTGAGCGAATACGGCGATTGGAACACCGAGGCAGCCTATACGACCGACGGCAAGGAGTGCGTCAACAAGATGCGTGAAGCCGAGTCCAAGAGCGTGTTGAAGTGGGAAGCCGATGCGCTGGCAATCAACACGAAGGCCGAATTCGGCGGCAATCCGATGACGATCGACGACAAGTGGAGCCTGAGTGAGGACGGCAAGACGCTGACGATCGAGCGCAAGTTTTCAAGCGACCGCGGCGAGTTGATCCAGAAGGTCGTGATGGACAAGCAGTAGCCGCGCCGGGCGGCGGCGCTTTGCGCTACTCCCAGCGCAGCGCCTGGTTGGGATTGATTCGCGACGCCCGGAACGCGGGCACGAAAGCGGCCGCCAGGGCCACGGCCAGGATCACCGCCACGCCGGTGGTAAACGCCGCCGCGTCCAGGGCCTTCACGCCGAACAACTGGCTCTCGATGTAGCGCGCGCTGGCCAGTCCGCATCCAAGCCCTCCGGCCACGCCCAGGCCGATAACCGGAGCGATCTCCCCCATCACCAGCCGGATGGCCGTTGCGGGCTCGGCGCCCATAGCCATGCGGATGCCGATTTCCTTGGTCCGGCGGGTGACGACGAAGGCCAGAACGCCATAGAGTCCGACGGCGGCCAGCAGCGTGGCCAGGAAGGCGAACCCGCCCGACAGAAACGACAACAGCCTCTCGTTGATCAACCGCTGGTTCAACTGCTCGTCCATCGGACGCAGGTCGGTGACAACGAGGTTGGGATCGACGCGGCGCAGCGCGCCCCTGATCAACGGCATCACCTGCCGGACGTCCGTCGTGGTTCTCACGTAGACGTTTACTCCGTTGAGGCGTTCGATCATTTGCATCGTGCCGAGGGAGATGAACGTCTGGCGGGGGATTTCGCCGCGGACCTCATGATAGCGGGCATCGCCGAACATCCCGACAATCTCCATATCAGGCGGATTGTCCCGGCCCTCGGCCATCATGCGGCCGACGGGACTGGCGCCGCCGAGATACTGGCGGACGAGGGTTTCGTTCACCATGCAACTGGCGCGCTCCGAGCCCCAGTCGTTCCAATTGAAATCTCGGCCCGCCTTCACAGGTATGCCCAGCGCGGCAAAGTAGCCGGGCGTCACGGCATTGAAGAAACTCCAGGTCCCGGTGTCGCCTTGCGCAGCCACAGCTCCGGGAATCGTCACGCTGCTGTCCCACCGCCCACCCGTCATCAGCCGCGTCCGGCTGGCTCCGGCCGAGGTCACGCCGGGCAGCGATTGCATGGCCTCGATGGCTTGGCGGTAGACCTGCAGTTTCCGGCCCGACTCGTAGACCATCGACGGCCTTAAGCCGAACATAATGACGCCGTCGGTTCTGAAGCCGAGATCGACGTGTTTGAGTTCGTTCAACGAGCGGGCGAACAGTCCGGCGCCGACGACGAGCAGAGTGCACAGGCCGACCTGAAGGCCGACGAGGGTCTTGCGGATGCGAACATGCGCGTGTCCACCCGCCACCGAACCGGCCTCGGACTTGAGCGTCGATGCCGGGGCCGCCTTGGCGCCCTGCCAGGCCGGCCCGAGGCCGAAGATCAACGCCGTGGCGATGGTCACCGCCGATGCAAACAGCAGAATGCGCAGGTCCGGCACTGCCGACAGCGATATGTTCTCCGGATCGACAGGCAGGAAGCGGATCAATGCGCCGGCCATCCAATAGCTGAGCATGACGCCGATGGCTCCGCCGGCTGCGGCAAGCATCAGGCTTTCGGCCAGGAACTGCCTCACGATCTGCCAGCGCGACGCGCCCAGCGCGGTCCGGATGGCAACCTCGCGCTGGCGTGCCGCCGCCCGCGCCAACATCAGGTTGGCGACGTTGGCGCAGGCGATCAGCAGGACGAGTCCGACGAGCCATTGAAGGACGATGAGCGGCTGTTCGATACGGGTGCGGATGAACGACTGGCCCTTGGCCGCGGGGATGAGTGTGAAGGTCTGACGCAGGAAACGGTCCTTCATGTCAGGGAAGCGGGCGAACATCGGACCTTTGAGTTCCTCTTCCTGCATCTGGCGGTAGAGCACTTTGATCGACGCTTCGGCCTTTTCGCGGGTGACGCCGGGTTTGAGGCGGCCGAAGAGGTAGAACCAGGCGTCACGTTCGTTGTCGAGGGCGTCCCAGGACGGCGTGATCACCGGCTTCATCATCACCGGCACCCAGAGTTTCGTCGGCAGCCCGGCGTCGGTGCCCTCGAATCCAGGTGCGGCGACGCCCAGGATGGTGAACGGTGTCCCGTTGAGCCGCACCTGCTGGCCGACAACATCCTCCCTGCCGCCGAAACGGTTGCGCCAGTAGTCGTACTGCAGCACGGCCACCGGATGGGCGTTGCGGTTAACATCGTCGGAGGGCGTGATCAACCGCCCGAGATGCTGCCGTACGCCGAGCACCTGGAAGTAATTGCCCGCCACCATCGCCACCGATGCCATCTCGCTGCGGTCGCCGGCCATCAGGCCGACCGATTCGGTGCGCGTCCCGGTAAGCCCGCTCAGCACCGTGTTGCGGTCACGGAACTTCAGGAACTGCGGGTGGGCGAACGTGTGGCGTCCGTCGCCGCTCTGCGATCCGAACCGTCCGCCCTCCAATCTGAACTGCACGAGTTCTTCCGGGCGGTCAACCGGCAACAGCCGCAGCAACACCTGGTCCACCAGCGTGAAAATGGCCGTATTGGCGCCGATGCCCAGCGCCAGCGACACCACCGCCGCCACGGCAAAAACCGGCGACTTCGCCAGCGAACGCACTGCGAACCGGAGCTCACGCATGAACCCTAATACGGTTGAGCGGCGCAATAGGTTCGTCCCAGTTATGTAACATCGGCAACCGATTGCCATGACCGCCCGCCTCCACCGCCGTCCCCGCACCCCTGCTTTGATATATGCTATCGAGACGAGAAGGGAAATCACCTCGATGAGCGAATCCAACAATCCCACCGCGTCTCGGCGCGAGTTTCTTACCAAGACCACGCGCACGGCAGGAGTCTCGGCACTGGCCGGCATCGCGCTGCCCCATGTCCATGCAGCAAGCACCGACACCATCCAGATCGCCTTGGTCGGCTGCGGCGGCCGCGGCACCGGCGCGGCCACCGACGCGCTCAACGTCACCAACGGGCCGATGAAACTGGTCGCCATGGCCGACGTTGTCCCGGCCAAGATGAACAGCAGCTACGACAAGCTGAAGACCCAGTTCGGCGACAAAATCGACGTCCCGCAGGAGCGGCGGTTCCTCAGCTTCGAAGCCTATAAACAGGCGATGGATGCGTTGAAGCCCGGTGACGTCGTTATCCTCGGCACGCCGCCGGCGTTCCGCTGGGTGCAGTTCAACTACGCCATCGAAAAGGGCCTCAACTGCTTCATGGAGAAGCCGGTGACCGTCGATGGCCCGACGACCAAGCGGATGCTGAAGCTGGCCGAGGCGGCGTCGGCGAAGAATTTGAAGGTGGGCGTCGGGCTGATGGTCCGCCACTGCCGGTCGCGCCAGGAATTGCTGAAGCGGATCCAGGACGGCCAGATCGGCGACATCATCGCCATGCGCGGCTACCGCATGGGCCAGGGCGGCGGCATTGCCGGTCCGCGTCCCGCGGATGAGAGCGAACTGGTCTACCAGGTGAGGCGCTTCCACGCTTTCCTGTGGCTGAGCGGCGGTGTGTTTTCGGATTACTACATCCACCAGATCGACGAATGCAGTTGGATGAAGGGCGCATGGCCCGTCGAGGCCCATGCCGTCGGCGGACGCCACTATCGCGGCGAATCGCTCGATCAGAACTTCGATACATATTCAGTCCAATATGTCTATCCAGACGGCACGCGGCTTTACTTCGACGGCCGCAACATGAAGGGCGCGCGCGATGAGTTCGCCAGCTACGCGCACGGTTCGAAGGGCTCGGCCGTCATCTCGACGCTGTCGCATGCGCCGGGCATGACGCGCATCTACAAGGGCCACAACATCCCTCGCGTAGACAACCGCAAGCAGCTTCCTCTGCCGGCCGACCCGAACCTTGTCTGGGCCTTCCCGCAACCCGAGAAGAGCCCCTATCAGTGGGAGTGGGACGACCTTACCGACGCCATCCGACAGAACAAGCCCTACAACGAAGTGAAGCGCGGCGCCGAGGCCAGCCTCGTTGCGTCGATGGGCCGCATGGCCGCCCACACCGGCCGCATCGTGACCTACGACCAGATTCTGAACTGCCCGCACGAGTTCGCGCCCAATGCCGACAAACTGACCATGGACGGGCCGTCGCCCCTCCAGGCCGGCCCCGACGGCAAATATCCGGTGCCTGAGCCGGGGATCAAGATCGACCGGGAATACTAAGTCCGGCGACAATAACGAAGGCGGGCTCCATTCGTGGGGCCCGCTGCCATTGTTGGTTTTCGAAGCGAACGCACTATGGGCATTCTGGAAGTCGCCTTCGCGCAGTGGGTCGTCCAAGCCGATGTCCAGCAGACAAAGCGCTGCTACGCGCAACTCAAAGACGACCCGTGGGACGAATGCGACTGCGACGCGTGCAAGAACTTCGCGCTCGTCCATAAGCAAGCCTATCCGCCTGAGGTCCTGAGCTTCTTCGGGGGTCTCGGCGTTGACTGGCGGAAGCCGTTCGAGCTTTCGCATTACGGCCGTCTGCCCTCAGGGCTCCATCTCTACAACGGTTGGCACTATTTCTGTGGATCAGTAGCGAGCGGGCCGCAGTCAGGGTTCTCCGATCCACATCGCGTCCACCCCACATTTCAGATAGCGATGTTCGAGACCAACGAAGCGCGCGCCCCGTTCACTGGAGTTCAGTGCGTACAAGTCGAAATCTACACAGAGCTTCCATGGGTCATCGACTCGCCTGAACCATAGCAAGTCTTGTGTCCTCCCGGAATGCCGACTTACTTGCGGCTGATCTTCAGCGCCAGCACCCCATCCAGTCCCAGCTTCGTCTGGAACCGGATCGCAGCTCCGGCTCGTTCCAAAGCCACCGGCCTTTCGGTCACCAGATCGACAGCCGACCATTCGCCCGCGCCCAGACGGATCGAGACCGGCGCGTCAACGGGCTGTTTCCAGTGGTTGAACACGAAGACCAGGCGGTCGGGGCCCGCTTCGAGATAGCGCACTTCCAAGTCCTTCGCCATCGTCTCAACGGGCAACGCCACGCCGGCCCATTCGAGAAGGCCGGTGAAGAAACGCGCAGCGGCGTCGCTGGGCGCAGTGAAGTACGCCGCGCTCACATACGAGCCGAGCGTCAGCGTCTTGCCCTTGCCAAACCTCGACTCCACCGCCGCCGCACGCCCGCCGGCGAACTCGGCCACCACTTTCGCATTCGGGTTCATCGGCGCCAGCGCCTCCTCATACCAGCGCGCCGGAATGGCGTCGCCCGGCTTCATTCCTGGAAAAGCAGCACTGGTCCAGCGCAACTCCGCACGGCCCTTGTCGCCAGTGCTGATCTCGCTTTCGCGGCAGCCCATCACCTCCCACAGCCCCATGCCGGGGATGCGGTCGGCGGCCATGCCGCGTTCGTTGTTCCAACCCATGCGCGCCTCGGCCACCAGCGCTCCGCCGGCCTCCACATAAGCCCGCAGCACCTTCGCAGCGGCCTCGGGCATCATCAGCGGATAAGCGAAGTAGACCAGCTTGTACTGCCGCAGCGACGCGGCCGTCATGTGGTCGATGTGGACATAGTCCAGCGCGACGTTTTTCGGAAACAGCGCCCGGTGGATGCCGATCCACGAATCGCGCTCAATGCCTGCGACCTCGCCCTGCGGCCCGCCATAGACCGCCGCCCGTTGCCGTCCGCCGACAAAGTGCGACAGCGGATTGTAGACGACTGCGACTTCGGCCTTCGGCGGACGCGCATCTAGGAACAGCTTCTGATTGCGGTCCACGACACGCGCAATCGCGCCGGCTTCCCTGGCCCGTTCCGTCACCGTGCCATCGAGTTCATTCAAGCCGAATCCGCCCGACTCATACCCCGAACTCATCGGATACCAGGCGTAATAGTTGATGCCCTTGGCACCGCGCGACAGCGCCGTCCACGTCCAGATGCGCAGGTCGGCCGGCGTCACCGTCGGGCTCACGTTCAAGGCGATCGTGCCGAATCCGCCTTGCAGTTCGCCGACATAGAATCCCTTGCGCCCGTCGCCGAAACCGAATGATCGTGTGAAGTCCATCAGCGCCGCGCGCCACGGTACGTCGCGATCGACGAACGCCGAATGCTTCGGATAAAACGATGTCCCGTAGTAGTCCACTTGCTTCGCCATGGTCCAGTCGTCTGACTGGCCTTCCCAATAGTGCGGCGACGCGAACAGACCCACTCCGGCGGCGTGGCTGGTGATGATCGTATGCGGCGCGCCGCGTTTGACGGCCTCGTAGCGATCACGCAGATCCTCGCCCAGCTTATCCACGATAAACGTCTTCCAGTCGATGTAATCGGTGTAGGAAAGGATCGTCGACAGCCGGTTCGGCTCCACCTGCTCCCACGACGTATAGCGCCGGTACCACGCCTCGTTCAGCGCATCCAGCGTGCCGTACTTCTTCTTCAGCCACGTGCGGAACCGCGCCTTGGTGTGCTTGCAGAAGCAGAACTCGGGACGGGGAATATAGGTCGGGTTGGCCCAGTTGATCACATGAGGCTCGCTCCACAGATCCCAGCCGATGAAGGCCTTGCTGCGCGAGGCGCGGCGGGCGAGAGCTTCATAAAACGCGGCGTCAAGCTGATGCACGCCCGCGTGGTCGCGGCAATAGCCTGGCGACGACTCCGGTTCAATCACCTCGCCGCCGGCGGAGACGAATTTCGCATCCGGATGCTTGTCGCCAACCCACTGCGGCGCGGAGTCCATGTAGACCTGGACAAAGAGTTTCAGCCCCTCTTCCTCGACCAGTTCCAGCAGGACGTCCAGCGTCTCGAAGTTGTACTGCTTTTCGACGGGTTCGCCGGATGCCCAGTCGATCCAGGCGCGGACGGTGTTGAAGCCTGTCGCTTTGATCTTCTGGACGTCCTTGCGCCAGATCTCTTTCTTCGCCCTCGCTCCGCGTTCGAGCATCGGCGCGCGCGCCTTCCCTCCGCCATACCAGGCCGCCATGGGGAAGAACTCATTGGTCTGGGCCGGCGCAGCCAGCGCCGCGCCGAGCAATGCGGCCATCAGGGCGAGTGTCGTCTTCACCCTTTGATGCTATGCCAGGATGAAGTGAAGTGAGAAGGTCATGATCAAACAGATTGCCCTGCTTCTGGTTTTCGCCTGCGGGCCGCTGGCCGCCCAGCAGACCGTCGTGCTGGCCATCGGCGGCCATGCCGGCGACATGGAGGTCTCGGCCGGCGCGGCCCTGGCCCGGGCTTCGCGCGTGGGCGCGAAGGTCGTCCTGCTTCACCTCACCCTTGGCGAGAACGGCCACCCCCGCAAATCCGCCGCTGACTACGCCAGCCAGAAACGCGCGGAGGCCATCGCGGCCGCCGCCGCGCTTGGCGCCGAGGCGCGCTTCGGGACGTGGACCGACGCCTCATTGAGACCCGGCAAGGAGACAGAAGAGTTCGTCGCCCAGGTGATCAGCGACGTCAAAGCCACCCACATCGTCACCCACTGGAAGCACAGCATCCACCCCGATCACGAAGCCGCCTACGTCATCGCCAACCACGCCGCATTGCTCGCCGCCGTCGGCGGCTGGAAAGGCGTGCGTTCCATCGTCTATGCCGAAAACTGGGAGGACCCGGAAGCCTTCCAACCCTATCTCTACGTGGACACTTCCGATGACATGGAGGCCTGGCGGCGCTCGGTGCAGTGTTACGAATTCCTCCGCGGCGGGGTCTCCGCTTTTCCCTACCTGCAGTTCTATGAAGGCCTGTCGATGGTTCGCGGCGCCCAGGCGCGGAAGAAACACGCCACGGCCTTTGACATCGACCCGATGGGCAAGCGCCGTGTCCTGCCCATCTGGCCCTGATTTTCAGCCTGGCCGTGTCAGGTCCAGCGCGGCGCGCACTGCCTCGGCCAGTTGATTCGGTCCGAAGGGCTTCTGGATGAAGTGAGCGCCCTGCTCCGCCAGATCCTCGCGGGTGAGGGAATCGTCGGCGTAGCCCGACATATAGAGGATGCGGATGTCCGGCTGCAGCGGCCTGAGGCGCGCCGCGAGTTCCTTGCCGTTGAGCAGGGGCATGACGACGTCGGTCAACAGCAGGTCAATCGGCTTGCTCGCCTTCTCGCACAGCAGCAGCGCCTGTCCGGCGCTCTCGGCCTGGATCACTCTATAGCCCAACGCCGCCAGGACCTGGGCCGCATACTTCCTCACCTCAACTTCGTCCTCCACCACCAGCACCGTCTCCCGCCCCGTCCCTGCCCGCGCCGCCGGCGCTGCATCCCGATTCCTGTCCGGAGACTCCGCCGACGGGAAGTAGACAGTGAACGTGGTTCCCTTTCCTGGCGCGGTTTCGATCTCCACAAACCCGCCGCTCTGCTCCACAATTCCATGCACGATCGACAAGCCGAGCCCCGTCCCCTGGCCCACGTCCTTCGTCGTGAAGAACGGCTCGAACACCCGTTGCCGCGTCGCCTCGTCCATCCCCGTGCCCGTGTCGCTCACCGACAGCACCGCATACCGCCCGGCGGCGGCGCCGGGGTGCTGGGCCGCTCGTCTGTCGTCCCATTCCGCGCACTCTGTGCGAATGGTCAGTTCCCCGCCTTCCGGCATCGCATCGCGCGCGTTCACCACCAGGTTCATCACCACCTGTTCCACCTGGCCCTGATCCGCGTAGATCTCCACCGCATCCGGATTCGGATCCAGCCTCAGTGCGATGTCCTCGCCCACCAGCCGCCCGATCATCGGGTCCATCCCCATCAGCACTTCATTGAGTTCCAGCAGCTTCGGGTTCAGAACCTGCTTCCTGCCAAAAGCCAGCAGTTGCCGGGTCAGGCTCGCCGCGCGTTCGCCCGCCTTGCAGATCTCCTCCAGGTGCGCGCGCACCGGATGGTCCACGCCCACGCGGTCCAGCGCCAGTTGCCCGTAGCCGTTGATCACCGTCAGCAGATTGTTGAAGTCGTGCGCCACCCCGCCCGCCAGCCGGCCCACCGATTCCATCTTCCCGGCCTGCAAAAGCCGCACTTCGGCCTGCCTCTCCTCGGTGACGTCGCGGTCTGTGCCCTGATAGCAAAGCAGTCGCCCGTCTTTCAAGAACACCGGCGCGGCGTTGGTGGCCACCTCAATCACGCGCCCATCCTTACCCGTCATCTTGTTGATGAAGCTCCGGAACGGTTCGCCCCGCCCGAACATCGCCTGAGTGGTGGCCTTAAACTCCTCGCGGCCTTGCTCCGGATGCAGGTCGTAGTAGTAAATCTTGTTGACAATCTCCTCCGGGCTGTAGCCCAGCATCCGAGTTACCGCATCGCTGACATAGGTGTAAAGTCCACTCTGATCCACCTCCCAGATCATCTCCCGCGTCGATTCCGCCGCCTGCGCGAATCGCCGCTCGCTCTTCACCAGATTCTCTTCATTGCGGCGCCTCTCGGTCACGTCCCGCATGATCGAGAGCACCATCTGCGCGCTCCCGATTTCGATGATGCCCGTCGAGATATCCAGCCACAGTTGGCGGCCGTCCCACAACTCCGCCCTCACCTCCTCACGCAATTCGACGACCTCGCGCGTCTTCAGCGCCTCCAGCCGCCGCCGCAGCAACGGCCTCAACTTCTCATCGTAGATGCAGTCAAACGGCTCGCCGATCAACTCCTCCCGCGGCTTGCCGAACAAACGCACGAACGCGTCATTCACCCTGACAAACCGCCCGTCCATGTCCACCAGCCGCATCGGGTCAATCGACCTCTCCCACACGCCCTGGTACTGCAGTTCGACGATCTTTCTCTCCGTCGTGTCGCGGACCACCGTGGCGAACCGCATCCCATCCAATGCGAACGCGTAGACGTCGAACCACTTATTCAACTCCGGCACCCAGCGCTCGAATCGGACCGGCTCGCAGCTGAGCACCACCTTGCCATAGGTCTCAATCCAGTAAGCATCCAGGCCGGGCATCACCTCCAGCACCCGCCGCCCCATGATCTCGCCGGCCTTCAACCCCGTGACCGATTCAAACGCCGGGTTCACCGACAGGAACCGGTAATCGCACGGCCGGTCCTCATCGTCTGTGATGATCTGGTGCACCGCAAACCCGTCCAGCATGTTCTCGAACAGCGTGCGGTACTTCTCCTCGCTCTTCTCCAACGCCAGACGCGCGCCTTCCCGGCCCGTGATGTCCTGCGCCGAGACCAGGATTCGCGGCTCCAAGCCCGTGTCCAGCCGCGTCGTCGATATCAGCAGGCATCGTTGCTCGACGCCCTCTTCCGTCTCCACCGGCAGCCAGGCCTCGATGAAATGCCGCGGCCGGCCGTCCTCGCTGGTTCGGTTCACTGCATCCCGGATCGCGCAGAACTGGCAGTTCGTTCCGAACCCGCAGCCGCGCGGATCATCCAGCGCGTTGAGGCACTTGAACACCTCTCCCGCTCTTGAACTTGGCCTGGCGTCTTCGGCCGGATCCGCCAAGCCATGGGCCGCCTGATTCAACTTCGTCACGCGGCGGTCCTTTTCCACTACCATCAACGCCATCGGGACGCTGGAGTATATCGCCTCCAGTTCTGCATGCGCGGCTGCCGCGGCCCGGCTTTGCAACCGGCTCTCAGTGATGTCCATCAGGATCCCGTCCAGATGGTCCGGCCTGTCGCCTTCGATGCACACGCCCCGGCCCGATTCCTCCACCCAGCGGATCTGGCCGTCCTTGTGGACGATGCGGTAAACGACGTGGTACGGCTGCCGGGCATCAACGGCGCCGGCAACGTCCCGGTCGAGCGATTCCAGGTCATCAGGGTGCACGATATCGGACCAATGAATCCTCCCCTCGAGAAAATCCTCGGCCCTCCAGCCCGTCATCTCCAGAACCCCATGGCTCATCTGCGACATCGGCCACGGCGGATCCAGAGCGCAGCGGTAGACGATCCCCGGCACGTTGGCTACCAGCGTCCGCAACTCCTGCTCGCGATCCCGCAGTTGGCAATGCAGCAAGTGACGTTGAAGCGCCATGCGGATGGTGGCGGCCAGTTCCCTGTCAGACACCGGCTTCAGCAGGTAGCCATAGGGAGAGGTGTTCAGAGCCTGCTGGCTTGCGGCGTCCTGCACCCGGCTCGCCAGGTAGACAATCGGCACGTCGGCGATGGCCTGGATCCCGGCGGCGGCTTCAATTCCGCCGGAGCCGTCCAACTCGATGTCCATCAGAACCAGGCTCGGTTTCCACGCCGACACAATGCTGATGGCGCCGCCGGACGATGAGGTGTGCCGCACCTCTCCGCATCCCATCGCCTCCAGGCTCGCCAGCAGTTGCGACACGATCGCCGGTTCGCCCGCCGCCACGAGAATGCGCGTCTCTAGCATCTGTCCTCGATCACCGGAGCCCGCCGCCAGCCGCATAGCCGATTCTGCCCGCGGCCCGCCAGACCCGAGCCCTCGCAACGGACAGCGCGCAGCGATCGAAACCGGCGCCGGGCCTGACAATAAGGTCCAAGGTTATATTTTAAGCACGCACGGCCGGGCTTGTGGCAAGCCGCGAGGGGCCGCCGCCGCGCCCGTGCTATTCTGAGATCCGTTTCCCCCTTCAGGCGGAGTTGAATCCCAGGAGAGTTTTCTTGGCGCAGAGTGAAAGCACCATCCAGAAGATCCGGACCGGATTCTCCCCCGTGTTCTGGATCGCGAACGTCCTCGAACTCTTTGAACGGCTGGCCTTTTATGGCTCCAAGGCCATCCTGAGCTTCTATCTTGCCAACAAGATCGGCCTCGATCTGCCTTCGGTCGGCTGGCTGATCGGCATGTTCGCCGGACTCACCTGGTCACTGCCGATCGTGGCCGGCGTCTTCGTCGACCGTTACGGCTTCAAACGCACTCTGGCCACCTGTTTCGCCTTTTTCTCGCTCGGCTACTTCCTGATCGGCCTCGGCGGAATGCCCGCCGGCGAGGCCATCACCGCCTCGATCGGCAAGACCGGTTACATGGCCGCCGTGCTCATCCTCACCGCCGCCGGCGGTTCGCTCATCAAGCCCTGCATCGTCGGCACGGTCGAACGCACCTCCAAACCCGACTACCGGGCCCTCGGCTTTTCCATCTACTACGCCCTGGTCAACCTCGGCGGAGCCATCGGCCCCATCCTGGCATCCATGGTGCGCTCGGAAATCGGCATCGAATATGTCTTCGTTATGTCCGCCGCCACGTCCGCACTGATGCTGGGCGGCACGCTGCTGTTTTTCCGCGAGCCCGACGGCGGCGCGGAGGGTCAGGGCCGCTCGTTCGGCAAGGTCTTCGGAGACATGCTGCTGGTCTTCCGCAACTTACGCTTCGTCACCTTCCTGGTCATCTTCTCGGGTTTCTGGATCATGTTCTGGCAGATCTTCTATTCTCTGCCGTTCTATATTGACGAGGTCTTGGATTTCAAGCGGTTCGAAATTCTGGAGACCGTCGATGCCTGGACGATCATTCTGCTCAGCGTGCCGCTGACGGCGTTCGCCAAGAAGATGCGCGCCATGAACGCCATGACTCTCGGCTTCCTTATCGCCAGCGCGTCGTGGCTCATCATGGCCTGGTCGCAGACTGTCTGGGCCTCTATCGCGGCTCTGTTTGTCTTCGCCATCGGCGAGGCGCTGCAAGCCCCGCGGTTCTATGAGTACGTGGGGCGGCTAGCGCCGCGCGATCAGGTGGGCACCTTCATGGGCTTCGCCTTCCTGCCTATCGCCATCGGCTCCTTTATCGCCGGCAGGCTCGGCACCTGGCTTGTGGAGCACTTCATCCGCCTGGACCGGCGGCCGGCGGAGATGTTCTACATCGTCGCCGGCATCGGGTTCGTCTCAACCTTGCTGTTGTACCTCTACGACCGGCTGCTGGCGCCGCCTGACGCCGAAGCGCTATAGGTATTTCTTCAGGTCGGGCTTCAACAGTTCACGGATCTCGGGTTTGTCCAGGTCCGCGGCCGTCACCAGGCGGGCCGGCAGATCGAGCTGCTTCGGCGGCGTCTTGCCCTGCCCCTTTTCGATGAGGATTCTGACCGGCTCATAGCCCAGCTTGAACGCGTCCTGCACGACGGTGGCATTGAGGACGCCCGTGCGCATGTCGTCGGTCATAGCGTCGCTTGAATCAAAGCCGACAAACCTCACCTTTCCCGCCTTCTCCCTTGCCCGCAGCGCCAGGGCGATGCCCGCCGAGGCCGGCTCGGTGGATGCGAAGAGGGCATGCAGACCGTCGTGCGCGGCCAGGATGTTCTCCGCCGAGGCCCGGGCCTTGGCACGGTCACCCATGCCGAACTGTTCGGCGACGATACGGATAGCGGGAAATTCCTCCTTGATGGCGTCGCGGAAGCCGCGTTCGCGGTCCATTGTCGAGAAGCTGCCCGGGGCGTGCATGATGATGGCGGCATCGCCCTTGCCACCGATCAGCTGTGCCAGATGGCGGGCGGCGAGTTTGCCGCCTTCGTAGTTGTCGGTTGACACAAACGACAGGTAGCTCTGCGAGTCAAGGCCGGAGTCAAAGACCACCACCGGGATGCCCGATGCCACCGCGCGTTCAACAACGCCCACCAGCGCCTTGCGTTCAGCCGCCGCGATCGCAATGCCGTCCACGCGCTGGGCGATCATTGAATCGACGATCTGGATTTGCCGGCTGTAATCGGATTCCGTGGCTGGACCGTTCCAAAGGATTTCGGCGTCACGCTCTTTCGCCGCCGCCAGCGCTCCGGCCTGGACCGAAACCCAGAACAGGTGGGCGGTGGACTTCGGGATCACCGCGATGCGTTTCTTTTTCGAGCCCCCGCAGCCAGCCAGCAGGGCGGGCAAGGCGGCCAGCGCTTGTCTGCGGTTCACTGCGCTGTCCAGCCTCCGTCTATCAGAATGTCGGTCCCTGTGATGAACGCCGCCGCCTCAGAGCAAAGGAAGACAGCCAGCGCGCCGATGTCCTGTGGCCGGCCCCACTGATGCACAGGGATCTTGGCCAGGAACGATGCGTTCCACTCCGGATCGTTCAGGATCGGGGCGTTCATCTCTGTAGAACAGGGTCCGGGGCTGATGGCGGTCACGGTGATGGCGTCGCCGGCCAGTTCCAGGGCCAGAGCGCGGGTGAGCCCGAGCAAAGCGGCTTTGCTTGATGAATACGCAGCCCGCTCGGGCAGCGAGATGTGGCTCATGATCGAGGTCAGGTTGATCACTCGGCCATAGCCCGTCCCTTTCATGTGCGGGACGAAGGCCCGGCACATCAGGAAAGCGCTGGTGTGGTTGGCGTCCATCACGCCGCGCCACTCGGCGAGCGTGAAGTCCACAAGCGGCTTGCGCAGATTCACACCGGCGTTATTGATGAGGATCTGGACCTTACCCAGCTTTTCCGTGACTGCCCGTTCCAGCGAGTTGACGTCGTCTTCACGGGTCAGGTCCGCGGCAAACACCTCCACGCATCCGCCCTGGGCGCGGATCTCGCCGGCTACCTCGTTCAGCTTGGCCAAGTCGCGGGCGACCAGGGCCACTTTGACGCCTTCGGCAGCCAGCGCCGCCGCCATCGCCTTGCCCAGGCCCCGGCTCGCGCCGCTGATCACAGCCGTCTTGCCCGTTAGGAATTCACTCATACGTCCTGTTTTCCTTCAGAATCGATCCTTGCGCCGGCCGCAACGATCTTGTCGGCCACCTTCGTCGGCGAGTCCACGTATTGCATCACCAGGCGCCCGGATTCGCTGGCGGTTTCGATCACCAGCGTCCCCACGCCCCAGATACGGTCGACCAGGGTGCGCTCGACCTTTACGTTCTGCACCTTCGACAAGTCGATACGCTCGGTCGAGGTGGCGATGAAGCCCTGGTGGTAGCTCAGGATGCGACCCGAAACCGTCAGGCAAGTCCTGCGGTGGTCGATCCAGGCCAGCACCGGGGCCAGAAATGGAAACGCGCCGACAACCACCACCCACCAGGCGACGTGTTCGCGGAACAGCCACCAGGCGTAGAAGGTCGCGCACAGAATTATAAATGCCAGCACGAGCGTCAGTTTCGCTCTGCGCAGGCTTGGACGGACGACAAGTTCTTCTGCCACTTGCTACTCCAGTAGGGCTATTGTACTCCACCGCCAAATTCACTACTCTCAGTGAATGGAGGGTGTTCGAACCACCATGAAAATGAAACTCTTGGCTGCGGCCCTCGCCGCGCTTGTCATGCCCGCTTGGGCCGATTTCAGCTACGACCAGGTCTCCACGATGACCGGCGGTTCTATGCTTCGGATGATGAAGATGGTCCCTGGAGGAGGAAAGGCCACCCAGCCGCAAACCAGCCGCATCCTGCTCAAGGGCAACAAACTGGCGACGGTTTCCCAGGATTCGATCAGCATCGTCGACCTCGATGCCGAAACCATGACCAGCATCGACCTCAAGGACAAGAAATACTCGGTCATCACTTTCGCCGAGTACCGCCAGGCCCTCAAGGCCCTGACCGACAAGATGTCGCAGCAGAAGGGCGCTGAGAACGCCCAGATGGATTTCGACGTCAAGGTGGACCAGACCGGCCAGGCCAAGACGATCGAAGGCATGGCCACCAAGCAGTACATCATGAAGCTCACCACGATGATCAAAGACCAGTCCAGCGGCCAGACCGTCAATATGGAAATGGTCTCCGACATGTGGATGGCGCCGCGCATCGCCGGCTATGAGCAGGTCCAGCAGTTCTACGCCAAAATGGCTGAAAAGATGGGCTGGGCGCCGGGCATGATGAACAATCCCATGATGATGGGCCAGCGCGGCTATAGCGAAGCCATGGCCAAGATGATCAAGGAAGCCTCGAAACTCGAAGGCGTCCCGGTCTTCCAGGTCACATCGATGCAGGGTCCGGGCGGCATGCCTGGCGGCGCCGGCGGAGAAATGCCGGAGATGCCGAACGTGGGTGAAGCCGCATCGGAAAGCGCCCGCCGCTCGGCTGAGAATTCGGCTTCGTCTCAGGTCTCTCGTGCTGCCGGCCGCTTCGGCGGTCTGGCCGGGGGCGCGTTGGGCGGGTTTGGCCGCCGTAAGAAGCAGGAGCCGCCTCCTCCTCCGCCGCAGGAACAGGCGCAGGCCCAGGCCCAGCCGCAAAAGCCATCGGCGCTGATGGAAGTCACCGTCGAGTCTCGCAACTTCTCCACCGCCGCCGTCGACGGCGCACAGTTCTCGGTCCCGGCCGGCTTCAAGCAGGTAGAACACGACATGAAGAAGGCGTTGAAATAGTCCGGACCCCGCGGTAGATCGGGATAGGGGGAAGCCTCGCGGCTCCTCCCCTCCCACACCACCGGACATGCGGGTCCGCATCCGGCGGTTCGGCGGGTTGAGCTATCCGCCTACAGTCAGTCTCGGAATCCCGAGCGAGTCGAAGTAGGCATTCGGCAGTGCGATATTGAGCGCCGGGCTGTTCGCCAGCCTCCACGGGCCGTGAGCACTGCCCGCTGTTTGCGCAGCGAGATCTTTGCCCACTCCCCGCTTCCGCAGTTCAGCAAACCGCACCGGTCCTCGCTTCCACTGCTTCCAGATCGCAGATCTCAGTCTGCGCCTGGTCCACTCCTCCAGGCTTTGCAGCACCGAAGGCGTTTCGCACTTGCCGAAATAGCCGAGCCAGCCCCGTAAGTATCGCGACAGCTCCTCTGCCATCCGTTGCGTGCTCACGCCCCGCGTCCGGCGCGTCAGTTCTCGAACCCGCTCCTTGAACCGGCCCACCGCCTTCGGCGCAATCCGCCGCTTCGGCTGCTGCCCGGCCGTGAAGCTGAAGCCCAGAAACTTGCGCTCCCATGGTCGCGCCACCGCGCTCTTCCGTTCATTCACCTTGAGCTTGAGCTTCGCCGTGATGAATCGCGTTATGCTCGCCATCACTCGCTCCCCGGCCCGCCGGCTGCGAACGTACACATTACAGTCGTCCGCGTACCGCGCGAATCGAAGACCTCTCCGCTCCAACTCCCGGTCGAACTCGTCGAGCACGATGTTACTGAGCAAGGGCGATAAAGGACCGCCTTGTGGCGTCCCCTCATCGACCGCACTCACCAGCCCGCTTTCCATCACTCCGGCTTTCAGAAACGTCCGGATCAACTTCAGCATCCGCCGGTCGCTGACCCTGGTCTCGATTCTGGCCATCAGTTTGTCGTGCGAAACCCGGTCGAAGAACTTCTCCAGGTCCAAGTCCACGCACCAGCGATAGCCTTCGGCCATGTATTGCTGCGCCCCTGCCACCGCCTGATGTGCCGAGCGTCCGGGCCGAAACCCGTAGCTGTGATCGGAAATCGTCCGGTCCCACCTGCCTTGCAGAACCTGCATCACCGCCTGCTGGACAAACCGATCCAGCACCGTCGGGATGCCAAGCTTGCGCACCCCTCCCTCCGGCTTCGGGATTTCCACCCGCTTCACCGGCTGCGGCTTATAGGTTCCGCTCAACAGCTGTTGCCGAATGGCTGGCCAATGCTGTTTCAGGTACTCTGGCAACTGCTCGACGCTCATCCCGTCCACACCAGCACTTCCCTTGTTGGCCTTGACTCGTTTCAATGCCTGCTTGCAGTTTTCCCGCCCGCAGACTTCCTCCATCAACTGTTCGGCGATGGCCGGGCTTTCGATCCCGCGCTTTCCCGCAAACGATTCGGTCCCTTCCTGGAGGCCGTTCGGGGCTTCACCCCTATACTCCTCCATGAAGGCCAACACTAGCTGGTTGTTCTGCCGCCTGTCGTCCATGAGTCGCGCTGCCTACTCACCGCTCCCTTTACCCTCCTTGCGGAGGACCGTTTGGGCCTTCATCCCTTGCCGAACTACTACGCCCGCTGCTGACTTCTGCCGCCCCGTCAGGATGGATCGCTCCACCCTCAGTCCCGATTCCGGGACAAACAGCAGATCTCCCGAGGTAAGCTCGACCGCCTTCCGCACGCAACCGCCGAATTTACAACCAGTGCCCTTGATGGATATGGACTTCGCGGTCACGTGCCCGCTCGTCCGGCACCGTATGCCTCAAATCCGGTTCTTGTACATCGGCTCGTACGTTTGCTCCACGCTTCTTTCAGACCCCGCCTCACGACGACGCCCTTGCGCTTCGCTATCACTTCGCCTCCATCAGGCTGTGAAGGGGACTTTCACCCCCAAGCTGTCGAACATGCTCGGCACACAC